>JAIVHB010000160.1 GCA_020201275.1 Rhodothermaceae bacterium | reverse complement strand
CTTACAATTCATCAGCCAACCGTGGAGCGTGCAAGCAGAACTGCCGCCATGCCTACACCGTGACCAACGACGAGGGCATCGAACTGGAGATCGACAACGAGTACATCATGTCGCCGAAGGACCTGTGCACCATCGATTTTCTGGACCGCATTCTTTACACGGGCGTGAAGGTACTGAAGCTGGAAGGCCGCGGACGCTCGCCCGAGTATGTGAAAACCGTTACGCGGTGCTACAAGGAAGCGGCCCTGGCCGTGGCAGACGGATCCTACACGCTGGAAAGAGTTGCCGCATGGAAAAATGATCTCGAAAAAGTGTACAACCGGGGCTTCTGGGATGGGTATTACCTGGGCCGCAAGCTCGGGGAATGGAGCCCGGTGCACGGGTCGGCCGCAACCAAAGAGAAAACCTTCGCAGGCACAGTGCTGCACTACTATCCCAAAGCGAAAGTGGCCCATATCCGGATCAAAGCGGGCCAGGTTTCAGTGGGTGATACCATCCTCATCATCGGGAAAAAGACCGGCGTTGCAGAGCACCTGATCACCTCGCTCTGGGTGGAGGATCTGCCTGCAGAATTCGGTAAAAAGGGCCAGGAATGCACGATTCCAATCGACGAGCCGGTTCATGAAGGTGACAAAGTCTACATATGGGGAGACCGCAGCTGATGCGGATTACCTATTTCAGAAAAAAATGCATCGGCTGCAACTACTGCGTGGAGGTCTGGCCCGAACGCTGGCAGATGTCGAAACGCGACGGCAAATGCGTACTGATCGGTGGCAAGCCAAAAGGGGAGGTGTACCGGTTGGAAGTGGGTGAACACGAACGCGAACCCAACGAACAGGCCGCACAGGTCTGCCCGGTGAATGTAATCCGCTTACAGGGGTAAGTATTCCGTAGAGAGCTGAACCGGGTCGGGTGCCGGGGGGCTGGGGGCCGGGGGCCGGGGGCTTTTTAAAAAGCCCCCACGTGCTTCGACTTCGCTCCACTCCGCCCTTCGGCTACACTGCGTTGCGCTCAGTGCAGAGTTCCGCTGCGCTCAGCAGGACGTCGTCTGATGTCTCATGTCTCATATCTCATATCTCATATCTCATAATTCCTAATATCAGTATTAGATTTCTATGAAATTGATTATATTGTAATAGTGCAACCGGCTACCCAATAAAAATACCGGCTTAAAGACAGGAGGAAGATGTTGAGTCACGGCAAACCTGTTGAAATACGAGGGCATGCACGGGGCGGACAGGGTATGGTTACCGCCTTTGAGATGCTTGCCAAAATTTTCAGTTACCGCTACAATTTTGAAGTGCAGGCATTCCCGTTTTTCGGCGTCGAAAGAACGGGCGCACCTATACAGGCCTATCTGCGCATCGCCCCCGGTAAAATCCTGAACCGAAGCTACATCTACCACCCCGGCCTGGTGGTGGTGTTCGACGAGGGGCTCATCGACCAGACCCCCGTTTTCGACGGTCTGTCAATTGACAGCATCATCCTGATCAACAGCGAAAAACCGCCATCGTATTACAAGGGTAAGGCCCGCGATATTTATACCGTACCTGCTACCCGTATCTCGGTCGAAAGAAAACTTGGCAGCCGGTCGCTGCCTATCGTAAACGCGGCCATGGTTGGAGCACTGCTGCATATACTCGAAGCGGATATTGAACTGGCCCGCGACATCATTGCCGAAGAGGTGCCCGTAAAACCCGAGGCAAATGTGGATGCTGCAATCCAGGCGTTCGGCGAGGTTTACCGGTTTAAAGATGCCGGGTTCAGGCCGCAGGCAACCGGAAAATCCGCAGCAACGATGAAGAAGCCCACCTCGGAGGTCCCGTTCTGGGACAAGCCCATGTCGGTCAACAAAACGGGAAACTGGCGCGTATTCGCTCCATCGTACGTTGAGCGCCCCGCCCCCTGCAGCGATAACTGTCCGGCCGGTACCGGGGTCCGCCAGTTCGTGAAGCTCGCCGCGGAGGGGAAGTTTGATGAGGCTTTCCGCACTATCTACGAACACAACCCCTTCCCGGCCATCTGCGGACGGGTATGCCCCCATTTCTGTCAGCAGAGCTGCAACCGGATCGAATTGGACGGTGAGGTGAATATCGGCGCGATCGAACGGTACATCGGCGACAAGGCTGGCCACATGGCGTTTGAGCCGGTCCCTGTTGTTCATTCGGGAAAAATCGCCGTCGTGGGATCGGGCCCGGCAGGACTTACGGCCGCCCTGCGCCTGCGCACCCTGGGGTACGCGGTCACCGTTTTTGAGGCACTGCCGAAGGCCGGGGGCATGATGCGTTCGGGCATCCCCGTCTTCCGTCTGCCTGAGGATGTGCTCGACCGGGAAATTGCCCGCATCGAACAGCAGGGGGTGGAAATCGTGACCGGCAAAAAGGTTACGGTGAGCGAACTGGAGGGTTCGTATGCCGTTATCATCACCGCCGTTGGATCACACATCGGGTCCGGCCTGCGGCTCGGCAATGATGAGGATGTGACCGACGGCATTACGTTCCTGAGAGAGATCAACATCGGCGGCAGGCGGAATGGCATCGGCCGGGGTGAACGTGTAGCTGTTATCGGCGGTGGTAATACGGCTGTAGATGTGGCGCGAACGGTGCTTCGCCTCGGTGGCGATCCGGTCATCTATTACAGGCGCACCCGCAACGAGATGCCCGCCATCGCAGAAGAAGTGGAAGAGGCGATGAAAGAGGGCGTACCAATCGAATTCCTGTCGGCCCCGGTCGCACTGGCTAAGGGAGATAATGGCCGGCTGCAAATGACCCTGCAGCGGATGGAGATGGGCGAACCCGACGAATCCGGCCGCAGACGACCCGTGCCGGTCGAAGGATCCGAAATGACGGCAGCCGTCGACCGGATCATCACCGCCACCGGGCAATGGCCCGACGGATACGTATTCTCGGGCAAAAACATATCGGCCGGTCAGGGCCGGCTTGATCCCGCCCTGGCAGGTTTCAGAACGCCGGTATTCTGCGCCGGCGACATGGCCTGGGGCGGAACAGTTGTAGAGGCTATCGGCAGCGGCAATGACGTGGCCGGCGAGGTAGAAGCATTTCTGCAGAACAGGGAATATGTAAAACCCGCAAAGAGCAGCAAAGCCGTAACGCCCGGCGAAATGAATTTCAGTTACTACATGCGAACACCCGGCTATGCCACACCGGTACAAACTCCCGATGTGCTCCTCCACAACTTCGATGAGGTGGCCGGCGGTCTCGATGAGGATATCATCATGAAGGAGGCGGGCCGCTGCCTGCACTGCGGCGAATGCTATAGTTGCGGCAACTGCCTCAATTTCTGCCCCGACGCGGCCATTTCCATTGATGACGAGAACCGCCTGCGCATCAATTTCGACTACTGCAAAGGATGCGGTATCTGTGTGAAGGAATGTCCCTGCTCTGCCATCGCCTTTGCGGAAGAGGGCAAAACCAACTGATTTTTTAGACTATCCGTTAAACCAATGACAACCACTGAATCCATACTTAAGCAAAACCCGCCCGGTGCCGGCATCCCGTCCCGGCATTCCAAAAAGGTGATGAAGGGAAATATAGCCGCCGCCGAAGCGGTCAGGCTCAGCCGGGTCAGTTTCGTTACGGCCTATCCCATCACCCCGCAAACCACCATCATTGAGGAGATCGCGTCGATGATCGCCAGAGGAGATTTCGATGCCATATCGGTGAACATGGAGAGCGAACATTCCGTATTTGCCGCCCTGATGGGCGCATCGCTGGTGGGTGAGCGCGTGTTTACCGCGACCAGCGGTCAGGGTTTGCTCTATGCCCACGAGGTGCTGCATGCCATCGCCCATATGCGCCTGCCCATCGTGGCCTGCAATGTGGGCCGGCCGTCGTTCCCGTGGAACATCTGGGCCGACCAGAGCGATTCCATATCGCAGCGCGACACCGGCTGGGTGCAGTACTACTGCGAAAGCTCCCAGGAGGTGCTCGACACTGTGCTTCAGTCGTACAAACTGTCCGAAAAACTGGGGCTGCCGGTCATGGTTGTACTCGACGCGTTCTACCTGAGCCACACCAGCGAAAATGTGTACATCCCCGATCAGGATCTGGCCGACACATTTCTGCCGGCCCGCAGAATTACGGAAAACCAGGTAGACCTGAACCACCCGAAAGCATTCGGCGGCCTGGTCGATCCGTCGCTGTACGATACCTACAACCGCCAGTACTGGGATGCCATCCATCAGGTTGAGGACGAAACCATTGAGATGGGCCACGAATTCGGCGAACTGTTCGGCAGGGAGTATGGCGCTGTTGAAGCAGTGAACATCCACAGTGGCACGAAGCGAATCCTGGTAACCATGGCCACCATCACCACAACGGCCCGGCAGGTGATCGAACACCATCCGGATGTTGGCCTGCTCAAGATCCGCCTGTTCAAACCATTCCCGAAAAAATCGGTGCTTGATGTACTGGAAATGGCGGATGAAGACTGCATCATCATCAACATTGACCGGAACTTCCTGGGCGACCACGAGGGCGCGTTGATGCAGGAGATGAAACGGGCCCTGTACGGGAAACCCGTAAAAATTTTCGGCATTTATGCCGGGCTCGGCGGGCGCGATGTGCCACCCGAAACCATCGAACGCATTCTGAAAATTAATTTTGAATCACCGCAGACCGAAGAGGTCCACTGGATTAAATGAGACGGGCAATAATGGAAGCACCGATAGAAATAAGAATGGATGCAGCATCAAAAGCAGCTGTGGAAACTGCTGATGGAAAAGTCTGCGGCCTTCACCACAGGTTCGACGGTGATGCAGAATACGGAATACGGAATACGGAATACAGAATACGGAATACGGAATACGGAATACAGAATACAGAATACGGAATATGGAATACGGAATACAGAATACTGAATACTGAATTTTAAATACCGAATGGGGAAAACCATGAGTCCCGCAAGCAAATTTTTAATAAACGAAGAGAATATCTACAGCGGGGCGCTGAGCTGCCGCGGCTGTGGATGGACGCTTCTGGCGAGATATGTCTCCTATGTGATGGGTCCTGAAACTGTCTATGTGGTACCTGCCTGTTGTTTCTCCATCATCTCGGGACCGAATCCCATGAACCTGATGAAGGGTACGGTAGTACACACCCTGTTCGCCGCCGCGGCGGCCACCGCCACCGGCGTTCGTCACGCGCTCGACCGGCAGGGCAAACAGGATACACCCGTGGTGGTGCTTGCCGGCGACGGCGGTACCTTCGACATCGGGCTGCAGGCGCTCTCGGGTGCGGCTGCCCGCGGCGAGAACATCCTCTACATCTGCAACAACAACGCCGCTTACATGAACACCGGAGTGCAGTCGAGTACGGGCACACCGAAGGGCGTGAAAACCACCACCGATCCGGCCGGCAAGAAGACAGCCGCAAAAAACCTGATGGGCATTGTGGAGGCCCACAACCTGTCGTACTGCGCAACAGCCTCGCCTGCATTCCTCACCGATCTGCAGGCCAAGCTGGAGAAAGCAAAAAAAGCATCCGGTTTCCGCTTTATTATGATCGACGGTCCCTGCCCGCCGGGCCACAAACACGACCCGGATATTTCCATACAGCTGGCGCGTCTCGCCGTAGAAACCCGCTATTTCCCTCTGTTTGAAGCGGAAAACGGCAGGTTCAGTCTCACCCATGTACCGGAAGAAACAGTAGCTGTAAGCGAATACATGAAACACCAGGGCCGCTTTGCGCAGTTGTTCAGCGATGAGGCGACGAACGGGCTCACCGACATTCAGAAACAGGTCGACGAACAGTGGCAAAAGCTGCTCGACCGGCAGCAGTATGAAAATGCCGGAACATAAAACCATTACATTCCCGAAATCGCGGGTGGCCACTCTCGATGTATGTGCTGTGGGACTCAGAAAGCACCATTTGGCTGCACGGCGCACCTATGTCGCGGTTTATCGGAGCCTTGTTTGATAATATTTAACAAGGATGGGGTTTGTAGGAGGTGTTTTGAACAGAACCTGTCGGTTATTTAACCGAGAAGCATGTAACCATTAAAAAAAATTATCACGGTTCACTGTAATTACAGATTTATATCACGTTTTTTTTCTATACCTTTTATTTCAGAAATGTTTGGTAAACATTGCCAGAGTAAAGCTGGACGAGGGTACGTTTTGGATTTATGATGTTGGTTATGATAATAATGGGTGGCATCCTCTCTTCCGTGTTACCTGGTAAAGGTTTAATCATACGAGTTGGTGACAGGGTCATCATCTTTGCCTTTTCGGTTTATGCAGTCAGCGTTGGATTTATGAAAGTACTGCCGGTTGTGCACAGCACTGTACGTATTTCACAGTACACAGTGAACGGTAGTATTTCCATGTTTCCTGCGGTTCCATTTAACACTAAACAACAGACACCATGAAAACCCGGAATTCTATATTGAAAATTGCTACATCCCTTTTTGTATTCACTATCGCCTCACTGTTTTTGTCCCAGGCTGCTGTGGCACAGATCGTACTCACAAAAAACTCGTTTGATGCATTTCTGAACGGGCAGTTTACCAATACCTCTTCGGTGAGTTCCGATGCAGTAAATATCATTGCGCTGCTGGATATTGTAGGGGCCGACCAGACCTGGGATTTTACGACGCTAACCTATGATGAGACATTTTCGGGAACAGGTTCGGTAGAAACCTTCTCATCTGCAGCAGGCACGCCTGGTGCGGGCGATGACCATTTCGAGCAGGCCACACATGTGAGCCGCAGCAGTTTTACACTTAAGGGCACCATTGATGGGGAAGAGGTTGAAATTGAGTTCATCGGATATGAATACAACATCTTAAATGATGATCAGTTTATGTCGCTCGGATCTGTTGTAATGGATGGGGAGGATCTGGATATGACCATCTACAGCCGCCCGGGGGAAGTCTACTACGCATTTCCGGCTACCTTTGAAAGCACCTGGAGCTATGACTATGAGGATCAGGTTATTGGCGGTGGTTTCGATATTACCAGCGATTACAGCGTGAGTGTTGTGGTTGACGGCTGGGGAGAGCTGATCACGCCCAGCGGTACGTTCAATGTGCTGCGGATTACCAAAACGGAAGCGCTGGATTTCGGATCTTTTAAACTGGAGTCGTTAGAAGTGGAATTTGTGAATGTCCAGGGATTTCCCATTGCCACCATCAACATTGATAAGGCACCCTTCTCAGAAGAATATGATGATGAAACGGCAGAGGCATCACTGAATGTGATCTCAACGGGCACATCTAACCCCCGTGAAATCACATCCGAACTGCCCGACCGTGCAGCTCTGCACCAGAACTATCCGAATCCGTTCAACCCGTCCACGATCATTACATACGACCTTGCCGAAGCGGCCACCGTCTCCCTCGATATCTACACGATATCCGGAATCCGGGTAATGCCGGTCATCAGCGAGCGCTCACAGCAGGCCGGTCGGCACTCGGTATCGGTGGATGCATCCAATCTGGCCAGCGGCGTCTATATTTATCAACTTCGTACCGGCAGCCAGGTGCTCACGCAAAAAATGACGCTGATCAAGTAATACCCGGAATACGTGCAATCCCCGGAATACCCGTAGCTCACGGGATTCCGGGGAGCCACTTGTCTTTGCACGCACAGCTTCCGTATTTATTACAGCTTTGAATCGGGCCGGAATCAACAAAACATTGATTTTGTCGATATATTTACTATATATGTAACATAAGTAGTATGTTGCGAAAAATTGGGATCAGGCTTGCATAGATAAGCGCGTATCTGATAAGAGGAGGGTAGACATGAAGGTATTCACATTGGCGCTGTTAATTGTTGCCGTAATCACGTGTACGGTTACGGCTCAGGAGGGGAACAATACCCTCTTCATCACCATCTGGAAAACCGATAACGAGGGAGTTTCGGACGACAATCAGATTACCATTCCCGGTGAGGGTACCGGTTATCAGATCAGCTGGCAGGAAGTGGATAATCCGGATAATTTCGGCAGCGAAACCGGCACAGACGAACACACAGTTACCTTTCCATCGCCAGGTATATACCGGGTTGCCATAAGTGGAGACTTTACCCGTATCCATTTCGGGTTGTACACTGTTCATGGTGGCGGGGACGAGAAAAAAATTCTGGATGTGGAACAGTGGGGCAATATAGTCTGGACCACCATGCAGTCCGCTTTCATGAATGCTTCCAATCTTGTTATATCGGCAACAGATGTACCTGATCTTTCGCAAGTTGAAGACATGTTTCAAATGTTTATGCGTGCGGAATCCTTAACAGGGGACTTTAGCGGTTGGGATGTGTCCAATGTAACCACCCTGGGTGCAATGTTTTGGTTGGCAGGCACATTTGATAGTGACCTGAGCAGCTGGAATGTGAGTAATGTGACAGACATGCAAACCATGTTTGCCGGAGCCGGTTCGTTCAACAGCGATCTTAGCGGCTGGGATGTGAGCAATGTGACCAATTTTGGATACATGTTTTCCGGAGCCGGATCGTTCACCAGTGATCTGAGCGGCTGGGATGTGAGCAATGCAACAAGAATTCTGAACATGTTTACCGGTGCCGGTTCGTTCACCAGCGATCTGAGTGGCTGGGATGTGAGCAATGCGAGCAATCTGAGTTCCATGTTTTCCGGAGCCGGATCGTTCACCAGTGATCTGAGCGGCTGGGATGTTAGTAATGTGACCGACATGGATTCGATGTTCAGAGATGCCAACTCATTCAATAGTGATCTCAGTACCTGGGATGTGAGTAACGTTACGAATATGCGATTGATGTTTCAGGGGGCATCCTCGTTTACCAGCGACCTGAGTGGTTGGAATGTCAGTAATGTGACCAACATGGGTTTCATGTTTGAGGGAGCGATAGTTTTTAACAGCGATCTGAATAGCTGGGATGTCCGTAACGTGACCAATATGAATTCGATGTTCAGAGGGGCCACATCATTCAGTGGTGATCTCAGCACCTGGGATGTGAGCAGTGTTACGAATATGCGTCTGATGTTTCAGGGTGTTCGTGAATTCAATAGTGACCTGAGTGGCTGGGACGTCAGTAGTGTAACCACCATGGCATCCATGTTTC
Source organism: Rhodothermaceae bacterium (assembly GCA_020201275.1). GTDB lineage: Bacteria > Bacteroidota > Rhodothermia > Balneolales > Cyclonatronaceae > RECM01. The sequence goes on along the minus strand of JAIVHB010000160.1, from coordinate 3,443 downwards.
ATAATGCCTCTGTTTTTGATCAGAGCCTGGCTTCCTGGAACATCGAAAATGTGACTCTGATGAGAGACCCGCAGGCCGGCGGAATGCTTCAGGGAACCGCACTTTCCACCGATCACTACGATCAGACCCTGATCGCATGGTCGGAGCAACAACTGCAAAACGGTATTGAATTCCGGGCCAACGGACTCACCTACTGTGCATCCGAACAGGCACGCCAGTCTATTATTGACACATTTGGCTGGACGTTTACCGGCGACAGTCTCTCCGACGATTGTACAACCTCTATCGGTGAAAATGATGAAATTCCAGTCCGGCTTACACTCGAACAAAACTATCCGAATCCGTTTAACCCGGAAACCATGATCCGTTTCGCTCTGCCGGAACAGGCCGATGTACGCCTCACGGTTTACAACCTGACCGGACAAAACGTTGTCACACTCATTGACGAAAGCCGGTCGCCGGGCTGGCATACCGTGCGCTTCGATGCTTCAGGCATTGCCAGCGGCCTGTATTTCTACCAAATATACACCGGCAGTGATGTTCTGACCCGCCACATGCTGCTCATTAAATAGACAACTATCATTGCATCCCGCATCTGCATGCACTGGCCGGATTGTTCAAAATAGAAATCACGCTTCATTTAAGTCTCATCTTGATTCAGCAAACAGATCGAAAATCGCTACCTCGTTACGTCTCATGAATCGGATATCAAAATGGTGCGCTCCCGGCCCGGGCCGGGTCTGTTTAACGTAGCGATTCATAAGACGTACCGATTTGCCGACATACCGATTTTTCCATCAAACACCAACACCCTCCCACACCACTTCGCCGTTCAACTGTTCGCTTGTTCCGTACTTCCCTGATTAAAAGCATACCAACATCACAATCGGTGTTACCTCCATTATTGTATACCCCCAAATTTGCAGCCCCTCTTGCCCGGCAGTATATTCCCGTCGGGCATTTCCCCTCCGACAAGCTGCTCCACAACACTTCCAACCTGATACCATCGCCATGATATCATTCTGCAAATACACCGGTTATCTGATCACTTCCCTCGTAATCATTACAGCCGGCTGTTCACCATCTCCCGATTTGGCCGACCAGATCATCACCAATGCCGTGGTATGGACAGGCAACCCTGCACAACCCCGCGCCGAGGCTATCGCCATTCTTGGAGACCGGATCCTTGCGGTGGGTGATGATGATGAAATGGAGCATTACCGGTCTGACAATACCCAAATGGTGGATGCCGGCGGGGCCTTCATCACTCCGGGGTTCATCGACAGTCATATCCACTTTCTTACCGGCGGTTTCCGTCTGTCGTCGGTACAGTTGCTTGATGCCACTTCGCCGGAAGAGTTCGCAGAGCGCATCCGCGATTTTGCTGCCACATTGCCGGCCGGCACCTGGATAACCGGCGGCGACTGGGATCATGAAAACTGGGGCGGTGAATTGCCCGACCGGCAGTGGATAGACCGCCATACTCCCGACCATCCGGTGTGGGTGAACCGCCTCGACGGGCACATGGCCCTGGCCAATTCCGCTGCCCTCAGGGCTGCCGGCCTGAACGATTCCGCACTGGACACACCCGGGGGCGACATTGTTCGCGACAGTAATGGACGCCTGACCGGCATCCTCAAAGACAATGCCATGAATCCGGTAAGCAGGGTGGTACCCCCGCCAACGGCCGTGCAGGAGGATGCAGCCCTAAGATCGGCCATGTACTATGTTGCCGCGCAGGGGGTGACATCCGTGCATGATGTGAATGGCACCATGGACGTTTTCGACCGTTTTCATACCTCCGGCGAACTCATCACCCGTATTTACGCCTCCATGCCGCTCATCCGCTGGCAGGAAGCGGCCGACCGGATTCGTACCCGCGGATCCGGCGACGAGTGGCTTCGTACAGGTGGTGTAAAGGGGTTCATTCATGCCATCGGTGATCTGGCCATTCGTGAGCTGCTCAATATATTTGAACAGGTTGCCGAAGAGAATGGTCCGCGCGACCGCCGGTTCCGCATTGAGCATGCCCAGCACATCGCCCCTGAAGACATCTCCCGGTTTGCCGAACTCGGTGTGATCGCCAGCATGCAGCCGTATCATGCCATCGACGACGGGCGGTGGGCCGGGCGCTACATCGGCGACCGCATCGCAACCACCTATGCCTTCCGCTCACTGGCCGATGCCAACGCTCATATTGCCTTTGGCAGCGACTGGTTTGTGGCTCCGCCAACCCCGCTCGAGGGTATCTACGCAGCTGTAACCCGCAGCACCCTCGATGGAGCCAACCCTGATGGCTGGGTTCCGGAACAGAAGATCACTGTGGAGGAAGCGCTCGGGTTTTATACACGTGAGGGCGCTTATGCCTCGTTCGAGGAAGAACTGAAAGGTACGATTGAACCCGGTAAACTGGCCGACCTTGTGTTTATCGACCGGAACCTGATTGAGACCGATCCGGTACAAATCCGTGATGCACAAATCGTGCGAACCATGGTGGGCGGTAAAACGGTATACACCAGCTCAGAGAACATGAAATAAGAAGTGGTTAAACAGACAGGGTTAAGGTTATGAAACGTATTATAATCTGCTGCGACGGTACCTGGAATGCACCCGATACCGAGTTCGGGGGGCAGCCGGTAATGACCAATGTGGTGAAAATCGCCAGAGCCATTCTTCCGGAAGGTGCCGACGGTGCCCGACAGATGATGTACTATGACAAGGGGGTTGGCACCAGGGGCAACCGCATCCGCAGGATAATCGATGGGGCCACTGGCCGGGGGCTGGCAGATAACATGCTTAACGCCTACCGGTTCCTGATATGTAATTATGAACCCGGCGACGAAATCTACCTGTTCGGGTTCAGCCGGGGCGCGTTCACGGTGCGATCTCTTGCCGGCATGATTCGCAATTGCGGTATCCTGCACAGAAATGCCGGCGACAAAGTCGGTCAGGCTTTCGGCATCTACAGTTCCCGCCGCTTTGATACCCATCCCAGGATGATTGAGGCCACCATGTTCCGGAAAACCTATTCGGTGTGTGATCTGATACCTGTAACGTTTATGGGTGTGTGGGATACCGTCGGGGCGCTGGGTAATCCCCTCATGCTGAACGGCATATTTACAAAACGCCACAGTTTCCACGATCACAAGCTCAGTTCAAAAGTGAAACATGCATACCATGCCGTGGCCATCGACGAAAAAAGACGCCACTTTCAGGCCGCACTTTGGGAGAAAGATCCCGCGGATACCCATCAGACCATGGAGCAGGTCTGGTTCATCGGGGTTCACTCAAACGTGGGCGGCGGGTATACCACAACCGGTCTTTCAGATATCGCCCTGGAATGGATGGCTGGAAAAGCAAAATCGACCGGCCTGGCCCTTGATGAGCTGAGCTATCACACCGATTATCTTCAGAAACCCGCCAACTCACGCACTGGCTTATAC
>JAIVHB010000235.1 GCA_020201275.1 Rhodothermaceae bacterium | reverse complement strand
CGTGTACCGCCTGAACGATGAACACCGGCTGTATGCCTCCTACAGTATAGGAAACAAGGAGCCCACCCGCCGCGACTACACAAGGGCCACACCCGGAAGCCGTCCGCAGCATGAAACCCTCTTCAATGTGGAGGCGGGATACCGTGGCGATTTCGGCCGTTTCTACCTGGGCCTGAACTACTACCTGATGCGATACGACAACCAGCTGATCCTGACCGGCGAGATCAACGATGTGGGCGCGTACATCCGCACCAATGTGTCCGAAAGTTACCGTACGGGCATCGAAGCTGAGGGCGGCGTGATGTTCACCGACTGGCTGCAGTGGTCGGGAAATGCGACGCTTAGCCGGAACAAGATCCCTGAATATACCGAGTACCTCGACAACTACGATGTGGCGGTATTCCGCCAGGATGAGATCATACACCGGGATGTTGATATCGCATTTTCGCCCTCTTTTATCGGGGCATCGATTCTCCGGGTCGCCCGCCGCGGGTTTAGCGCCGAGTTGCAGTCGAAATACGTATCGCGCCAGTACCTCGACAACACGCAGTCGGCATCGCGGTCGCTAGATCCCTACCTGGTTAATGATGTGTTGCTCGGCTACAGCCTGGGCGCGCTAACCCACGTGCGTGACATAAGGCTGTCGCTGCAGGTGAACAATGTGCTGAACAACCTCTACGAGTCGAACGGCTATACCTTCGGTTACATCGCGGGGGATGAAACGCAGTATTTCAACTACTACTATCCGCAGGCGGGCCGGCATTATATGCTGCAGCTGGTGGTCGGGTTCTGACAGTTTTACCTGCCTGAACAAAATTTATTCCCAACCCCCTTGTATTCCTGATCATAAGCAGTACATTGGCTGCCGTAGCAGGTATGTAAAATAAGCCGGGTCTGACTGACCCGGTATTAACAAGGTAAACATAAAGGAAAACAAATGGTTAAACATTCAACCCTTCCGGGGATCGTGGGTATTGTATGCCTGGTAAGCACATTTATTACTACCGGGGCTGTGGCCCAGTGGGATAACTCACCCGGACAACCGGGAGTCACATCCACAGGCTATGTGAGGGCGGCCTACGGGAACAGCGACTATCTGTATCTGGGGGGAAACTTCACCGAAATCAATGGAGTGCAGGCGAACAGGATTGTCCGCTTCGACGGATCGGCCTGGGAGACCATTGGTGATGGTTTCGCTTCAGATGCAATACTGATGTTTGAGTACGATTATGGAGACGGGCCCGTTCTGCACGCTTCAGTACTCTTTAGCGGGCTGTTCCGCTTGAACGGCGAAGAATGGGAAAATGCCGGCATAACCGGAGGCGGAGCGGTAAGCAGCTGGACGGTCTATGATAACGGTACCGGGCCAACACTGTACGTGGGTGGAAACTTCACCTTCATCGGTAGCAGGTCCGTGAACCGGATAGCCCGATGGAATACCGAAACCGACCGTTGGGATCCCATCGGATCGGGTGTAAACGGGCCCGTATCGGCCATGGCGGTATGGGACGATGGTTCCGGTGAAGCGCTATATCTCGGGGGTAATTTCACCACATCGGGCGGTGTAAGTACCCCCTATGTGAGCAGGCTTCGGGGAGATGTATTTGAGGATGTGGGCGGAGGCATGGCCACAGGCGCTTCCGGCCTGAACATACCTGCTATCAAATCCCTGGTCGTCTGGGATGACGGTTCAGGTGAAAAACTCTATGCAGGTGGTCAGTTCGGTGAAGCCGGGGGCGTGGAAGCCCGTTTCATGGCTGCCTGGGATGGAAACGCCTGGGCACCTGTTGGCGGTGGATTCAGCGCTCCGGTCGAGGATCTTGTTATCAGCGGTGGGCAAAAAGGAGATTTCCTCTATGCGGGCGGACAGTTTGTATCGGTCATGCCTTCATTCACGGTAAATCGCATTGCCCGCTGGGACGGAGAACAGTGGCAACGTCTCTTCAGGGCTGACTCCCAGGCCTTCGGCACCGGCGGCTTCGTTAATGCCATGGCCGACTGGACAACGGCCGATGACCGGGTTCTTGTAGTGGGGGGGCAATTTTTTAACGTATCCGAGTTACCGGCCAACCGTGTCGCATTTTTCCGGGAGCAGGCTGTTGGCACGGGCGGTACTGTTTCTGTTGTTGAGCAGGGCACCGGCATTCCGAAACTGTTCGAGCTCCATCAGAATTATCCCAATCCGTTCAACCCATCCACGAACATACGGTTTGAACTGCCCGAAATGGTACCGGTCAAGCTCAGGGTTTACACGATAACCGGTCAGCTGGTGGCGGTTTTGGTGAACGAAACCCTATCAGCGGGGCATCACACCGTTACATTTGATGCATCATCTCAAACTAGCGGAATGTACATCTACCGCCTGCAGGCAGGTGAATATAGCTCGACCGGAAAGATGATGCTGCTCAAATAAGTAGTATCATATAACCATATAAAGATCTGGCCTGTTGGCTGAAAGCATGGAACCTGAAATCATCAATTTTATCATGGGCTTGGCATGTTAAATAGTAACCCGGAATTATCAATACATTTTCCCACTTTCACAGTACCAAAACACAGTACGAGTAGATGTAAAAGTGAATCATTTAACAACAAAGGAACCCATGATTATGAAAAATGCCTGTCTGCCATCACTATTCCTGCTGCTGCTTTTCTCCTGCTTCATTCCGGGATGTACCGGAAATCAAAACCAACAACCTGCACCGGACCACACAATCACAAACAAAATGGATATCTCATTGCGCCTGAAGCTGGATAATGTGGATCAGGCGGGCAGCAATGAGGAGATCGCAATTCTGATCCAGCTCGATAAACCCGCTGATGAGAAAATCCTTGATATGCTGAAAGAACATTCTGTTGATGTACAGACTGTGGTCAACACAATCGTAACTGCCACAGCCACTGCCGAAAGCATACGCCAGATTGCGGCAGATCCTTCCATCATTTCCATTTCGCTGAGCCAAACCCGTTACCGACTGGACTGACCAGTATAATGCAGATTCAATCTGATTACGAAAACGTCCAACCTATTTCGTGCAAATGATTTTGCAATCACAGCTCCTGTCGCCATCCTGATTTGTACACTCGCTATAACCGATTAGACGAGTTCCCTGAATTCGCAAGCCTGTGATCCCGGTATTTTCACCAACCGGGCTCACAGGCTTTTTTTCTGTTGTTTGATACCGCCGGGATTCGTTCCTTTACAATTCTGATACAGTATTCTGTATTAATACGAATCAAAATCCTGCGATAACCATCCCCATT
>JAIVHB010000102.1 GCA_020201275.1 Rhodothermaceae bacterium | reverse complement strand
TTTCCGGCTCGGCCATGCTGCGCTCTATCTGCCCGACTTTCATGTAGGCATCGGCTGTGAGCAGGTGGTTTTCGCCATTGAGCTCTTTCCTTATTTCGAGTACCCTGTACCGAATGTCTTTGGCTTCATCAAAACCGGTTACCGGTATCCAGGATCCCATCAAATCCAATGTATTTGCTATTTCAGGATGTATTTCACCGTACTGTTCAATGAGGATGTCGAGGGATTCCCTGTACATGGTGTATGCTTCCCCGTATTTTCCCTGCCGTGTTAGTGCCACGGCAAGATCGTTCATGTAACGGGCGATTTCTGTACCCGTACTACCGGCATATCCGTGTTGGATTTCAACCGCTTTTTCCAGGCTTACAACGGCATCGTTGTAACGTCCGAGTCCGGTATAAACCTTCCCGATAACATTGTACATGTTTGCCTGCAGCTCCGGTCTGTTGTCAAGCCGGTTGGCTTCACTGAGTCCGCGCTCAATCAGCTCTCCGGCGGTAACCCGATCTCCGCGATTTGCACGGGGATCGCCCGCCCTGAACATGCCCAGCATAAACTCAACCACCTGGGCCGACTTGTCTGCTTCCCGCTGTGCCTGGGCAAGGGCTTCATGTGTTTTCTGCGTTTGCCAGGTAATGGTGATCAAATACCCGGCAACCAGCAGGGATATCAGCAACATTGCCGTTATTTCAAACGGGTTGCGGAGCACATATTTTTGAGCCCGGTATAGTTTTGATTGTGAGTGTGCCAGAACCGGTTTTTTCTCCAGATACCTTTTTATATCACCCGACAGTTGATCCGCTGAATCATAACGGCAGTCGGGTTTTTTGTGTATCGCCTTCATTATGATGACATCAAGATCCCCGCGCAACAGCCTGTGCAGCTGACTGATCCCCGTTTTCCGGGCTTCACTGATCTTTGCAAGTTCTGATGACTCTGTAAGACAAGACTGATCACCATGTTGCAGCCGGTTCGAGGGACTTTCCGGGTCAGAAGAACAAACAACCCGCTCCAGTTCTGCCGGCGAGTCGCCATCAATTTTATACGGGCGGTACCCGACAAGCAATTCATACAGCACAACACCAAGCTGATAGATGTCGGAAGCTGTGGTGATCGTTAAACCAAGTACCTGTTCCGGACTCGCATATGATGGCGTAAGGGGCTGGAATCCCTGCCATCCTGGCCGTACCTCATCTGATGGTTTGCCTGATGCTGCATCCCCGCCGCCACCGAGTACTTTTGCGATTCCGAAATCGAGCAGCTTCACACTGCCTTCATTGGCAACAAGGATGTTCGAGGGTTTCAGGTCCCGGTGAACCACAAGTTTGCGATGTGCATACTGTACAGCGCTGCACACATCCTGAAATAATTCCAGTCGTTCATTAATTGTAAGCCGCTTTTCATCACAGTACTCGTCAATCGGTTTGCCGTCTACGAATTCCATAACATAATACGGCTGCCCCTGAGTAGTAAGGCCACCATCAAGCAGCCGGGCAATATGATCGTGTTCAAGGGAGGCCAGTATCTGTCGTTCACTTTTAAAACCCTGTACCTGTGCTTCTGATACGAACGGACTATGCTGCAGTTTAATGGCTGTACGCTGCACATACTCACCATCCGCCCTTTCGGCCAGATAAACACTCCCCATACCACCATGCCCCAGTTCTTTGATGATCTTGTATTTCCCGATCAGCTTTCCAATCATCAGGTTGCCTCTGGCCTTAGAAATAACCGACATCCGGAGATTTTCAATCGGCCGGTCGATCGTACCGGGCATATCATGGGAATCAAGCAGCGACTGCACCTCGCTCATCAGTTCGCTGTCGCCTTCACAAATTTTTTCCAGGTACCTGGCGCGTTCATTCTTTTCAAGAATCAGCGCTTCCGAAAAAATACGTTTTATTTTGTTCCAGTGTGGATTCATAAGATTTCAGCTTTGCGCGGCAGGCCTTAGCGGGAACTATGCGCTTTTCAGTTCACGGTTCAACCATGCCCGCGCCATTTTCCAGTCACGGTTAACCGTCGGTTCAGACATGCCCAGCGTGTTCGCTGTTTCTTCGATGGTGAGCCCGCCAAAGAAACGGCAAACAACAACCCTGGCCTGCCGTTCATCCAGCTTCTCAAGGCGTTTCAGTGCATGATCAACCGATATAATGTCGTCAAGGCCCATCTCCTCATTCAGGTGACCTTCCTCGAGGGTAACCCGGTTTCTTTTTCCCCCGCGTTTTTGAACCTGGCGTTTTACGGCGTAATCCACCAGTATATTTCGCATGACCTGTGATGCCATCCCGAAAAAATGGTACCGGTTTTGCCAGTCGATCCTGTTGAAGTCTATCAGCTTCAGATATGCTTCATGTACAAGGGCCGTGGCACTGAACGTGTGATCCGGACGCTCACCTGTTAACCTGCCCCTGGCAATAGCATGCATTTCACTGTATACCAGCGGTATCAGCTCATCAAGTGCTTTTTGATCACCGGAGGCGTGCGCCTTCAGTAGTCGTGTAATCCGGGATGTATCCATGATTCATCCTCTCCGGCATTTTTTTAAACCCTCTGACCAAATATCACAACAACAATACCGATTATATTTCGGAAATGATTGATAGAGTATCGTCATTTTTCCCGCTTTATACGATAAGCGGTAAGCTGAATTCCCAGGCATCAGCTTCAGTACTGTATCAAATAAATAAACAATCAGCACTATTGCCAACAGTATCTTGGATCCGAATCAAACGCAGAACGAAATTTCTGTCCTATCCGAATAATGTACAACTGTTTATAACTAATTATACAATTAATTTAAAACGTATGGTAAAGCATCCGGTTGTATTAAAACGATGGATTGGCGACTTAAAATTGATCACAAATACCCGAAAATGGAGATAAACTATGCCCATGTACGTAATAGAACGTAAAATACCCGGTGTTGAAAGCCTTTCAGATCGGGATACCAAAGCAGCAGCCCTCAATTCAAACCGTGCCCTTCAGGAGCTGGGTACAGACATACAATGGCAACACAGTTATATAAGCAAGGACAAAACGCATTGTATTTACATTGCTACGAATGAAGATATCATCAGAAAACACGCTGAAAAAATCGGAGCGCCCGTGACGGATTATCTGAACATCAATAAGCGGTGCTTTTTCCACTTGCCGTGTATCACATTTTTATGGGCTATTGCTGATGTGATGCAGATTTTGCATTATAAGAAGAGACAGTTAACCTGAAGCGGTTCAACAGAAAGGGGTACAATTCCGCCTTACAGCAGACAATCAGATAATTTCTACATGAAAATATCGGTCTATTAATGCAGGGTTAACCACAGCAAATAGTAGAATTGCCATGAAAATCAAACGAGTCAAATCCGCTGTACTGCAGGTTACGCTCCAGTCCTACGAACTGGCAGCGCTGGCCTCGGCAGTGCGGTGGATAATAAACGGGGCGCCAGGTGAATACCCACAGGAATCTGTAAAACAGCTGAAAAAAATTCTCGACAACTATGAAACAGAGAGCAGAAGCCTGACCGGAAAGCATAGGGCCAAACACACGCGTAAGATTGCGAACAGGGATACCCACGAGTAGACTGTTCCCCTGTCTAACGTTACGTGCTGATATCAGCCGGTGTCACGCCTATTCCGATTAGAAGGAGTTACGAATCCCACTTTGTAAAGTCCTTAATTAGTGAATTGTATAACCGTGCCCTCAACTTTGATATCAACAACTGCTGGAGTAAAAAGCGCAACAATGACCGAGCCAGCAGCAATGGCCATGTATTTAGGTTGGTGATCTGATTCTGATAAAGCCAGTAACGTAAATATAGCTGCAGATGTGATTGTAATAACCTTAGAAAACCAAAGCACCCAATTTCTGACGGGAGGATTATTTACAGAGATTTTCAGGTTGGTGATGGCATCACCATTTTCATTCTCAATAATCTGGTTAAGCCTCCTGGAAATATCCTCACTGTTTCTGATTTCAATCCACGAAGAAACACCCCATTTTGTAAAAGTGAAACTGAAATCTTTAAGTGCTTCATATTGACCGCGAAGTACAAGCTGATTATCCGGGCTGTAGAAACTGTCTGTAAAGGAAACAGGGTAGTGTACTTTTTGGGCACTGACGGTAACGGTAGCACCCACTGAACATCCATCCAAAAATAGTATCCCCGGGAATAATAATGTTAAAAGGAATATGTTCATTCTACTGTTCATCAGTATTTATACCTCTAATATGTTCTATAGACTATCCCGGTA
>JAIVHB010000234.1 GCA_020201275.1 Rhodothermaceae bacterium | reverse complement strand
GCGAAGTCGAAGGGCGTGGCCCCGTCACCACGGGGCCTTAGGTGCTTAAGAGCACGATTTATACAGCAGTTCAATCATTTTCGCGGATTGCATCTCACGACGTGGTTCGACTTCGTTCGTCGCTGCGCTCCTCTCTGCGCTCACCATGACGGTGGGGGCGTTGCATGACGGTGGGGGCGTTGCGCTCAGAATGACGTTTACATTTAATTTATAAAACTATGACTACTACACAAAAACTACTACTTACAGGATTCGGGCTCTTGCTAACCGGTGTATTACTGGGATGGTTGCTGTTCGGCGGCTCCGGTCACAGCGATCCGCATGCGGGGCATGATCATGGGGCATCTGCGGAGGCGGGGCAGGTTTGGACCTGTTCCATGCACCCGTCGGTGCGCAGCGATGAGCCGGGCTCATGCCCAATCTGCGGCATGGCCCTGATTCCGGTCTCCTCCGAAGCGCGGGAGGACGACTACACCATGGTGATGACCGAAGCCTCCATGAGGCTGGCCAATATTCAGACCACACCGGTAATCGTTGATAACCCAAGCCGTGAAATGCAGCTGCCGGGCCGGATCACCGTTGATGAGCGCCGCACAAGCTATGTGACCACCCACTTTGGCGGGCGCATCCGCGATGTGAAAATCGATTTTACGGGCGCGCCCATCCGCAGGGGCGAGGTTATGGCTACCATCTATTCGCCGGAACTGGTGAGTGCCCAGCGGGAGCTGCTCGAGGCGGCCCGCGTGAGGCAGAGCAATCCCGCCCTGTACCGGTCGGCCCTGCGCAAGTTCGAGCTCTGGGAGTTCAGCGACGAGCAGGTACAGGCCATTATCGACCGCGGTGAGGTGCAGACCAACCTTGAAATCCTTTCGCCTGCCAACGGGTTCGTCACCGCACGGAATGTTCAGCCCGAACAGTATGTGGAGCAGGGTACTGTCATCTATGAAGTGGCCGGGCTCGACCGCCTTTGGGTAACCCTCGACGCCTACGAAGAAGACCTTGCCTGGATCGCAGCAGGCAACAGTGTGCAGTTCAGAACCCGGTCCAATCCCGGCCGGACCTATGAGGCGACGGTGAATTTCATCGATCCCGTTCTTGATCCGGAGACACGCACTGCACGTGTGCGCGCCGATGTGAGAAACCCCGACGGAAGCCTGCGTCCCGAGATGCTCGTGAATGCCACGGTCAGCGCCGCGATACCCGGAAGGGAAATGATGGTGCCGGCCACGGCGGTGCTCTGGACGGGTCCGCGCTCGCTGGTTTACGTTAAAGACCCGACGGCGGATGTACCCCGTTTCCAGGTCCGTGAGGTAGTACTGGGCATGCGCTCAGGTGACTTTTACGTTATAGAAAACGGGCTGGAAGAGGGCGAACTGGTGGTGTTCAACGGCGCCTTCCGCATCGACAGCGAGATGCAGCTGGCCGACCGCTTCAGTATGATGAACCGCACTCCGGGCGCCGGGGCCGTACCCGTTCATGACCACGGACAGATGCAGGACAGGCCGGGCCGTGAGGGTTCGGACAGGCAGATGGAGATCATCGATCACAGCGCCCGCATCCCCAATGATTTCAGGGTTGAAGTAACCGGGCTGGTACAGACCTATCTCGAGCTGAAGGATGCGCTTGTTGCATCAGATTTCGGGGAGGCACGGCAGAAATCATCCGAAGCGAAGCAGAAGCTCGATGCGATCGGCGAACACCGTCTCGACGGCGATGCCCATACGGCATGGATGCAGGCCTGGAACAATCTGCAGGGGCATCTGCGTCCGATGGCCGCATCCGGCGATATCGAAACGCTGAGGGCTGAATTCCGGTATCTATCCGATCTGATGGTGGTAACCGTAAAATCGTTCGGCATTGAGGGCGTGGTGTACCAGCAGTACTGCCCGATGGCATTCGGCGATGAGGGCGCATTCTGGCTGAGCGGTGAGGAGCAGATCCGGAATCCGTATCTGCCCGAAACCATGCTTGGATGCGGTGAGGTGATCGAACGGATAGAGTAACCGGATTGTAAGGCTATCATCACAGGTTTAACCGAACATTTCTTACATTTGGATTCAATTGCAAGTTATCACCAAAACCGGCACATGAACAGGTTCTGTTATTTACATATCAATTTAGTTGTGATGCTGTTCGCAGTTCTTGTGATATCGGCTTGTAATGAGCCGGATGAAGGCATCGATGGGCTTGTCATAAATGAGATCGTTGCATCGAACAGCAGGGTAAATACTGACGAGGACGGTGATTACCCCGACTGGATTGAACTGTATAACTATGGAGAAAATGCCGTTAATCTGCATCGTTATGGTCTGTCTGATAATGTGAACCGTCCGTTTAAATGGGTTTTTCCGGATACAACTATCGATCCGGGTGAATTTATGCTGGTTTGGGCATCCAACAAAGAAGGGAGAAAGCCAGGCGATGAGATGCATACCGGCTTTGCCATATCAGCGGCAGGGGAAGAGGTTGTACTCACAGAACCCGATGGAAAAACGGTTGACATTGTTTCGCAAGTTCAAATCCAAACCGATTATTCGTACGGCCGGAAGCCCGATGGAACCGGATCGTGGATCTTTTTCTCACAACCAACACCGCATGCACCAAATGTATCAGAATCATTCAACCGATACCTGGATCCGGTTCGGTTTTCACATGATGCCGGTTTCCATACCGGTTTATTTGAACTGGAATTAACACATTCTGACCGCGATGTGATCATTTATTATACCCTGGACGGTTCTGAACCCGATGAACAATCGTCGGTATACAATGGCCCGATCCCCATCTTTGACCGATCTCCGGAGCCTTACCGGTTGTCGGGCATACCAACGAATAATCTGTCGGACGATTCAAGGGTATGGAAAGAACCGCTGGAAAACATTAAAAAAGCCACGGTTTTGCGTGTTAAAGCCGGGAAGCCGGGTTCACATCCCGCTCTGCATACACGCACGTTCTTTGTATTTCCCGGGGGCAACCTTACATTTTCACTGCCGGTATTTTCAATTGCCACCGACAGTGTGAACTTTTTCAGCAATGAGTCCGGAATCTACGTTCCGGGTACGCAATCTGAATTGAATTATGATCAACGGGGCATTGAATGGGAAAGGGAAGCATCCCTGGAATTTTTTGAAACGGATGGATCTGCTGGTTTTGCTCAGAATGCAGGATTGAGAATTCATGGGGGATGGTCGAGAGGCGTACCTCAAAAATCGTTGCGTGTTTATGCCAGAAATGAGTATGGCAGCAATTCTATCGATTACGCTCTATTTCCGGATGAACCGTATGCG
>JAIVHB010000233.1 GCA_020201275.1 Rhodothermaceae bacterium | reverse complement strand
TAAACGAAACTATAACCAAAGATCAAAGGATAGGCCCCTAATGTCTATTCATATTGGCTAACTGTTTTTTTACAAAGTCCATTGTTTTTTCGAGTCTGAAACTGAACCATTGTTCCCGGTATTTCCCTGCGTTATCAATCACATATTTGAACTCTCTAAACGGCTTTTTACAGTTCAGTGCATTCAGCAGTCCAACCCGAAGAACCCTGTTTTCCACCAAATTCCCGGCAAAGTCTTCCATTACCTCAAACGACTGTTTGGAGTTCATGGCGTCAATTTCGAGGTAATCAAAGCGATAATTTTCGAGGAGGTTTAGTTCAGTTTCCCAAATTTCGGGATCTGCATAGGTCAGATTCATTTCGTTTGGTACGATAATGATTTCAACCGTTTGCTTGTGGACGAATACCCGCATACCAGTCAGGAGGTCTTCGGCAATTCTCGTTAAATCATCAGAGCTGATTGATATCATTTGAACTGACTAAGGGTATGTATGGCTAAGTCGTATCTGCTGTGATTAGCTATTGATAATTATCGAAAATAACAGGAAGAAGGGATGTTGCCAAATCGGTGATACGAAGTTGTTGTTACATCGCATTCGGGCATATTGGACAATTTGTATATATGCAAATATTTTCAGCATGAGGGAAATAATTTGCTTCAAATTCACATGGAGCACAGCTGATGTGACCTGCGATGAAAAATTTTGCACAATCGTATAAGCCAGTAGCAGACTTTATTTTTGACCATTGTCTCGTTTTAATGGCTAGAGCATCAATAACTTCAATAATCATTATAAACGCGTATTGAATTAGAATGTAATGAATTGACGTTTACTCTTTTTTTTCGGGATCATAAGAAACATCGGAATATGAGTTCATGGTAATGGAGCGGGAAAACGGCAGGATTATGGTGGGGGAATAAAAATATTTCATAAAAAGTGAAAAAAAATTGCATTAATGAGGTGCGGATTATAATTTAAAAGCGCTTTCTGTTGTTGATAGCCGTACTGATCATGGGCGGGAAATGAATGGAAATTATTGAACACGATCGAAATGAATAACATCAAACAGGTAATGCTATTTATGTGCCTGCTGGTAACTTCACAGTCTTGCGCAACGGCACCGACAAACGTTGTGGAAGTTCGGGAAAATCAGGACGGCTGGATGCTTATTGTGGACGGAGAGCCCTTCATGGTAAACGGCATGAACTGGGACTATTACCCCATCGGTACGAACTATGAATACAGTATCTGGGAGGAGTCGCCCGAATTCATCCGTGATGCCCTCACATATGAAATGGGCCATCTTCAGAATATCGGGGTGAACGCCATCCGCGTCTATACGGGTATACCGCGTGAGTGGATCGAATACATCCACGACAACTTTGGCATCTACACCATGCTGAACCATTCGTTCGGCCGCTACGGGCTTGAGCTCGATGGCGAATGGGTGGGAAACACCGAATACTCCGATCCCCGGGTTATTGAGCTGCTGCTCGGTGAAGTGACCGAACTGGCCCGTGAGTATAAAGGCACCAGGGGTCTTTTGCTGTATCTGCTCGGCAATGAGAACAACTACGGCCTGTTCTGGGATGGACCCGAAACTGAAGACATCCCCTTTGCTGATCGTAACTCGACGATCCGTGCCCGCCACATGTACCAGCTGTTCAACCGGGGAGCACTGGCTGTGAAAGAAATCGATCCCGATCGTCCGGTTGCAATTGCAAATGGTGATCTGCTCTTTTTCGACATCATTGTTGAGGAGGTTCCGGATATCGACATCTTCGGAGCCAATGTGTACCGCGGCGTCTCGTTCACCGATTTCTACGATCGCGTGAAAAACGAATACGGCAAACCTGTGCTGCTCACCGAGTTTGGTGCTGATGCCTGGAATGCGCGTGCCGACGAGGAAGACCAGCTGTGCCAGGCTTACTATAAACACGGCAACTGGAAAGAGATTTACGCCTACGCTGCCGGTATGGGCAAGGCTGGTAACTCAATCGGCGGGTTCACCTTCCAGTCCAGCGACGGCTGGTGGAAATACGGACAGACCTACGATCTGGATGTACACAATACCGAGTCGACCTGGGCTAACGGAGGCTATGAATGCGACCATGTTGAAGGTGAAAACAATATGAACGAGGAGTGGTTCGGCATCATGGCCAAAGGACCTGCTCAGCCGGGCGGGGTTAATAAACTCTACCCCCGGGCGGCTTACTATGTAATTAAGGAGGCACACCGGTTCGACCCCTATGCTCCTGATGCATCCCTTGAAACCCTCGAAGATTTTTTCAGTGCGATTTCACTTGAAGAAGCTTACGAGCGGGCAAAAAACATCCCCAACCCTGACTTTTAACTACCCAAGACATTGGCCATACAAACAACCACCATCGACAGGGAAGCCTGGTTCAAAATAGCCGACCACGACAGGATGCGCCCGTTTTTCATGAGCGTGGTAAGTGATTCCAACCACTGGCTGTTCATTTCGAGCAACGGCGGACTCACGGCAGGGCGTAAGAACAGTCATTTCGCTCTGTTTCCCTACTACACCGACGACAAAATCACCGAATCTGCCGACATCACGGGCAGCAAAACCATCTTCAGGGTGCACAACGAGGGTGAGGCCAGGATCTGGGAACCGTTTTCCGAGCGCTTTACCGGCAGGTACCGCATCAGCCGGAATCTTTACAAAAGCTTTTTCGGCAATAAGGTCATGTTTGAGGAGATCAATCACGATTTGGGGCTCACGTTCCGTTACCAGTGGAATTCCAGCAATCTGTATGGTTTTGTTCGGAAGTCGGAGCTTATGAATACCTCCGGCACCGGCTGCCGTATCGAGGTGCTCGATGGCATCCAGAATCTGCTGCCATACGGTGTGGAACCGGATCTTCAGACAGCCACGAGCAACCTGGTAGATGCCTACAAGCGCAGCGAGCTGGTCGCCGAAACCGGTCTCGGTATCTATGCCCTGAGCGCCATCATTTCGGACAAAGCCGAGCCGAGTGAGGCGTTAAAGGCCAACATAGCCTGGTCGCTGGGCCTTGATACATCCGGCCATCTGCTATCATCCCTGCAGCTCGACAGTTTCAGGAAACAGCAGCCCGTAGAGCATGAAAACGACATAAAGGGAGAGAAGGGGGCTTATTTCCTGCTTGCCGATCTGGATATGAAGCCGGATTCGACCCGCACCTGGAAAATCATCGCCAACGTGAACCAGAATCACGGGCAGATCATAGGTCTTGCGCGTCACTATTCCAACGTGTTATTCAACATCATGCGGGGTGGTACGTTCGATGAAAATTACCTGATGGAGAGGGAGGATGTGGTCTCCTATCTGAGGAATGCAAGTAAAGACGTCGCCGACAGAAACGCCGCGTTTCTCGATGCGCTAAACGAGACCTTCTACCTTGACGATCTGACAAAACTGCTGGACGGCAGCGATGATCCCGATCTCTACCGCCTTTGCAAGGAGTATCTGCCACTTAAATTCAGCCGCCGGCACGGCGATCCAAGCCGACCCTGGAATAGATTCTCGATCAACACCCACAGCGAGATCGACGGCTCCAAGATCCTGGATTACCAGGGTAACTGGCGCGACATCTTCCAGAACTGGGAGGCGCTCGTGCACTCCTACCCGGTTTTCATTGAGGGCATGATCTTCAAATTTTTGAATGCTACCACCTTCGACGGGTACAATCCCTATCGCGTTACCAAGGGTGGTTTCGACTGGGAGGTAATTGAGCCCGAAAATCCGTGGTCATATATCGGCTACTGGGGCGATCATCAGATCATATATTTGCTCAAATTCCTGGAGTTTTATCAGAAACATGAGCCGGATGCCCTCAAGGCTATGTTCGGCAAAGACTGCTTTGTGTATGCCAACGTGCCCTACCGCATAAAGCCATACGAAAACATCGTTGCCGATCCGAAAAATACGATCGAATTTGATACCGCCGGTGATTTGGCCATCCGTGAAAGCGTAGCAGTGAAGGGGGCAGATGCCGCATTACTCGGAAGCTCAAAAAGCGGGATTCACCGGGTCAACTTCCCGGAGAAGATCCTGGCGACGGTGCTCTCGAAAATGTCCAATTTCATACCCGAGGGCGGCATCTGGATGAACACCCAGCGCCCGGAGTGGAACGATGCGAACAACGCACTTGTGGGCAATGGAGTTTCAATGGTCACCCTGTATTACCTCAGGCGGTTCCTCAAATTTTTCGAAGGTGTGATCGGGCACTCAGAGAACGGTCAGATTCAGGTGTCTGATGAACTTGCCGGCTTTTTCAACCGGGTTGCGGAAATTCTGGATGAAAACCGTGATCTGCTTGGCGGTCCGATTGACGACCTCAACCGTAAAAAAATAACCGATGCCCTTGGCCGCGCCGGCTGCACCTACCGCACCGGTATATACGAGAACGGCTTTAGCGGCGAAAAATCGGTTCTTGAGATCAGGAGCATTACCGGTTTTATCCGTACCGCACTACAGTACCTGGAGCACTCCATCGAGGCCAACCGCAGGCCGGACCATCTCTATCACGCCTACAACCTGATGAGCTATCA
Organism: Rhodothermaceae bacterium; assembly: GCA_020201275.1. Taxonomy (GTDB): domain Bacteria; phylum Bacteroidota; class Rhodothermia; order Balneolales; family Cyclonatronaceae; genus RECM01. The sequence continues at coordinate 1,514 of JAIVHB010000233.1, read as the reverse complement.
CGAAGACGGCATACCGATTGAACATCTGAGTGAGATGCTCGAGGGCCAGGTGGCTGTACTGAGCTCGGGTTATCCGGGTTCAGAGGAGGCGCTGAACATTCTGGATGCCATGCGTAACAGCGCCCTCTACCGTGAAGATCAGAACAGCTACATGCTGTATCCCAATAAAGAGCTGCCGAGGTTCCTCGGGAAGAACAACATACCAGAAGAGCTGGTGAGCAAGTCCGGACTGCTGAAACAACTTGTGGCCGACGGCAACCAGCAGCTGATAAGTAAAGATGAACTGGGCGGGTATCATTTTAACGGTAATTTTAGAAATGCGCGCGATGTGAAGGCCGCACTTGAAAATCTGAAAGAGTCCAACTATAAAAACCTGGTGGACCAGGAGGCACAAACCGTTCTCGGCATATTTGAAGAAGTGTTCAACCACAAGGCCTTTACGGGCCGGTCTGGTACGTTCTACGCATTTGAGGGATTGGGATCGATCTACTGGCACATGGTCCGCCGATGGAGCGGAAGGCGATGAAGACACTGATAATAAAGTGCGGGCGGGCCATGCCGCTTCAAATCATACTACAAGCAGACTCGTGGAGCATTACCAGGAGATCGGTGAGGGTATCGGCATCCACAAGGCGCCGGAGGTGTATGGCGCCTTTCCGACAGATCCATATTCCCATACACCAAAGCACCGGGGAGCGCAGCAGCCCGGTATGACTGGCCAGGTGAAAGAAGACATCCTGGTGAGCATTGGCGAACTCGGTGTATTTGTGGAAGAGGGCCGTTTGATCTTCAGTCCCCGTTTGCTCAAGCTAAAGGCATTCCGGGCAGAAGCCGGTACGCTTGAATTCGTGGATCTGCACCAGGAAACACGGTCTGTTAAACTGCCCGGAAAAGCGCTCGGCTTCTCGTACTGCCAGGTGCCGGTGGTTTACCGGATTGCCGGTGAAGACGTAGTGGAGGCCAAGTTCAGAGACGGGACAACACGCCGGTTCGAAGGTACCTCGGTGGATCAGGAAACCAGCGGTCTTGTTTTCCGGAGAACAGGTGATGTGGTTCAGATCACTGTTTCGCTGCGTGAAACTCATCTGATATAAGCGATTCACATCCTATTTAAACCGAAATATTTATTAGCCCGGCCGTATTGTACCCACACAAAAACCAACCATAAAGCCGACCTGAATGAAATGACACATTCGATGTGAACGTACTCACATGGCTTGAAACGGGACTCATTTGTAATGAAACTAATTAAATACCTCATACTTACAACTGCCTTGCCGGTTTTGGCGGGGTTTCTATTTATGTCGTGCAATCAGCAAAGCAAACACGATTTTTCATCCATCCGCATAACAGCTGAAGAGATTCTCGGTGACCATGCCTACCGGGCCATCTCTTTCGGGGCCTATCGTGATACCACAAGGAACATCCAGCCGACAATCCCGCAGCTCAAGGATGATGTACGGCTGCTGCATGCCATGGGCATCAGGCTGCTTCGTACATACAATGTGTACTAC
>JAIVHB010000159.1:1585-22039 GCA_020201275.1 Rhodothermaceae bacterium | reverse complement strand
GTATATGCATATTCAGATGTACCAGGCGGGTATCGGTGAGTTCAATCCTGCGTGTACGGTTTCCCGCGCCGGGTTCTTCGGATCGCACACGGTACATACCCGGTGGCAGCTTCAGCATAACCCGCCCGGTTCCTGCCTGTACGCCATCCACATAAAGCCGTGTATCGGGATTGGCTGCAATCGACAGGTTGGCATCATAGTGCATATAATAAAACAGATTGTCGCGCATTTGCCCGGTGCCGGTTGCCGGTACCAGGTATATCTGCAAGGTTTTGACCGCATTGGTAAACGGCTCGAATTCAACCACTCCGTCCCTGAAATTACGGGCGCTTACCCGGATGGATGTGAGCCTGCCGGTAAAGCTTACCGTGTCGCCCGATGCGATATAGTGCACATCCCTTCCGGCCTTTACATAAAATGAGTCGGCATTCGCATGTACAACGATATCGCCGGTCCAGACGGTCATGCCAGCCGGCAGTGTTTCAACGGATCCGGTCTGTGCTGCCGCGGTACCGTGCACTAGTAACACAAATGCTGTAACAGATATCAGCACGGTGTACATCCTGAAGCATGCCGGCATGCGTTTTTGGCTTACTCCATGCCCGGTGTTGATATGTTTCATGGCAGCGATACTATAGGGAAAAGATATCCTGCAATAATTGTATAACCATCATCAGTATCAAAATAGGGTGATACACGAAACTGTATGGTCTCTTCCGACCCATCGAGCGGATACCAGTAACTGTAAGAATTATCTTCCGCTACATTGTGCCGGTAGTTCGTGTGCAATTCCCACCCGGGCGCACTGTCCACTTTCACTTCGATGAGGTAACCGTTGTGCAATTGGAAAAAGTGGCGCCAGTGAATTTCAATGCCGGACCCATCGGCCGCAATTTCATGCGGTAAAACCACAAATGTAGCCCTGGTCTGCAATCCGACAGGGCTGGTTGGATGGGCTTTAAAAACACCATCGCGAATAACAAACGACGTTACCCTGTACAGTGTCGGTACGCCGAAGCGGCCGCTTTCGTCAATGAACCGGTCTTCATCGGGAGCTGCCCTGGCTATTTCCTGGAAATCGACGGTGCTGTTAATTGACTTTTCTATCAGGTAACCATCGGCATGCTCTGTATTTATGGTCCAGATTACACGTACATTCGTGCCATCGCTGCCGGCCCGGATGTTGGTCGGCGCAGCCGGGATAAATTCTTCGTTCTGCGGATCAAATATGTTATCGCGTACAGATTCCACTGCGGTCGGTTCACATGAACCGGTCATCACCGTAAGAAATGCCAGGATGATTATGCCGGTAACGGGCCATTGACTTAAAGCCATGCGACAACGGGTTATGGAATCATGATATATCATGGGATCTTAAAAACGGTTCAAAGTTTCCGCGTATAGGTCAGGCCTGCTTTCATTCCGGTGTCAGCCTGGTAGTCGACCCAGGGGTTGATGCGGTTAATCTGTTCAAATCCTCCCCTCGGAGGCCGGTTTCCATCCCATATATTATAGGCATATACCAGCACCACGGCACCCGCTACAAAGTTACGGACCATGACATTCCTGTTTACCACAGATGCGGCCTCATCCATTTTTTCGCCCAGTTCAAATGCCGTATTATCGCTGCCGGCCATACGGTACAATTCGCGTATCTCCCGGAATTCAGTCCGCGAATCCAGATACTTCTGGTTCAGGAGGTAGGATCCGGTAAGGCCGGCGATAAACGCCAGCTGAAATGACATCCCTTTCAAAGGCTGGTGCTTTTGGAACTGGGCGGCGCCGGGCAGAAGGGAGAGGGCCATAATTGTTTTTCTGTCGGAGTTAACCGTTTTCGGCAGATATGTTAGCCTGTCGTTTCTCAGTTTCAGGTTCATACTGCGCGACAAACCGTTCGGGTTTACCAGTTTTACCCGGTAATGTCCCGCCGGTTTTGCCGACCGGTACATCCCCGTTCCTGCGTATTCTCCATCGATCAGTATCCTGGTATGAGGGGCGGTGTGAATCACCACATTATCGCCGGTCTTAAGCACCATATACCGGGAGCGCCTGGGGCGATTTTCATGTTCGAGCCACAGATTGTAGGTCTGCACAAGGCCCGGTGCACGACTGTAGGAAAAAGCTGTTTCCTTTCGACCCCGGGCAATAATGGTTACCCTGGCAATCCGTTCGGTAAATTCCAGTGTGTCGCCCGAGGCAATGTAGTGATAACGGTCGTTCAGCCCGACGAAAAAGGAATCGGCATTGGCGTGAATGATCAGTTGATACACCACGGTGTCGGGTTTACTGATGTCTGTCGCAAATACAACCCCGGGGAGCAGAATCATCAGAACAAACAGCAAAGAGTGGCCACGTAAGAACATCATTATTCCAAATCAGATACGCTGATGACATCATTCAAACTATACTTTAACTGATCGGTATAAATATAGTAATTCCCCGTCAGATTCTTTGTTGTCAATATTCATCAATCAAATTTTCTGGTATCCGATTTGAAGCAAAAATCGGAATCCTGTTAAACAACAAAGGCCCCTCGCGGGGCCTTTGTTAAGAAGTCATATTACGTTAACCGACCGGTCAGTTAAACAGGTAGCGCACACCGAACTGCATTCTCCAGCGGGAGAGTGTGCCGGCAATGTCGAACGAATCTTCGCCTCTTTCAACACCGGTGTAGGTGAATTCCGGGGTTGTATCGTCATCCGCATAACCATAGAAGTTGTAGAGCTCATAGTTATTGAAGTCGCCGGGGATGTCGTACTGCACGCCCCACTTTGAATTGATCAGGTTGCCCACGTTCATAATATCGGCGGAAAACTGCAGGCGATGGCGCTGTCCGGCAAGCGTTAAACCCACATCCTGACGGATACCAAGGTCAAAGATCGCAGTGAAGGGAGCGAAGGCACCGTTTTTCTCGGCATACTTGCCCCTGCGCTCTTTCAGGTAGCTGTCGTTTTCGATGTACCGGTTCAGGTTTTCCCACTGCTGGGCCGGGGAGATACCGGTTCCGCCTTCAACCAGGTTGATCTGGCTGGCATCGGCAGGTACGAACACCAGGGTCCTGTTACGACTGGTGCTTCCGCGCTCGCGCTGTACGTTTGTGGCACCGCCCAGCACGTACGAGAAGGGCTGACCCGACTGCGCATTCATGAACAGGGAGATCGTGGTCGCGTTGTTCCGGTCGCGGGTCCAGTTGAAACGGTAGTTCAGGGCTGTAATCACACGGTGGCCTGCGGCAAAGTCGGACCGCCCGTAGGTAGGGTTGTTACGGCCATCGATATTGACCTGACCCCTCCACTGTGAGGAGTTCTGTGAGGATGTGTTCTCGGCAACCGACCTTGAATCGCCCCAGGAATAGGCCAGTGTGGCGTCGAGGCCGAAGTCAAACACTTTCGCGAAGGTGGCGGCCAGGTTATAGCCGTAGCCTTCCGATGTATTTTGAGCAAGATATACCGCATTGTACTGGCTCACGATAGAACTGCTCACATACACCGGACGGGTATCCGGGGTGTTGGTCCAGCGGAAATCAACGGTCGGGTTCGAGTTGATGTTGGTGTAGTACAGACCGTTGAGTGTTTTGGTATAGATCGCTTCAAGCGTGGTACGGATACCGTAGGGCAGCTCGAAATCGGTCGCGAGATTGGTCCTGAACACCTGCGGGTATTTGAAATCCTTCGTGAACAAACTGATGTCGCCCTGCGGCAGCGAGATGTTCGGATGTACATATTGATTATTAACATCCGGGCGAAAGGTAACCGTCTGACCCGCCAGGTTGCCCAGGTTCACGCTTCCCCTGGTTACACCGTTCTCGTTGAACATCGCGCCGGGCCAAACAAACGGAATCCGGCTGGTAAAGATACCGGCTCCACCGCGAACAACCATGTTCAGGTCGTTCAGCATATTGTAGGAGAAACCGACACGGGGTGAGAACATGATCTGTCCGTCGGGTGCCTTGCCTCCGCGGGCATTGTTGGCCGCATCATAAAACTGCGCCATGGCCGGCAGACCGGTTGAATTCAGGAAGCCGTCGTCGCGCGGATCACTGGTGATGATCGGCATGTCGAGGCGGAGCCCCATTGTTACAATCAGCTGGCTGTTCACGTTCCACTCATCCTGCGCATACAGGCCCAGCTGCATGGCGTCAAATTCGGCAGCTGCTTTTGAACCCGGCCCCGTGATGTCGTCGACCAGTGAATAGCCGCGTGAATACGCGCTCGGACGGGCATCATTAAGGAAATCATCGAGGCTGGCGTAGGTGTACTGACCAAAATTCTGCGGGATGAACAGGTTGTAGATGCTGTAGAACTCGTTGTGCGTTCCAACCGTAATTGTATGGTTGCCACGGTAGATCTGGAAATTATTGGTGATGGCGAAAATATCCTGATCGAGCTGGTTCGCCGCCCTGAACGGCTCGCTACCGAAGCGGATCTGCCCACCGGCATCGTTGATGATCACGTACGGGAAGGGATCGCCCAACCAGCGGGCGTTGTCGCGTACCCTCACATAACTCAGGATGAGGTTATTGGAGTACCTGTTCCCGAAAACGGAGTTCAGCTCGAGGGCCGATGAATTCGTGGTACTTGGGAAATAGATACCGTTGTTGTCGAAGTTGATCGCGCGGCTTCCACCTGCAAACCGGTTGAACTGCTCAGCATCGGTGTACTGGTGCCGAAGGGTCAGACGGTGGTCCTGATTGATGTTGAAGTCGAGCTTACCGAAGAATTTGGTTCCTTTAAGCGCTCCTAATGTGTTTCCGAACGATCCCGGATCATAATCGTAGGTGTTGATCAGGTAATTGCGGAGGTTGGTAAGATCCTGGCTTGAAGACCGGCCAGCCACCGAGGTGTACTCAACCGGGTTAAAAGGCCGTGGAGTTTCATCATCCTGAATCTCGGCGTTCATGAAAAAGAACAGCTTGTCTTTGATGATGGGTCCGCCAAGGGATAGACCGAACTGGCTCTGGGTGAAATCGGCTACCGATTCGCGCTCGATATCGAACCGGTCGGCCTGGGTTTTATTGGTCTTGCCTACCAGGCTCTGGTTCTGGATGTAGCGGTAAACCGAACCGGTATACGTGTTGGTACCCGATCGCGTAACCGCGTTGATGCCGCCGCCGGCAAACCCGCCGAGGGTCACATCATAGGGCGATACTACGACCTGAAGCTGATCGATAATGTCGAGTGAGAACGGAGAGATGCCGGTCTGACCGCCGTTCGTACCCGAAGAGGAAAGGCCAAACACGTCGTTGTTTACCGCACCGTCGATGTAAACGGCATTGAACCGGTTGTTCATGCCGGCAAACGTGATCCCGTCACCGTCAAACCCGCTCGACTGGGGCGTAAGCCGCAGAAAATCGTTGATATTGCGGTTAATCGAAGGCAGCGTGGAGATGTCGTCATTCGAAATCTGGGTACTGGTTCCCGATGAGAGGCCAGCCGACCCGACGGCCGCTGTTACGAGCACTTCGCCCATTTCGGTCACTATTTCCGATAGTTCAAAGCTGATACGCTCGGTTTCACCAAGGCGCAGATTTAGGTTCTCGAGTTCAGCCGATCCGAAACCGGTGAAGGAGACAGTAAGGCGGTAGGGACCGCCCACCCGCATGTTGGGGATCCGGTAGACTCCGTTGATGTCGGTTGAGGCACCATATACGGTACCCGAGGGCTGATGCACGGCCACCACATTGGCGCCGGGAAGAGTTTCACCGGCGGTATCGGTAACCGTTCCGGTCATGGACGATGTTGTAACACCCTGGGCCATAAGCAGGCCGGGTAATAGTACGGCACATAACAATAATAGTAGTTTCGTTTTCATGTAATCAGGATTAATTCCAGGTAGAGTTAGTTGGGTCTTACTTATTTCGATTGCAAAGTTAATCGTCCTAGTTTACCAAAATATTACCAAATTAAATACAGTACCAGTTGTTTGTTTTTCAACAAGTTACCCACATTTTAGCGCCCAAAACACGGAAGCCTGGTTACCCGCTTCTCCCCGCTGTATTTGTCAAATGCCTGATAATACTTTACCTGAATCACACCTCATCCCCGCTACCCGTTTATCCTGCGGATATGTTCATTATTCCTAACCTGATTTCATTAGTGCGGCCGCCCCGACAATGCAGAGTCGGATCTCCATAAGCCCCGGCACACTCACTTCATGCGAAACAGGATGTCTCTGAACTCCGGCTCATACATCGAGCGGATCAGATCGCGGTCCCCGTCCGACAGTTTCACGATACCGCTGGTGTTCTTCTCCGCCTGTTCCGGGGTTTTAATACCGGGAATCACCGTCGAGACCCCCTCGAAGCTGAGAATGAAGCTCATGGCCAGTTCGGTTTTGCTGATGCCATACTTGTTGGCGAGTGGCCACACCTTTTCCAGGGCATCCAGCGACTCATCCAGAATGTCGGGCGGCAGCCGGAATACGCGGTGATCATCATCAGGGAACCGTGTCTCTTTCGTGAACTTGCCGGTGAGCAGTCCGAACTGCAGGGGCATACGGGCGATCACACCATAACCCGCCTTGTGTGCCCTGTCTACAACACCGAGCGCCTCCTGGTTGATGATGTTTAGCACCAGCTGGAATCCGTGCCCCATCTTGTGATCAAACATAAAGTCAGCCTCCGGACCGGGTTTGAAGGTGTTCAGCGACACCCCCCACCAGCGGATCTTGCCCTCGCGCTTCAGCTGCTCCATCGCCTCAACGGATTCACCGTTCTCCAGGTCGGCCACCTTGGCGGTGTGCAGCTGGTAGAAGTCGATGGTATCGCGTTCGAGCCGTTTCAGGCTGCCCTCACAGGAATTGAGGATGTGTTCGCCGGAATAATCAAGGAAGATGGAACCGTCATCAGCCAGCCGGTGACCAACCTTGGATGCGATCAGAACGTCCTGACGGTTGCCGAACACCCTGCCGATCAGCTCCTCGGAGTGGCCGAGGCCGTAAAAATCAGCCGTGTCGTAAAAATTGATACCCAGCTCAAGCGCACGTTTCAGGGCTTTTTCGGATGTGGCATCATCCACATCGCCCCAGCCAATGGGGATGTCGCCGGCCATGGCCGGACCACCAATGCCCCATGCGCCAAAACCGACCTCGCTCACGTTCAGGTCTGTATTTCCGAATGGTCTGTAGTTCATAATGGGATGGGTTTTGTGACTGTATATTTGAATATAAGATATATGAACCACCTTCGGGAAGGTAGTTTGTACCTTCTGCGGGGGGGTACTATGAACCTCCTGCGGGAGTGACATATGAGAGTGGTTCATGGGCGGACATTCCATGTCCCCATGTCTTCAACTCTTCAGGGAGCTTGCTGCGCTTCGCTTCGCGCGCACTCCTGAAGGTTTACGGCATTCACAGCTCGAGGGTGAGCACGTGGTTGGGGTGGGGGGTGAAGCCGAGGGAGTTGTAGAGGCGGCGGGCGGCGTGGTTTTTGGGGCTCACTTCGAGTTGCAGGGCCACGGCGTTGTTGTAGCGGGATTGGGCAAGATGGCTGATGAGGGCGGATGCGAAACCTTTGCCGCGGTGCCCGGGCGCGATGTAGAGCTCGTCGATATTGAGCATGATGCCGCCGTACTCGTTGCTCCAGAAGTTGATAAGGATGGCGTAGCCGACCACATCCTCCCCGTTTTCAATCATGAGGATGGAGCCCAGGTCCGGCCTGGCGGTGAGCATGGCAATGGTATTGCGGATTTTATCCGCCGTCATCGGCTTGCCGCTGATATCACCCGCGTACAGGTCGGAAATGTACCGTTCAAGCACGGGTGAGTCGTCGGGACGGTAAGGGCGGAATCGGATGTTCATCACCCAAATTTACCATCAATCTGATAAACACACTACCGTTGTTTATCACCCATACATACCATCAGTCCGATAAAACACACTACCGTTGTTCATCATCATACATATCATCAATCCGATAAAACACACTACCGTTGTTCATCATCCATACATACCATCAATCCGATAAAACACACTACCGTTGTTTATCCTGTAATCTTATCATCATTTCGATACTACCGTAATTCCGCGACCGCCCTAAGGCTGGCCTCCACTTCCTCTTCGGTATTGATGATGCAGGGAGTAAGCCTCGGATAGCTGATCCGGTAGGGCGACGCGCTGGCGACGATGTGTTTCCCGTGCAGCCGCTCAACGACCTCGCCGGCCCCCATACCGTCGACCCGGAAGCAGGTGATACCCGCCGACAGCTCCGGTGACACCGGCGTGATCACCTGCACATGCGGCATTTTCTGCAGCTCCTCCTTTACCATCGTGGCGAACTGATGCGTGCGCTCCTGCACCCGCGCCTTGCCGATCTCCATCTGCATGCGGAACGCCTCGCCCAGCGACCAGCGGTGTTCGAAACTGTGGAACCCGCCGGGGGTGAACAGGTCGCTGAAGGTCAGGTTTTCCTCCGGGTATTCGCCCAGCCAGGTGCCATACGCCGGACTGAATGCCGGTACGGTCGGTACGAGGCGGTCCCAACCCTCGCGGCCGGCCCATATAATACCGGTGCCACGCGGACCGAAGATCCACTTGTGGGTGCCGGCCACGAAAAAGTCACAACCCAGACCGGCCATGGTGATGTTTTCTACGCCAAAACCGTGCACACCGTCTACCGCAAACCAGATCCGGTCGGCTTCGCTGCGGCCGCGGTTCAGCTCCCTGATGGCATCCGACATCCTGCGGATGGGCAGCTTCATTCCCGTTGATGAGTGCACAAAGGTGACCGCAATCAGCCGGGTGGCCGGCCCCACAGCAGCAATGAGTCGTTCGGTAAGCTCATCGGCCGAGGTTTCCGTGCCGTGATCGTAGAGGGTAACCCTGCGTATAGACGCGCCACTCTTCTTTACGGCATACTCCAGCGACATCTCCGTGGAGTAGTGGTCGTGGGTGGTGGTAAGGATTTCGTCGCCACTGTTCAGCTTAAATCCGCTGTAGAGCGTGCCCAGACCCTCGGTGGTGCTACCCGTAAGGGCGATCTCACCGGGATCGGCCCCGATATAGGCGGCGGCATCCTGAATAACCTCTGGTTCGGCGTTTTGGAAATGGTCCTCCCAATACGTGGTCGGGTCTTTATCGAATTCCTGCATGTGTTTCATGATGGCATCCCGGACCGGTTTGGGATGTGATGCCAGCAGCATTAAGGCCATGTGGATGACGCCCGGGTCCAGCTCAAACTGGCTGCGGACTCCCGTCCAGTTGTCGAGGCCGGCTGTGCCCGTTGCTCCTGTTGGTCCTGTTGGTCCTGTTGGTCCTGTTGGCAATTTATTGAGTCCCGGCAGAAATGGAAGGGTGATACCTGCGCCGATCATGAACCCGCTGTCCCTGAGAAATGCTTTTCTGTCCATAAAAACACCTGTTTGAATTAATGGAAATACCCTGGTTTCAAAACTAAAAACATTTCCGTCTATATCAATGAAAAAAATGAGTTACTCATAAATAGCATCAAAACATTGAAAACTACCCGCTGATGCCTCTCGACAGGCACTTTAACCGCACTGATCCTCTCAAACCTACAAATACCAAAACTGGCCCCTGCATCACAGGCAGCTGGACGAGTGACCGGAACATATACAAACAGCCCTGCAAGGGATGATCCGTTTGAAGCATTTATGTCGATATAAAGAGAGCCAGGAATTGTTTGACTGACCAAAGTTCAGACACCTCGGGACATACTTTTTGAGATACAGTGTGTACGTATCGTGTGTATCTGTACAGCTGTATGTCTTCATAACTATCCGGTTTTGTCATATAACCATCGAAAAGGACCAAGGAATGCTTATGCGATACTTTTACGCCCCCCTTATGCTCATCCTGCTGCTAAGTTCCGTACCTGCCGGTGCGGCAGAGACGGAATCCGAAACGGCTGCCCTGGCGGCCTACCAGTGGGTTGGTGGAACCGGCAACTGGGATGAAGCCACGAACTGGAATCCGGCAGGTGTGCCCGGCCCGGGCGACGCGGTGACCATTTCATCCGGTGAGGTGACTACCTCGGGCGACCGCATCGTGGGGGATCTCACAATGGGCTCGGGCGGAAAGCTGTTGGGTACGGGCAGCCTCACCATCACCGGAACGTTTAATATGAGTAATGCCGCCTCTGAAATCTCCTTCGATGGCGACATCTCCGTGGGCGGACTCCTTACGTGGTCGGGTGGGCGGATGAGCGGCACAGGCACGACCACGGCCGGTGGTGGTTTCACGGTTTCGGGCAGTGCAGGCAGTTCCACTAACGACAAGTTCCTCGACGGCCGCCGCATTCTGATACCGGCCGGGCAGACCGCCACACACAGCGGCAACCGGCTGAACGGGGTGAACGGGGCGGAATACGAGATCGCATCGGGTGCCACGCTCGATATCACCACGGGCAACAATTTCTCCTTTTTCAACGCAGGTGCGGGCGGTGCGACCCTCATCAACCGGGGTACCATCGCCAAAACCAGCGGCACCACCTTCGCGCTTGAGATCGGCTGGGACCTCGAAAACCACGGAATTGTTCTGATGAACCAGGAAGGGGCGGAACTGCGGTTCGGCGGGGCAATGGCCGATTTCGGCGGCACCTATGAAGCCACGGCCGGCACACTGAACCTCGATATCAAAGCCTCGCAGAACCCTGTACAGATAGGAGCTTCGTCGGTAATACGGTCGGGCGCATCGGGCCGCATCCACTTCGGCAGCCGCACCGGCGACGGCACCGATACTTTCTTCAGCTTTTCGGGTCTGGCGGATATTGCCGGTAACCTATCGGTGGCAAGTTCAGGTAACACTTATGCCAACCTCCAGGTTGAGGAGACGGCTACGTTGCAGCAGCTTGGTACAGCTGGTATATCGGCCGGGGGCAACCGGGGACGACTTTTCGTTTTGCGTTCGCCGGGATCGCCTGATGTGATTGATGTGGGCAACGCATCCGTTGGTTTTGAGGGCACGTTGCGGATTGAAGGAGATGCGGTGGTCAACGGAGATATGAACCTCAGCATCGCCTGCTGATCGTGGCCTCCGGGCAGACGTTTACTCAAAACGGCGGCCTGTTTACCGGCCGCAACGGAGCCGTGATCGAGATTGAAGAGGACGCCCTGCTGCACATCACATCCGGCAACAATGCTTCCGTCTTTCTGAAAGGAACGAACGGTGCCACGATCGAGAATTTCGGCACCATCCGGAAAAACAGCGGTACCACGTTCCAGGTGAACCTCGACTGGGACATCGAGAACCATGGACTGATTGAAATGGACCTCGAGGCGGGGCACCTGAGCCTCCGCGGGGCCATGACCGATTTCGGGGGCACCTGGCATGCAGAGGCAGGGATGCTTAGTCTCGACCTGCCGGCACGTACCGAGGCCTACCTGTTCGGTGGCGAGTCGGTCTTCTCGGGTGGATCAGACGGGCATTTGCTGTTCAGCAGTTCATCGGGCGAGGGCAACAGCACATCGGTCGAGATCGCCGGGAGGGTGAACATGGCGGGATCATGGTCTGTGCGAAGCTTGAATACCGGCAATACAACCTATGTCTCCATCCTTGAAACGGCCGATTTGCTGCAACTTTCCGGCAATGCTTTACAGGCCGGCGGCAACCGGGGACAGCTCGTTGTGATGCATACCGATGACCTCATCCTGAACAATGTACAGATAAGTTTTGAGGGCCTGTTCGAGGTATCATCCCCGCTCAGTATCGGGGGCACCCTGCTGATTAATAACGCCTCAGCCACTCTCAGCTCGGTCCATCCCGTTACGGTCGATAGCCTTATCACCTGGAGCGGCGGTACGATTCAGGGTTCGGGCCCTTTAACGGCAAACGCGGGTATGCTCATATCGGGTGGGGCCGGAAGTTCCAGCAACAATAAGATGCTGCAGGGCCGCAACCTGATCATCCCTGACGGTCAGACTTTTACCTACACCGGTAATATGCTGAACGGGCGGGATGGCGCCATGCTCGAGATCCGACCCGGAGCGGTGCTCGACCTGGCCATGAACAACAACTTCCAGGTGATGCCGGTATCGGGAGATGGCGCTATGATTATTAACGAGGGTACTATCCTTAAAAATTCAGGGACAACATTCGAGGTCAACATCCAGTGGGACCTTGTGAATTCCGGCGAGATACTGCTCGATGTGGAGGGGTCTCAATTGCGGTTCTCAGGCTCCATCACCGATCAAGGCGGTGCGTACCGGGCAGAGTCGGGGATGATCCACTTTACACCACCGGCGCGTGAGGAACCCTTTATTTTTAATAATGCTTCGCTGCTGCGGGCGGGATCGGGTGGCCGGATCAACTTCGGCGGGCCGGGCGGCAGTGGTAACCGCATCGAATACCGTCTCGACGGTACCCTTGATTTTGAGGGCATCCTTTCCGTAAAAAATCTGAACGGAAGCGATACTCCCGAGGTAACGATTCCGGAGGGTGCAACCCTGACCAGGCTCGGCGGTGAGGCCCTGCTCGTGGGAGGCAATCGTGGGCGGCTGGTGGTAAACGCAGAAGAGGTGCAGACGGTTGGCGATTTGCATGTGGGCTTCGGTGGGCAGCTGGTTATGAGCAGCCCACTCAACGTGAACGGAACATTTCTGCTTGATAATGCGACGGCACGCATGACCGCCAACGATAATATGACAGTGCAGGGACTTATGACATGGCAGGGAGGAACCATGGATGGCCCCGGCACAACGATCCTAAACAGCGGGCTACTGTTAACCGGAGGAGCAGGCAGCGCATCAAACCTTAAATACCTGGACACCCATTCCCTTGAACTGGCAGGTGGTGAATTTACCGTTAACGGTTTACTCTTCACCGGCGGCAACGGGGCCAAACTGATCTTTGGTGAGGAGATGAATACCATATTTGATCTGCCTCCCGGCAGCTCAACCTTTTCTATTTTCAGTGGCAGCACTGCCGTTCCGACCCTGATCAACCGGGGTACATTAAGTGCAGTACCTTCCGGTACAACGGTAACCGTTAACTGGGATATGCTTAATGAAGGCACGCTTGACCTCGGGGAGAACGCACTCAACCTTCGCGCAAACCGGGGCCTTGTAAATACAGGAAGGTTATCGGGATCCGGAACCATCACAGGCAACGTTGGCAATACATCGGGGATCGTGTCGCCCGGTAGCGGTGAATCGGGAGCTGGACAGATCATAATTGCCGGAGACTACATTCAAGGTGCTGAAGGGGTGCTTGAAACTGCTATCGGAGGACTGGCGGAAGGCACCGAGTACGATCAGCTGGTGGCAAACAACATGAATCTCGATGGCACACTGCGTCTGGACCTCACCGGGGGCTATGCTCCAGGGCAGAATGAACTGTTTCTTGTCGCTGTATGGCCTGAAGGCACACGCAGCGGAACATTTTCTTTACTCGAAGGCACTGAATCCGGCGACATCACACTGGCCGTCAGGTATGGAATGTTTGCCGTTGAAGTGTATAACGGATCCGATATTACCAATAATCCTCCGCCACCGGTTTTTGCTGCTGTAAAGAGTCCGCCGGTGCAGCGTACAGGCCGTAATGTACCCTTTAAAGCCACGATTTTCAGTCCCGGTGAACCTGTAATCATTGGTGTGGAAACCACCAACCTCGACAGGTCAGGACCGGTGCCGACACCGTCATGCCCCACAAACGACGCCTATGAAAACCTGAAGTGCCGGCTTGCACCTTACGGGATTGTACCTCCTGAACCGGAAGATGGTGAAGAGTATCCCCTGCTGGCCACCGAGTATTTTCCCGTACTGCCACCGGCTGGCGGCAGTACCGGCGGCGGGTCGACATCGGAATTTACCGCTGTACTTGGCAGCAGCGGAAGTCTGGAGTGGGGAGCAAATCAGGTATGCGGAACGGAACCGGTTGAAGCATCGGTAAAACTGGGCACTGCTGTCACAAACGATAATGTAGCCGGATGCGCGTACGCCATTGCCAAGCTGGCACTCGAGTTTGTTCCCGGATATGACTGTTTCAAGCTTACCGCCGGCATTGGCACCTCCATCGGCGAAGGTGTCTATTCCGGACAGTTCGACCTGCCGGCCTATTTGGCTGCCAATATGGTTGGTGCCATCAACTGTGCCGGCGATGTATTTCCGGCCTCGAAGGCCATCAAAGTGATGCTCAAACTGAATGAGCTGGCCAGCCAGGCAGGTGGCATTGCCGGCGCCCTTGATGCATGCAGCAACACTCCTGGAAGCGGATCGGGCAGCAGGTTATCGTCATCGAGTACTGAATGCATCATGTCGTTCGATCCCAACGACAAAATCGGTCCCGACGGCATTTTCACTGAGCGTTACATCGCCAGCGGCGATTCCATGGCCTACACCGTCTTTTTCGAGAACAAGGAGGAGGCGACGGCTCCCGCCCAGATCGTGATCATAACCGACACGCTGGATGTGGCCATGGTTGATCTCGATACCTTCACTTTCGGGATTGTGGCCTGGACCGACACTTCGGCCGTGCTTGTGCCCGACACCACCGGCACGAACGGAACCGGCGGACCTGATCATGCCTTCAGTGCCTCCGCCGATGTGGACCTTCGCCCCGCCATGGACCTTATTGTGCGCATCACTGCCGGCCTGGACCCGGAGACAGGCGTGATCACCTGGGTATTCAGCTCGCTCGATCCGGAGACACTTGAGCCAACGGACGATCCGCTGGCCGGTTTCCTGCCGCCCAACAACGAAACGTTCGACGGCGAGGGGCTGGTGAGCTACTTCGTATCACTGAAGGAGGATGTGCCCTCGGCCACCCGTTTCGGCAGCGCTGCCCGCATCATTTTCGACGAGAACGAACCCATCGATACCCCGGTCTGGAGCAACATCCTCGACACCGAAGCCCCGGTGAGCACGGTGAGTCCGCTCGACAGCGTGCAGATCTCCACGGAGTTCACCGTAAACTGGTCGGGCCAGGATGATGCGAGTGGAATCCGCTTCTACACGATCTATGTATCGGAAAACGGCGGGGAGCCTGAAATCTGGTTATCGGATACCGAGGCGTCCTCGATGGCCTTCACCGGCAGCGACGGCTCAACCTACGCGTTCCGGAGCACAGCCGCCGACCAGGTGGGCAACCGCAGCGTACGCGGATCCGAACCTGAGGCAGTGACCACCGTTCAGGTGCCCACCTCGATCGAGCGCACCGATCTGCCGGCCGAATTCAGCCTGTCGCAAAACTATCCGAATCCGTTCAATCCGAGCACGGTGATCCGCTTCGGGCTGCCGGAAGCGGCGGATGTGCGGCTGGAAGTATTCGATCTTGCGGGTCGGAGAGTCTCGGTTCTGACCAACGGAAGCCGGTCGGCAGGCTGGCACACGGTCGCCTTCGAGGGCAGCGCGCTTTCAAGCGGTGTGTATGTGTACCGGCTGCAGGCGGGGGATTTCGTGCAAAGCAGGAAGCTGGTGCTGGTGAAGTAGGGGTGAGTAGTGAGACGTGAGACATGAGACATGAGACGTGAGACGTGAGACAATGCAATTGCAGGATACTACTCATAAATACGTGAGGCGAGGCCGTTGGCCTCGCCTCATCAATTTTTGGGCGGAGCTGGTATTCTCTGACCCCGGGTGGTTAAAATGCAGACTGACTGCCGTGTCTGATTACATGGGGCAGGAAACATCCGGATTCATGGGTGCGAACATACCATTCGGATTTTCTTTCCATAACCATACATGCAGGCTCCAGTGGGGAACATTAGCCGCCATCAGAGGGGGTACACCGCCAATATTAAAGGGCTGATCCCCGAAGTGCGGGTGGTCCTGCCCGATGTTTAGAACGATGTATTCTACTCCGATCAGTTTCAGGTTCCCGTTTTTATCGGGTTCATACATGAGTGCCTCTGGCATGAGCGGGTTATATTCCGGATCGATAAGTTCCCCTTTGATGAAATGATGCCCCATTCCCCCGACTCCGGGAACATACACACAGTGAGGATCCATTTCGTAGCCTGCCCGTTCTGCCTGTTTCACAGCATGAAACCTTGCCGAGGCCGCTGTAACGGCACGGATCACTTCGGCCGCTGAGTGAGACGATGTGATGCCCACACCCGCGGCACCGGCAGCCCCCTGACCTCTCGACATGTCCACATCCTCTGATAGTATACCGGAATCCGCCTCAAGTGGCTGGTTATCGGCACATCCGGCGATCATTGCCAGCGATACTGCTGCCGCCAAAAACAGCACCGGCATTCTGTTACGTACTGTAACGACTGACTTACTTAACATATAATGTTACCTCCATTAGATTTAAGGATATCGCCCCCTTTGCAGCAAAAGTGGATTAGCCGCTATGGTGCCGGGAGACTGACCATCCCGATTAGTTTACGTCTTTGTTATTAATACCGACCGCAATACGACAGTAATTTATGCATAAACAACTACCATTCAATAGGTTAAGTGACTCTTAGTAAATTCTAACACCAGGGCATTCCACTGCATTTTGCTCCATATTCCTGCCTGCAGAAGATTTTCGTAAACACTGACCAGAGCATGCTGAATACTGAATACCCGTTAATCAGACACTGATTTTCCCCGGTGAGGAGACAAATTGAATACCTCATGCCTGTATAAGCCAGAAATACGATTGTCTTCTATCATAGTTTACGAAACCGACTTCCGGTACCGCCTCACCGACAGCAGGATCATGCCTGCCGCGAAAGCGATCATCACGAGCAGCGGACCGGCGATGTCGGCTGCCCCGGCGCCTGCCAGCAGCACTCTCCGCATGATATCGATGAACCAGGCCACCGGGTTGAACCAGGTGAGCGTCTGCGCCCAGCCCGGCATGCTGTCGATGGGGGTGAACAGGCCGCTGAGCAGGATGAACACCACGAAGAAGAACCAGGTGATGAACATGGCCTGCTGCTGGGTATCGGTGAGGGTGGATACCAGAAGCCCCATGCCCAGGATGCCCATCAGGTAGATGCCGGCCGCCACATAGATCAGTACCAGGCTTCCGGTCATGGGTACGTCGAACAACAGCCAGGCCACAACCAGGCCGAAACTGAGCTCAATCAGCCCGAGAATCCAGAACGGCATCAGCTTGCCTGCAATGAACTGCGACTTGCGCACCGGGGTAACGTTGATCTGCTCCATCGTACCGATCTCCCGCTCACGAACGATGTTCATGCCCGACAGGAACCCGCCGATCAGGGTCACAAGCAGTACGAGGATGCCCGGCACCATATACAGTTTGAAATCGAGCTCCGGGTTGTACCAGTGTGAGTATTCAACCGCGATGCGGGGCGGGCGGTCCGGGCCACCGGATGCCAGTCCGGCTGACGATCCTGCTGACAATCCCGTTGTCGATCCATCTGCCAAACCGGCTGAAAACCCGGTTGCCAAACCAGCCGGCTGCAGCGATTCGTTATACCGGCCGATAATCGCAACAGCGTACTGCCACGCGATGCCAGCCGTATAGCCATCGACCGCATCCAGCACCACCTGAACAGGCGCCCCCGCTACGGCCTGGCGTGATGAACCGGAACCGCTGCCCGCCCCGGCCCCTGTTCCTGAACCCGGTCCGCCCCCGGTGCGAATCAGGTCGCGGCCGAACTGCCGCGGGATGTACAGCGCCATCTTGGCTTCATTGCGGATCAGGGCATCGGTGGCATCCTGACTGTTCATCGAATAACCAACTATCCTGAACCGCCCGGCGGCCCGGAAATGGTCAATCAGCTCCCTAGAGGCCGGACTCTGATCGTAGTCCACCACGTACAGGTCGACATTGCGGATCTCGAGCGTAGCCGCGTACGAGAGCAGGATGAGCTGCACAAACGGCATCACGAAAATGATGGGGAGCATCATCCGGTTCCGGAAAATCTGCAGGAACTCTTTAATTATGATGATTCTGAGTATGCGCATGATTTTTGCCTACTGTAGTCTGATCTTAAAATTTTTGATGCTCAACAGGAGCAGGAACAGGGTCATTCCGGTCAGAATGAGGGTCTCCTTCCAGATATACGCCATGCCCACGCCCTTCAGCATGATCCCCTTCACGATGATCAGGTACCATTTGGCAGGCACGATGTGGCTGAAATATTGCAGTACCTCCGGCATATTCGAGATCGGGAAGATAAACCCCGAGAGGATGATCACCGGCAGCAGCAGTCCCGCCAGGGCGATCATCATGGCCACCTGCTGACTGCTGGTTATCGTTGAGATCAGGATGCCCAGCGACAGTGCCGTCACTATAAACAACCCCGACAACGCCATAAACAGCATAAAACTGCCGCGGAACGGCACATCGAACAGCAGCAGGGCGAGCACGAGCACCGTAAGAACGTTCACCACCGACAGCAGCAGGTAGGGCGCCACCTTGCCGAGGATTATCTGAACGGGATGCAGCGGGGAGGCGAGCAGGACCTCCATGGTGCCGGTCTCCTTCTCGCGGGTGATGGTGATGGAGGTCATCAGTGCCGAGATCAGCATCAGGATGAAGGCGATGAGCCCCGGCACGAACATGTTCGCGCTGCGAAGCTCGGGATTGAACATCATGCGCACTTCCGGCATCACGCGTCCGGTTTGGAGTGCAGAGGCACCGGTCTGCGCTGTTGGTGCGCTTATTTCTACCGGACTGCCGGCCTGCACTGCAACCCCTCCCGGAAGCTGAAGCGACCGTTCGTAGTCCTGCAGGATGGCCATCACATACCCCTGAAGCAGCTGGGCCATGTTCGGGTCGGACGCGTCAGTGATGATCTGGGCCGATGCCGAGCCGTCGCGTGTCAGGTTTTCTGCAAAACCAGGCTCGAACAACAGCACCATACGTACATGTCCGCGCCGGAACGCCGGCTCGATCTGGTCTGAATGCGTGAGCCGGGCATTCAGCTGAAAATGACCGGAAGAAAGTACTTTCTCGGTGATATCCAGTGTCACGTGGTCGTTCGACATATCGAGCACCGCGATGCCCGCCTCGGTGAGCTCGTTGCGCAGGGCGTACCCGAACAGGACCAGTTGAATTACCGGCAGGCCGAACAGGATCACGAGTGTCCGCCGGTCGCGGATGATGTGCCGGAATTCCTTGATGATGAATCCGAAAAATGATTTCATTCTGTTTTTTCTCCCCTTGCCAGTTTTACAAACACCTCATCCATGTCGGCCGACCCGAATTCTTTCTTAAGGGCTGCCGGCGTGTCGAGCGCCGCTATCCTGCCGTCGACCATAATGGAAACGCGGTCGCAGTATTCTGCCTCATCCATATAGTGGGTGGTCACAAACAGGGTGGTGCCGCGGTCGGAGGCCTCATAGATCATGTCCCAGAACTGCCGGCGCGTTATCGGATCAACCCCGCCGGTGGGCTCATCCAGGAAAACGACATCCGGATCGTGCACAATGGCCGTCGAGAAGGCGATTTTCTGCTTCCATCCCAGCGGCAGCGACCCGATCATGCGGTCTTTCACGTGGGTGAGACCGAGGCGGCCCAGCAGCGCATCGGTCTTCTCTTTGATGGCCCGGTTGTCGAGCCCGTAGATGCCGCCGAAGAACCAGATGTTTTCGGCCACGGTCAGGTCGTCGTACAGCGAAAATTTCTGGCTCATGTAGCCGATGCGTCGCTTGATCTGCTCCGCCTCACGATATACATCGAAACCCGCCACGGTTGCCTCGCCGGATGTCGGCACCAGCAGGCCCGTGAGCATCCGCATGGCCGTGGTTTTTCCAGCGCCGTTGGCCCCGAGGAACCCGAAGATCTCCCCGCGCCCCACGTGAAAGCTGATGCTGTCGACTGCCGTGAAATCGCCGAACTTGCGGGTCAGGTCACGGGCTTCTATGATGGCAGATGGCATTTGGGGTTATACAGTTTGGATATTTATAACGACGGTGCTGTTAGTATGCTTCGAATTAGGGAACAGTTGAACAATAGAACAATTGAACCGCGAAGTGTTTTGGGAGGATGTCACAGCAGGTTGAGGTTGAGGTTGAGGTTGAGGTTAAGGTGGAGGTTAAGGTGGAGGTTGAGATGTGGGGATACTGTCATTTTACCTCCTCCTTTTGTTGCATGAGTGCCATGAAGGTGTCCTCTACGCCGGGGTCGATACTTTTTACATCTACATCGGTGAATCCCTCATCCTGCAGGGTTGATTCGAGCTGTTCGGGGGTGAGGGTATCGAGGCGGTCGGTGTAGTGGATGTACCCGCCGAAGGTGTGCGCCGATACGGACGATTCAAGGCTGCGGAGATGTTGCAGCAGTTTGTATTTTTCGCGGGCACGGACGGCCATCAGGGGACGGCCGAACATGCGGCCGATGCCGGCGGGGGTATCTACGGCCAGGAAACGCCCCTCCTGCATCAGGGCCACGCGGTCGCAGCGCAGGGCCTCGTCCATGTAGGGCGTGGAGACGAGGATAGTGAGGCCGTCCTCTTTGAGACGACGGAGCATGTCCCAGAATTCGCGCCGGGAGACGGCATCCACGCCGGTGGTCGGCTCGTCGAGGAACAGGATATCCGGCTTGTGGATGAGGGCGCAGCTCAGGGCCAGTTTCTGCTTCATTCCGCCGGAG
>JAIVHB010000159.1:0-1455 GCA_020201275.1 Rhodothermaceae bacterium | reverse complement strand
TCCACAGACAGGTCCTGGTACAACGAAAAACGTCCCGGCATGTAGCCGAAGCGGCGCCTGATGGCGCGGTATTCTCGGACCGTATCCAGCCCCAACACCGTCGCAGTACCAGAATCGGGAAGCAGAAGCGTGGTCAGAATACGGAACAGGGTGGTTTTACCCGCACCGTCGGGACCGATCAGCCCGAACAGCTCACCCTCGCCCACCTGCAGGCTCACATCCCTGAGCGCGGGCTGGGCACCGTAGCTTTTCGAAAGGTTTTTAATATTGATGATGGTATTCATGTTCTTACACGTCATGTTGAGCGCCTTCACGTCAGGCTGAGCACCTTCACGTCAGGCTGAGCGCAGTTTTGTCTTTTTTTAGAAAAAGACAAAACGAAGTCGAAGCCCGTGGGGGGACGCGCAGCGTCCCCCCAATAGGTATATCCTCACATGCAAGACCCGGTTTTACTTCAATAGTCCCACCCCGGGAGGCTTTTAAAAAGCCTCCCACGCCCTTCGACTCCGTCCTCGTCGCTTCGCTCCTCGAACTGCGCTCAGGGTGACGGTCGGGGTGACCTTCGGGGTGACGTTCAGGGGTAAAGACCACTTCGCCGGGCATGCCGATTTTAATTTGGCCATCGGGGTTGCGAACGCGGATTTTTATGGCGTAGACCAGGTTTACGCGTTCCTCGCGGGTCTGGATGATGCGGGGGGTGAATTCGGCTTTGTCGCTTATCCAGCTCACTTCGCCCGGCAGTTCCTGCAGGCTGCCATCGGCACCGTCGATGAGCACCCGGACCGCAGCACCGATCTTCACTTCCTGGAGCTGGGTTCCGCTTACGAATACGCGAAGGAACATCGTTTCGAGGTCGGCGATGCGGTAGAGTGGACGCCCCGCAGCGACCAGTTCGAATGCCTCGGCATATCGGGCCAGAACCGTTCCGGCAACCGGGTTAGTAATAGACGAACGGGCGATCCGGTCTTCGATCCGGGCTATGCCGGCTTCAATCGACGCCATCTCGGCATTCACGTTCGCCCGCTGGGCATCCACCGATTCAAGCTGCCGCTCCAGGATGCGAATCTGCCCCGACAGGTCGTCATACTGTTTCTGCGTGGCAGCGTTACCGGCCAGCATCCGCTCCGTCCGCTCCAGCTCGCGGGTGGCCACGGCAATCTGCTCGCGGTACACCGCCTCCTGCGCGCGGATCGTCACCAGCCGTGACCGCACCGCTTCGCGCTGTGCAACTAGCTGCATCCGCTCAAGATGGGCCTGAGTGGTGTCGATTTGCGCGGCGGCCTGACCCGCTTCCAGCCTTTCGCCTTCCTGCACAGTGAAATGCAGCAGCCGGCCGCCGACCTCCGGTGTAATGTTGATCTCGGTGGCCTCAAAGGTGCCGTACGCGTCGGAAACGGCATCACCGTCCCCGCAACCAGCCAGGGAAAACGCGGTGATGGTGATGAGAATGGGAAG
>JAIVHB010000101.1 GCA_020201275.1 Rhodothermaceae bacterium | reverse complement strand
GGTGCGGGTGCTGGTGCGGCCAGGCGGAACAAGGCCATTGTGGTTCACATCCCCCTGGAGCTGCTCGTGTATACGCTGCCCGGACTCTCCGGCATGGATACGGTGAAGAGTCTCATTGCCGAGGCCGAAGCGGGCATACGTTTCACTGGGCTGGCGGCAAAAATGGGGCGCGAGAAGCTGTCTGAGCTACACGCCCTGCCCGAACTCCGGCGGATCCTCGGGCTCATCGCGCTGCTCGATGATCTGTGGCGCACCGGGGAGTGGATCCGGCTGGGCAGCGCAGGCTACACACCCAACCTGAGCCGCAAAACCGAAAAACGCCTCGACCGGGTGCTCTATTACATGCATACGGCCTCCCGGAACAGTATCCGGCTGGCCGACCTGGCCGGTATTGCAGACATGAACGAAACCGCGTTCAGCCGCTTTTTCCAATCCCGTACGGGCAAGCCACCCATCACCTATCTGAACGAAGTGCGCATCCGCAGGGCCTGCCGGATGCTGGTAAACAGCAGTGATCCCGTCGGGGTAATCGCACAAAATTGCGGGTACAACAACCAGGCCCACTTCAACCGGCAGTTCAGGAAGTACATCGGATGCCCGCCGGCCGCATACAGGAGGCTGCGACACGGCAGAACAACGCCTTAAGTTGGTGTCACAGAAGGTTGTCATAGTATGTTGTAACGGGTTGTTGTAACGGTATGTTTATCACAGCACCGGTAAAAATGATTTTGTTTTCCGTGCATACTATCGTAGTTTTACGATAAATAGTTTGCCAACGGACATCCGCTAATACCCCTCAACAAAACATACGGTTAGAATACCATGAATATCGATTTTCATCATGCCCTGGTAGCCCTCGACCAGTCGGAGGCCAGCGAGATCATCGTCAACTGCCTGGGGCATTTCATTCAATTAGGCACCCGAAAGCTTACCCTTTTCACATCGGTAAACATTCCGTACCCCGGCGGACTGGCCCCGGAAGATGAAACGCGGTACAAAGGCAGGCTCGACCGGTACCGTGAAAAGCTGGAAGCGCAGGGTTTCGAAGTCAGCATGGTGGTCCGTTTGAAGATCAATGCCTATGCACCGTCCCAGATTATTGACGCCGCAAAAGAGCATGAGGCCGGGTACATCATCATTGCCAACCGCGGCCACAGCAAATACAGGGAGTTACTGCTTGGCAGTACCGTCACGGAAGTGCTGCAGCGCTGTACCCTTCCGGTGTACCTGATAAACATTTCCGTATCGGATGAGCCGGAGTTCGAAAAGCGGACGTTTTCCTGTGTGAGATTGTGCCGTGATTCGCTGCAGAACATACTTTACCCGACCGATTTCTCGCCGATCTCGCAGCGGGCGTTCGACGTGCTGACAATGATCACGCCCGCCGCCACGCGGAATGTAACCCTGCTGCATGTTCAGGCCAGCGGACGTCCCGGCGTTGATGATCCCGAAACACTGAAAAGCTTCGATAAAACCGACACCGACAGACTGAACACCCTCAAAGCGTCGCTCAGCGAGGTTACCGGGGCCGTGGTGCAGGTCAAAATTGCCTACGGTTCGCCAGTGAAACAGATTCTTGAACACGCTGATGATGATGAATCGACCATGATCATCATGGGCAGCCAGGGCCGGGGCTATGTAAGCGATCTGGTCCTCGGCGGCGTCTGCCTGCAGGTAATCCGGAATGCGTCCATCCCCGTGCTTATCGTACCGAAAGACAGGAGTACCGGTGAGTAAATCGCAGCGGCCGGCACCGGTTTACAAAACACTCTTTAATAGTTATAATCCAACGCATCATACTGCAAAGTGTTAGTCCACCTTTCACATCAACATGACCTGAGTGATAATCCATTTCATCACCCTGCAAACGTATTAATCCACCACATCACAACATTATAATCTGATTCTGCCATGACCATGTCCGTTATCGCCACCGCAATTTTTCTGTTCACCCTTGTATTGGTCATCTGGCAGCCACGGGGGCTGTCGATCGGCTGGTCGGCCACCATCGGGGCGGTACTGGCGCTTCTTGCCGGTGTGGTCAGCTTTCAGGATGTGATCACGGTAACAGGAATCGTCTGGAATGCCACCCTTACCTTCGTCGCCATCATAATCATTTCACTTATTCTGGATGAGATCGGTTTTTTTGAATGGGCCGCGCTGCACATGGCGCGATTTGCCAATGGCGACGGGATCAGGATGTTCATTTTCATCACCATTCTCGGCGCTATTGTGGCCGCATTCTTCGCCAACGACGGTGCCGCGCTCATCCTCACCCCCATCGTACTGTCGATGGTGAGGGCACTGAAATTCAAGGACCGGATGATCCTGCCGTTCGTGATGGCCAGCGGGTTCATCGCCGATACGGCATCCACGCCCCTCATTGTGAGCAACCTGGTGAACATTGTTTCGGCTGATTTTTTCGGGATCGGGTTCATCGAATATGCCAGCCGCATGATCATCCCCAACTTTTTCGCGGTACTGGCCAGCCTGGTGGTGCTGTATCTGGTTTACCGGAAAGATATTCCGCGGCACTATTCCATGGATGACCTGAAACTGCCCGATGAGGCCATCAGGGACCATAAAATGTTCAGGATGTCGTGGATTGTACTTTCGGTGCTGCTCATCGGCTATTTTGTGGCTGAATTTGTACACATCCCGGTTTCGGTTGTGGCGGGTACCATTGCAATCTTCTTCTCCGTGATGGGCATGAACAGCCCGGCGGTGGATACCCGGAAAGTGTTCAAAAATGCACCCTGGGCCATCGTGGTATTCTCCATCGGGATGTACGTGGTGGTATACGGGCTTCAGAACGTGGGGTTGACCGGGTTGCTCGCCATTGTGATACAGGCCGGGGCCGACGAGGGGCTGTTCGCCGGAACCATGCTGATGGGATTCCTTGCCGCAATCCTCTCATCAGTAATGAACAACATGCCGACAGTGATGATCGACGCGCTGGCCATACAGGCCACCGATACGGAAGGGCTGATCCGCGAAGCACTGATCTATGCCAACGTGATCGGGTCGGACCTTGGCCCGAAAATCACGCCCATCGGGTCGCTGGCAACCCTGCTGTGGCTTCACATCCTCTCCTTCAAAGGGGTCAAAATAACCTGGGGCTACTACTTCAAAGTGGGCATTGTACTCACCCTGCCAACGCTGTTTTTTACCCTGCTCGGGTTGTATCTGTGGCTGTCGTTTATTGGGTGAGCAGCGTGAGGAAAAAAACGCGTCAGCCTGAGCCACTAACTTCGGGGCTACACAATTAAATTGGTGACACCGATGGTGCCGTTAGCATGCTTCGAATTAGGGAACAAGTGAACAATAGAACATTTGAACGGCGAAGTGATTTGGAAGTATGTCAC
>JAIVHB010000158.1 GCA_020201275.1 Rhodothermaceae bacterium | reverse complement strand
GTCGATGTGTTCCAGTGCCGATGTTTTGTCGGTGCTGATAGTAAATACGGAGGTCAGCTGTGATATTTCGAGTAATTTGTTCACCCGGTCGGTCATATTGCACAGGATAAGCTTTTTATCGGCATCCCTGTACAGGCGGTGGGCCAGAAGCAATGCGCTCAAACCCGAAGAATCGGCAAAGTTGACGCTGCCCAGGTCCAGAATCAGGTGCCCGCTGTCACCCGCCTTCGACAGCAGGATGAACTGACTTTTCAATTCCGCGGCAATTTTGGTATCCAGTTTTGACCCCTTCAGTGTCATCACGGTGACATTGTCATCCTGTTCAATCTCAAATTTCATGGGCTGTAATTACTCGTTTGAATTAAGTATCTAATTGCATCTGAATTTAATCATTTCAGCAAATTAAAAAACTGTTCCTCGTCGATGATCTCAATATTCAGTTTTTTAGCTTTATCCAGTTTGCTCCCCGCCGCTTCGCCGGCCAGAACGTAGTCAGTTTTTTTGCTTACCGATGCTGATGTCTTCCCGCCGTTTTCCTCGATGAGCCGCGCGGCTTCGTCGCGTTTTAAAGTAGGGAGTGTACCCGTGAGTACAAAGGTTTTTCCAGACAGTATTTCCGAGACGGAAGTTTTTTCCGCCTGTTCGAGTTGCAGGCTGTATCTCCTCAATCTGCTGATTATGGCCCTGTTCTCTTCATTGCTGAAGAACTGCACCACCGATTCGGCGATGCGTGGTCCAATAGAATCGACGGCGATGAGCTCATCTGTACCGGCCTGCATCAGCCTGTCGATTGATCTGAAATGATCGGCAAGGTCTTTTGCCACCTTGTCGCCCACAAACCGGATGCCCAGGGCGAACAGCACCCGCTCAAAGGGTTGTGATTTGCTCTTTTCGATGGCTTCAATCAGGTTTTGCGCACTCTTTTCGGCCATCCTCTCAAGAGGGACAATTTGGCCGGCGTCGAGTTCATACAGATCTGCAAAGGTTTCGATCAGGCCCCCATCCACCAGCTGCTCCACGATCGCTGTGCCAAGGCCGTCGATATCCATTGCGTTGCGGGACGAAAAATGTTCGATGCGGATGCGGGTCTGGGGCGGGCAGGCCGGGTTTACACATCGCCAGGCAACTTCACCCTCAAGGCGCTGTAGTTGGCTGGAACAGGCAGGGCAGGCAGCCGGCATTTTGAACGGGTTACTCCTGCCGGGCGCGTCGGGGTTTACCACACTTACAACCTGGGGGATGATGTCGCCCGCTTTTTCGATCACTACCGAGTCGCCCCTGCGTATGTCTTTGCGCAGAATTTCATCCTCGTTGTGCAGTGATGCCCTTTTAACAGTGGTGCCGGCAAGCTGTACTGGAGTTAGTTCGGCGACAGGGGTGATGGTTCCCAGCCGGCCGACCTGCAGGGTGATATCTTCTACGATAGTGGTGGCCTGTTCGGCTTCGAATTTGTAGGCGATGGCCCAGCGGGGCGCTTTAGCCGTGCTGCCGAGTTCCTCGCGGTAGCGGTCTTCATTCACTTTTATCACCGCGCCGTCGGTCTCGAACGGATAGGAGTGGCGTTTTTTGTCCCAGTCGCCGATCAATTCTGCAATCTCATCCATCGATTCGCATTTCTGCCGCACATCGCATACCGGAAGGCCTAACCCGGCCAGCTGATCAAGTTTCTGGTCCTGCGTTCGTGCCAGGTCGTTTTCGTCGAACAGCAGGTCGTAGGCGAAAAACCGGATGGGTCGCGATGCAACGATGGCAGGATCCTGCATTTTCAGGCTGCCGGCGGTAAAGTTGCGAGGGTTGGCGAAAACAGTTTCTCCCTGTTCCTCACGCTCGCGGTTCAGCAGGGCGAATGCTTCCCGTTCCATATAGGCCTCGCCGCGCACCTCAACCACATCGGGTGCAGGTCCGCTCAGACGGTGTGGTATGTCGCGTACGGTGCGGATGTTGGCCGTTATGTTGTCGCCCTTTTCGCCGTCGCCTCGGGTGGCCCCGAGCACGAGACGGCCCTTTTCGTAGCGCAGTCGGATGGCCATGCCGTCGTATTTCAGCTCGACCATGTAGGTAAAATTGCTGTGGCCGAGATTGTCGCGAACGCGACGGTCGAAATCGAACAGTTCATCGCGGTTGTAGGTGTTCGACAGGCTCATCATAGGCACAGGGTGCACCACGGTCGGGAACTCCTTCGAGGGCTTGCCGCCGATGCGGGTCGACGGCGACTGCGGGTGCTGCAGGTCGTGTTCGAGTTCGAGCCGGAGTAATTCATGCATCAGCCGGTCGTACTCCCGGTCGGGCATGATCGGCTCAGCCTTGCCGTAATATGCATCATCGGCCCCGGTCAGCAGTTCCCTGAGTTCGTCAATGCGTTTTCTCACGTCCTGTGATGCCATAACCGCTGCGTTCCCTACATTCGTGGACGTTCCAGTATCTCAACCGGCCGGGGCAGATTATCGGGCATCACATCGGTACTGAACGAGCTCATGGTCGGGTCGCGCAGAAACTGCTCCCTTGAGATGATGATGACCCTGTTTTCAGCATCATACTGCTGGAAATCCGTAATTATGCGGTCATCGTACATCAGGATCATACGTTCGAGATTTCCGCGAATCTGAATGTCCTGCAGGAATTCGAACTGCATAGCCCTGCCCGCTTCGACCCAATACGGGCGCTGAATGTTGAACAGGTCCGTGAGAATGCGTACAGGTTCCAGGTTGCCGCGGGCGGCATACACGGTAAGTATAAGGGTATCGGGCAATGCTGCCGCCAGTTGGGCGGGATCGGGCGATACAGGTGCCCCGAGCGTGTCTGAGGCCAATGTCTGCTCAAGGCGAGGGCCGGGAACGGTTGCCACGCCGGAATCGGACTCATCACCGTTTGCAGTACTCAGCACATAGATGAGAGCGGCAACCAGTACGATACCAAGCAAACCGAGGAAAATAAGCGGCCCGTTGCCGTCTTTGCTGGAAACTATTTTTTTATTCACATCCGCCCAGTCCACACTGCTGTTGGTGGGATCGTCGGTGGGTGTGAGGGGTTCCCTTCCTGGTATGGCAGGAGCGAAGATGGAGGTGGTACGGGTTGAGGTTCTGCGGATTTTTTTATTTTCAGCACGGGGCGGGTCAGGCTCAGAGGCGTCGTCATCATCGCCTGAATCGGATGTATTAAACAGGGGGCCGTCGCTTCGTTTTTCTGCATTCACATCCCTGTCATCATCCGTTTTTTCTCCTGCCGGTTTATCGGATGCCGGGTTTTTAGGGAATGGTGGTTTCGGCGGTACTTTTGGTGAAACCGGTTCCGGCTTGCTGCCCAGGTATTTTTCGGCCAGAAAGCCTTCATACATGTCCGCTTCCATGTAGTCGAGGGCTGTGGTAATGTCTTCGTCGCTCACCCCGACCGCTTTGGCATATGTACGTGTGTAGCTGCGCAGGTATATTTTATTGGCATCCGGGCGGGTGTACAACTCCCCCGATTCGATCAGTCTGATGTTTTCCGCAGATATGCGGGTTTTCTCATAAACATCCTGAATGCTCATCTTCTGGTTATCCCTGATGGCCTTCAGGTCTTCGTGCATTGTAGACATACGTCAGAAACTATGGATTACAAGCTTTATCTTTGGTGCGATACAAATATTATAAATTACTCATCATTAAGTTACTATATAAATTTACGCCATATTTGTTTCACTGAGTTAACCGCGCGCGATTATTTCAAGGCACTAAAATACAAACCGAATTGACACCAAACGAACCCGTTCAGTCATCCCTTTTTGAAGAACTGAAGCGAAAAGCCGGGGCGGTCTCTGCCACAAGGCTGATGAGTGTAGGCGCGGCGCTCGTTGTGGCAATGGTACTCACGCGGCTGCTGGATGAGGACCTGTACGGTGCCTACCGGAAATTATGGCTCATCTATGCCATGTTTGGCACCATAATTACCAGCACCGTAATCGGCACGCTCTACTACAGGTCGGGTACGGAATCAGAACGGGGTGATGCAGCCGGTGTGGCCCTGTTTTTTGCATTGGTCGGCGGGTTGTTCATAGCGCTGATAAGCTGGTTTGGGGCGGATTTCTGGGCATCTTCACTCAATGCGCCGCACCTGGCCGACGGATTCCGGATGTTCGCACCTTACCTGTTTTTCGGCATTTTTGCCGCTTCGGCCGAGCCGCTGTTCGTGATATTTCACCGCAAAAAGTGGCTCATCGCCTATACCGGCATCTACAATCTGATAGAAGGGGCACTCATTGTGATCCCGTTTGCCATGGGCATGCCCTTAGAGAGGGTGGTAATAATCATGTCGGCCGGCCCTGCCCTGAGAAGTGTGGCCGTGATTTTGTTTGCGGCCGGGCATGGAGTCAATTTCCCGCGGATGTCGGTTCTGAGGCGTGAATTGCGCCCCTTTGTGGCCTATGCAGCGGGCATCCTGATGGTATCGGTAGCCGGCATCGCAGCGATGGAGGCCGATAAGTGGATAGTGGGCATATACTTTGACAGCGACGCGCTCTATGCCATTTATGTGGTCGGTGCGAAAAAGCTCCCCTTTGTCGGGGCCATAACCAGTGCCATTGCCGCGGGGGTGGTTGCCCAATACTCATCTCTCATCAGGGGCGGATCGTACACGGAAGCACTTTATGCCTGCCGGAAGGCCTCTGCCATACTGCTCTTCATCCTCTTGCCGATGATATCGGTTTCGTGGGTTCTCGCCGAAGACATTCTCGTTTTTCTGTTTGAAAAATATGCCGATTCGGCCCCTGTGTTCAGGATATACCTGTTTGTGCTGTTGTCGAATACTTTACTGGTGTCGAGTTTTGTGCTGGCCCACGGGCTCAGCCGTGTTAACGCCCTTACCGGGCTGGCAGAGCTGGTTGTCAATGTACTGCTCAGCATAATTCTCATCAGCTTTATAGGCCTGGAAGGCCCCGCATGGGCCACATTGACAGCTCACATCATCTATACGGTTATACTGCTGATGTACTGTAAAATCAGGCTGGACGTCTCGCCTGTGGAATTCCTGCCAGCCCGGGGCAGCTGGCCGGTGATTCCGGTAACCGTACTCGCATTCGTCCTGGCGCTGCTGATCCGGACTATGACCGGTAATGTGATCATAACGGTGCTTTCCGGAGGTATGATTGTTGCGGTTGCCATAGTTTTTTTATTGTGGACCAGCCGGGCTTTCTCACAATTCGATTCAGGGAATAAGGATATGTAAGTTTTCCTGCTGTGCCGGCTCTATTGGTTATGTCTTTATCGATACAAAAAATGAGCGGTTTCGTGCTGACACTGGCGCGCGGGTTGGTTGGTGTGGCTTTTCCGGAGATATGCATCTGTTGCGGAATGCCCCTGCAGCAGTCGCGGTTTCTCTGCCATTATTGCAGTTACGACCGCTTTGAGGATGCAAACCCCGGTGGTGCCGACAGCTGCGCCGGTGTGATTCTGCCGGATATGATCTCCGTGCAGGATGCGATGTGGATCTACGACAAAAACGATCTGCTGCAGCAACTTGTAAGAGAGCTGAAATACAACGGCATGGGCGCGCTGGGGCTTGAGCTGGGCAGGCTTACCGGCAGGCAGGTGGCGGGATCTCGCATGCGCTACCATATCAGCAGCGGCAGTGAGATCATTCTTTTGCCGGTTCCGCTGCACCCGAAGCGGGAAAGAAAAAGGGGATACAACCAGTCGGAGCGCATTGCCAGTGGCATATCGGAAATGACCGGTTTCAGGCTTGCCGGGATCGGGGATGTTACCCGTATCAAAAACACCCGCACACAGACAGGTTTCAGCATGAGCAGGCGGATGAAGAACATTTCAGGCGCTTTCCGGATGAATAACGCCGGACCATTCGGCGGTAATTTTGTGATCATCGTAGATGATGTATTCACCACGGGATCAACCGTATTTGAACTGGCCCGAACAATTGAACCTGCCGCGCCGGTCGGTATCGGGATCCTGACGGTTGCAATGGCGTGAGACTGTTCTCATTTCTGAATAAAACGCTGTACCTTTATTCCGATATTCCGGCAGAAATTACGGAATACGGTAGTGAACCAACAATTTCTTCCCTTCGCGTATCATGAGCAGAGATCGTTTGAATCAATCTTGAGCAGAGATAAAGGCATCATCCGGCAGAAAAATGACTGAGAAAAGGTTGCGACAACCAGGTACCGCATTTATTGAAACGCCAGTGGGCATTTTCACACCGGCGGGGAATTGGTTCCACACTTCCACCTCTGCTATCAAACAGTTCGTACCCGGTCTGCTGAAGAAAAAACCGCTGAATGAGCTCATCCGCGACGCAGAAGTATGGATACGCAGCGCCGACAACCTGTCGATACTGCTGCTGCTGATCCTGCTTGTTACATCCGGCCTGATAACTGCCGTAACGGTTGTGGCCATATTTTTACCGCTCTGGCACATCGCAAAAAGCGGGGCATACAGTCGTCTGCTAACCGTTTTCCTGCGGTTCATCGATATCGAGATCGTATTGCTGCTTTTCGCTGTGGGTCCGCTTAGCTGGCTGGGTATGGACGGACATTATTACGAGCTTTTTGCAGGCCTTGCCGGGTTCATCCTCCTGAAATTCGGCCTTTACCGCCGGTTCATCGATTATCTGTACAATATGCTGAACGGAGACGCCATCCCGCTGAACGACCGGCTATTCCGCATGGTTCTTGTGAAACACGCCCTTGCCAACGGCATCCGCACCGATGAAGTCGCCGAAATGGACAAAAGCATCCGTGAACTCATCAACAAAAGGAAAAAATTGTGATCCGATCACTTACCCCGGTAATTCTGGCCCTGGTTTTCGTGGTCTCGTGCGGATCGACCCGCTGGGATACCGATAACCGCAAGCTTCAGGGCGAAAGCATCGCCATTGGCCTGTCACCCGATTTCCGGCTTGAAAACAGCAGCCAGTACGCCGGCGAAGCGGTTGTTATTCAGTTTCAGCAGGGCATACTCGATTCGCTGTTGCAGGCAACACTGTCGCGGTATGTTACAGGCTTGAGCAGGGGCGGGCAGATCGATGCGAGATACACTTCGGAGCCGCGGGAGGCCGATATCCTGCTGGTTATCGAAAAACTGGAGATCAGCAGGGTGTACAGTCTCGACTTTGTGCTGCGGGGACCCGTAACAAGGACCCGTATGAATATCGCAGCCTATCGCGGAGTGGAGAGGATTTTCGAAACCAGGGTGAGCGGATCGCAGAATATGGCATATACAGCCCGCAACGGCCGCCGTTTCTACTGGATGAAGGAAGAGGATCGCAACAATCCCCACTACCAGATGCTCACCCTCAGGGATGCCACAAATTCGGCCCTTGGCAAGGCATACTCCAGCTTTTTTGAGCAGCAATAGAGCTGTTGAATCCGGTGGAATGATTTTGGCCAAGGTTGGATTTATACAATCGATATATGTTTATCCGGCTGATAAGTGGTAAATTTACACCGCAATTTTCGGTCTGAACGCTGCCAGTTACTCAATCTGACCGGTATAAAGTTACAAATTCCGAATTCTGCGGGAGGAACTGAGCGGTGTAGCCGAAAGCGATACTCAGGTTCAGCCATCACTAATTAATAAAGAAATAAAAGTTAGATGAGCGAAAAAGTTCGCACAATGTTTGCCTCCATCGCCGACCGGTACGATGCCATCAATACGGTATTGTCGTTCGGTATCCACCACCGCTGGCGGAAAAAAGCGGTCCGACTCAGCAAAGCCGGTCCGGGAGATGATGTGCTTGACTGTGCCACAGGAACCGGCGATTTTGCCATCAGTTTCAAAAAGGTTGTAGGGGATGGTGGTCGCGTTGTGGGCACCGATTTTTGTGCGGAGATGCTGGCCCCGGCCCCGGTGAAAGCCCAAAAACGCAATATGGACATCGAATTTTCGGTGGCCGACGCCATGAACCTGCCCTACGACGACAACACCTTCAACATCTGCAGCATCGCCTTTGGAATCCGCAATGTGGACGATCCCGAAGTCGCGCTTAAGGAGATGGCACGGGTGGTGAAGCCGGGCGGCAGGGTGGTGGTACTCGAGTTCGGTCAGCCCAAAGGGTTGATAAAGCTCCCCTACAAGGCCTACAGCAAGTATTTCATTCCAACAATAGGTGGGCTGATGAGCGGGAACCGGGATGCATACAAGTATCTTCCCGAAACCAGCGCAGCCTTTCCGGCCGGCAAAACCTTCACCGATATGATGATGGGAACCGGTAACTATTCAGGGGCCGAAGCGCATACGCTTCAGTCTGGTATCGCTTACATTTATATCGGAACCGTAGCCTGATTTTTATGGTCATGTCAAAATTAGCAGGCACCGGAATTATCCGAAATATTAATGGCAGACTTTAATAAACACCCCTGATTTGAGTAGGTAACAATCGGCATCTTTCTTATAATGGTAAAAATTTACGATTCAAACGTTTAGTGAAATGTTAAGTATTGAGGAAATCAAAAAGATCATCCCGCATCGCTACCCTTTCTTACTGGTAGACAGGGTTCTGGAGGTCGACGCGGACCACATCATTTCCATAAAAAATGTAACCGGCAACGAGGGCTTTTTTAATGGCCATTTCCCCGGGCAGCCAATCATGCCCGGAGTGCTTCAGGTTGAAGCGATGGCCCAGACAGGATGCATACTTTTTCTCAAAGAATTGTGCGACGATCCTGAGAACACCCTCATTGTGTTTTCATCTATCGGAAAGGCAAAATTCCGCCGCCCTGTAGTGCCCGGCGACCAGCTCCGCATGGAGCTTAAGGTACAGAGCGTCAGGCGGCAGTTCGCAACATTTGCGGGCAAGGCCTCAGTAGATGGTGAATTGGCCTGTGAACTGGAGGCGACCGCGGCATTCGTACCCAAGAATAACCTATGAGTACCGGATCCGGAAATAATCGTCCCCTGCGTGTAACCACGCAGACCGTGGTCAACATGAAGCACCGCGGTGAGAAGATCAGCATGCTCACGGCCTACGACTATTCCATGGCACGCATAGTAGACGCTGCGGGAATCGACATCATACTGGTCGGCGATTCAGCCAGTAATGTGATGGCCGGTCATGAAACCACCCTGCCCATCACCCTCAGCCAGATGATGTATCACACCAGTTGTGTGGTAAGAGGTGCGGAGCGGGCGCTCATTGTGGCCGATCTGCCATTCATGAGCTATCAGAATACCACCAAGGAAGCGCTTATCAGTGCCGGCAAGATGATGAAAGAGGCCGGGGCCCACGCTGTGAAGCTCGAAGGCGGGGCATTCATCGTTGAAACCGTCAAAAAGATCGTAGGGGCCGGGATTCCGGTAATGGGCCACCTCGGACTCACGCCTCAGAGTATCTACAAGTTCGGGACCTATAAGGTGCGGGCAACAGAAGAGGATGAGGCCGCCCGTCTGATCGAGGATGCAGCCAGCCTGGAAGAGGCCGGCGTTTTTGCGCTGGTGCTTGAGAAAATCCCCGCGAAACTGGCACGAAAAGTCACGGAAATGGTCTCCATCCCCACTATCGGGATTGGCGCGGGATCATCGTGCGACGGGCAGGTACTGGTCCTTCACGATCTACTGGGGCTGAACAAGGATTTCAATCCCCGCTTCATCCGCCGCTACGCCGACCTCAGTACCATTATGACCGATGCCGTACAGCACTATATCAAAGATGTGAAATCATCCGCATTTCCGAACGAAAATGAACAATACGACTGACAACGTACATGAATTATGATCCCGAACGGCTGTTTCTGGTCAGCAACGACGACGGCATTTTCTCCCCCGGTATAAGAAACCTCGCTGAGGTAGCCAGCCAGTACGGCGAAGTTCAGATAATCGCGCCCGACCGGCAGCAAAGTGCAGTAGGGCATTCCATAACGGTGATGGACCCGCTGCGGGTTTCAAAGTTTGAGATGATTAACAGCATGGTTGGTCACGCCGTGAACGGCACCCCGGCCGACTGCGTGAAACTGGCTCACGACCAGCTTCTCGACCGCCAGCCGACCATGATACTGAGTGGCATCAACCACGGTTCAAATGCCGGCATCAACATCATCTACTCAGGTACAGTGAGTGCGGCCACCGAGGGTACCGTTCTCGGTTACCCGTCGATCGCTGTAAGCTGCACCGATTTCCAGGAAGATGCCGACCTCACCGGCTCGCGTGAGGCCGTTGAGCGCATCATCGAATATGTACTCACTCACGGGCTCCCCAAAGGCGTAACCCTGAACCTGAACGTGCCGCCCGGTCCGCTTAAGGGCATCAGATGGACCCGCCAGGGCGACAGCCGCTATGTGGAGCAGTACCAGCGCCGCATCGACCCGCATGATCGTCCCTACTACTGGATCACCGGTCGTTTCGAAGTGCTCGATCAGGGCGAAGACCTGGATGTAAACGTACTGAAGCAGGGACTGGCTTCCGTTACGCCCATCCAGTACGATCTTACCTCTTATAAGGTTTTTGAAGAAGTAAAAAACCGAAAACTGTAGGTGTATTCATGAGGGACTGGCTTCGGATGCGCCTATCCAATACAATTTTCTCCTGCAAGTTTTTTGCGAAGTAAAAATCCATATACTGTAAGCATATTCCTGCCGAGGCTCAGAAGTCGTTATTGATCAGGTTTTTTATAACTCCCAGCCACAATCCTTCCCACTCTTTTTCATGTTTTTTCGGCAGATTGAGTCTGATCTGCTCAAGGTGATTGAGCTTGCTTCTGAAAAGGTGTTCTCCCCAGACAGCGCTCTCAGCGCCAACATAGCCGTCGTTGATGCCCTCATTTTCCTGGATGTATGCATTGAAATAGTAGAGCAGCTTGTTGATGTCGTAGTCGGTACCCTTGCCGCAAGCGGTTGATACAGAAAAATATCGTACATCGGGGTGATCGGGCGTTTCAGGATTAAATGTGTTCTGCACATAGTCGCGTGTGAGCTGTTTTAGTGCTCCCAGGGCATCACTTTTGATGTCAGGGTAGGAGATGTCACCCAGCCAGTCGAGGATGTCTATAAAGTAGTCCTGGAGGTTATGCAGTGGCTGCGTAAGAGCATGCACACCCTGTTCAACAGAGATGGCTGAACGGCATTGGCAAGCCCCCCGAAACCATGGCACAACAGTACCGGGTACGTGGTGGCCAGGTACTCGGGCTGGGGGAACTCATTGTAGTGTAATTTCTTCTTGATGCCTTCAATCATGAATGGTATTCCGTGAGTTGCTGATGGTGATGTTTAAAAGCGATCATAATGGTTGAACCGAAAGTTTCAGGTCGTAATGATCAACGTGGCGATCATGATGGATGAACCGAAAATTACAGGTCGTTAACGATCAACGTGGCGATCATGATGGATGAACCAAAAGTTACAGGTCGTAATAATCAACGTGGTTATCATGAATGGTGTTCCGTCAGATACTGATTGTTACCAACAATATGGCAATTTTATGCCTTTAAATCCTACGGAAGCCTGACCACCGGTATTGTGATGATCATGCCGCCCTTTTTATAATCGTGCAGGTTTTCTATAAGCCAGACGATTCCCTCATCGGAAACATCCACAAGAGCAAACCCGGTATTGCCGGCGCGGGAATCCCGGAAAAACCGTCCAAGATCCTGCTCCATCTTCATCCGCCCGGCCTTGTCTGATATGAGCAGCGCATTCCGGCCGTCGATCCATCCGGCATTCCGTCCGGCCGCTTGCATGATCTCTTCACGGTTCGTCATCTGGGATGCATCCATCAGCAGAAATCGGGGGCGGGGTGCAACCGACCGCAGTGAACGGGCCAGAGACGGCAGGCCATCGGCCGGTGCATCCATCCAGAAAAAGAGTGGATGTGAGCCGAAAGGGGATGACCAGTCCACGGCATCTTCAGCCGAACTCACACGAAACGCGATGGGGATACCGGGGATTTCCCTGCGTATGCTCGCAGTTAGTTCACTGCCGGGGCGTGATGAGAACGAAAGCATCAGTTCGGCAGGGTAGGTTGGGAGTTCATACGATGTGGTAGGATTGATCCGGATGGTTCTGATCACGGTTTTGTCATAGATCATTACCAGTCTCAACAGACGGTCGGGAAACTCAATGATACCAAAGAGCTCAATCCCCACAGGCATCAGCCGCCTGGCAAGCTCCATGTGGAAATAGGTCTTACTGAACCCGGCGGGAACCTCAATATTATATATTTTGCGTTCAAAAACTTCACCCGCCATCTCAGACGAAATTCTGATCCTGTTGGGTGGGATATTGAAGTATGTGAGCTCGCGTGTTAACAGGGAATCGATGGTACCGAGGCTGGTCAGTGACGTTTCATCCGGCCCGGGCCCCTGTAAAAGCAACAGTCCCGCAACCATACAGGCACCCACCAGAAACCCTATCAGGATTTTCCGGCTTGTCTGCCGGTCGTCCGGATTCCCGTCATCCTCAAAATCATCTGCATCATTTATCATATCGCGGATGAAAATACAGAGAAAAAAGCCATGATAGTAGGCCGATTGGCAACAGGTTATGTTCGTTTATTTCTACTGGTCCATATCTGCTGCGTCAAACTTCGACTTCTCATCAGTAGCGACCTAATTTCGACTTCTGATCAATTGCGATCAAACTTCGACTTCTGATCAATCATACAGGCTGCACACAGGATACCCATGGCAGATTTGTCTCAGGGTGCACGTGGCATTCCCGACTAGTGATATACGGAATTATGGGTCAATGATATTCGTATATAGTGCTCACAGAATACCCCGAATTTTTCAGAAGGTCGAGGTGCTCATCTCTGAACGACCGTCTCCGATGGTGCTGTTCCTGCCGGCCTATGTACCTGATGAGACCTCCTACCTGCGATTGTGAATGGCTGAAAGCGGTATAGCCCGGCTGCCAGCGGAAATCGGGTCTTATAAACTGTTTCTGCCTGAGCCAGATCGCCGCGGTCGATTTTACCGCGATGACGAGGTCGCCAAGTCGCTCAAGGGGAACATACCGGATGAATATGTGAACATGGTCGTCCGACCCGTTGATGGCGATCACTTTGTGGTGCCTGTTTCTGATAACTCCGGAGATGTAATTGTACAGGTCAGCCCGCCAGGCTTTCTTCAGGGAAGGTTTTCTGCCTTCAACAGAAATTACGATGTGCAGATAGATCTGCGTGCAAGTGTCTGCCATAGTGATATCTATTTGATTGCTAAAAGTATGTAAGTAATAAGAGACGTTTTTGGAGGCGGCCTTACAAAAAAATCTTGCCGTCAGGCAAACGTCATTCAAATGTGATGCTGAGCTACTAATTTTGCCCCTTCGGGGCTACACCATATGGAAGGTGACACCGATGGTGCTGTTAGCATGCTTCGAATTAGGGAACAGTAGAACATGTGAACAATTGAACCGCGAAGTTTTTTGGGAGGATGTCACCGGCGGGTGCAGTCCTGAGTGCAGTCCTGAGCGCAACGCAGTGAAGTCGAAGGGCGAAGACGAACCATGTGGGCAGTGCGCAGCACGGCCCGGGGAGGGAATAATTATATTTTACCGCGTACATTGCAAGAGGCTTTTCCAAAGCCTCACTTGGTTCGACTTCAGCCCTCGCTTTGCCTGGGCTTGCGCTCATCATGACGAGGGAAAATTGCTGCGAGCACCTTTTGGGCAATCGTGCTTTTGGGGCCTTCGAAACGGGTTTCGGAACCCGGAGCTGTTTTTTCGCCGATCAGGTAAACGGAGTTGGTATCG
>JAIVHB010000157.1 GCA_020201275.1 Rhodothermaceae bacterium | reverse complement strand
CTGGCCAGGCTCACACGTTCAGTAAGTTCGGCAGCCAATATAGAATACCATGCCCAGATTATCGCCGAAAAAGCTGTCAAAAGGAATCTGATCAACGGGCTTGGGCAGATTATCGGTGAGTCATACCAGGCAGACAGCGATCCGTACGAGCTGCTCGACAAGTCGGAACAGTATCTGTTTCAACTGTCGAACAGCAACAACCGTCTGACCGCCAAACCTGTGCGGGATGTGATCAGCCGTACAATTAAGCACCTTGAAGAGATTCAGGGCAAGGCGCACGGTGTTACCGGCGTTGCAACCAATCTGGACATCGACAAACTAACAGCAGGCTGGCAAAAAGGTGACCTGGTGATCATCGCAGCACGGCCATCGATGGGAAAAACGGCATTCGTTCTCACCATGGCCCGCAACATTGCCATGAATGTAACTGAAGAGCTGCGAACCCCCATCGCATTGTTCAGTCTTGAGATGTCTGACCAGCAGCTTGTGCAGCGCCTGCTCACCATGGAAGCCCGCATCGATGCGCAGGCCGCTCGTACCGGCCGGCTCACCGACGAGGAATTCAAGCGGCTCATTGAAGGTGCAGGAAGACTGTACAATGCCCGCATTTTTATCGACGATACACCCGGTCTGAACATTATGGAACTGCGATCCAAATGCAGAAGGCTGAAAAGCGAACACGACATCGGCATTGTGATCGTGGATTACCTTCAGCTTATGACAGGCAATACAAACGACCGTTCAAACCGGGAACAGGAGATTGCCAACATCTCGCGGGGCCTAAAAGCCCTGGCCAAAGAGCTGTCGGTACCGGTCATTGCCCTGTCGCAGCTCAGCCGTGCTGTAGAGCAGCGTGGCGGCAACAAAAAACCCCAGCTAAGTGATCTTCGTGAATCGGGATCAATCGAGCAGGACGCCGATGTGGTCTGTTTCCTCTACCGCCCACAGTATTACGGTATTACCACCGATGATGAAGGTCGCTCGACCGCCGGCCTTGCAGAGGTTATTATAGGCAAGCAACGTAACGGACCCACCGGTACGATCGCACTGCGATTTATTGAAGATTATGCTCGTTTCGAGAATTTTACGTCATTGTACAATGATTTGAGCCTTCCGCAGGGGGATGTCAATTTTGATCAGTATGCCGGCGGTGCAGGCAGACCCGGCGGGGTAAAAAAGGGCGGTAAAAAGCAAATTCCGCCCCCGCCCGATGATGAATCACCATTCTGATTAGTGGCCCTTTTTCTCTTTTGCGATCTGTTCAAACAGATCATCGAACCTTCCAACGCGGGTACTCCAGTCAAGATGTTTGTTAATGCGCTGCAGGGTTGACACAGGAAGCGGACGGGTATCTCCGGTTAGTACACGTCTCAGTTTTTTAAACAAATCTTC
Source organism: Rhodothermaceae bacterium (assembly GCA_020201275.1). Taxonomy (GTDB): domain Bacteria; phylum Bacteroidota; class Rhodothermia; order Balneolales; family Cyclonatronaceae; genus RECM01. Next base: position 10,009 of record JAIVHB010000157.1, on the reverse strand, counting down.
CTCATTCTGGTAGAATACGGATGCATGCAAAAGGGGTTCATGCAACGATTCAGGGATCAGTTCCGGGTAGGTCAGATTGTTGGGCAGGAAAGGATGGCAGCCGCAATAAACCGCCTCCATGATGGCGAGGCAGAAAAATTCATAAGTGGCCGTTGATACAACGATATCTCCTGTATGCAGCAGCTTGCTGTACAACTCGAAATTGTCTGCATAGCCGTAGTGAAGAATACGCTTGCCGTACCGTTTCCAGATCTGCTTGAATTCGGGAGGTTTCTCATGAAGCTGGTCGCCGGCCAGAATCAGATCAAATTCGCAGCCGCTGTCGTCCAGCCGGTTCATCACCCTGAAGAACATGGCCGGGTTTTTGTCGAACTCCCATCGCTGGTTCCACACAATTACAGGTCTTTCGTTGTGGCTGCGGTAGTCGGGTGTACTGTCGTGCTCTTTCAGGTTCAGCCCGGGATGCATCACTATGCTTTTCGATTCTATTATCCGGATTGAATCTTCATGGCTGTAATCCGCAAAACTTTTCAGGAATACAGGAAGCTCCGACATAAATGTATTATGGTGAAAAGCGGATGAAAAAATCAGTTTATGGGCCGACAGCGCGCTCAGATAGTTGATGTAAGCGAAGGTCTGATCGCGTTCGGCATTATCAGGCACAGGCATGGTAAGCTGGTTTTCATGCATGTACATCACAAAGGGAGTATTGGCAAAGCGCGGGTTTGTGAGGGCGATGAAAGCCGGAAGATTGGTCATGCTGCTGGCCAGTACCAAATCGATCTTTTCGGCGACCTCTTCCGATTTGGAAGCCAGCGTAACAGACCCTCCGTTCATGCGCCAACGCCAGTGCCTGTCGGTCATGGTTACCGGAATGATGTTATGACGGGAGCTCTCCTTCAACCCCTCCAAAAAGGCCTTGTGTGATCCGCCCATGAAGGGTTCAAGAAAAAGAATGTTCATCAGATGAATTGACTTAAGACAACGTCAAACCAAGTATAAACCCGGCCAGCCCAGACCCGATTACATGGTAACCGGGATATTCAGAACTGCATCGGGCTTATCTGCTTCTACGTTATCGAATAAGGGCTAAATTTACAGTATGTCTCGGGGTTTATCCGGCTGTAATATAAGAGAAGTGTACCAGATTATCTGATGGTCAAACCGTAAAAAAGTGCGGAGAGATAGGGATTCGAACCCTAGGTACCCTTTTGGGGCACACTCGCTTTCCAGGCGAGCCCGTTCGACCACTCCGGCATCTCTCCGTCTTGAAAGGCAGGCCAAATATACAGCCTTTGATCGCTCTTATCAAACCTTTGTACATGTGCCCGGTACGAATGTTGGCAAGCGTGTATCGGATTAACCGCCAAGTGTGAAGAAATGGGTGGAATACGTGCTTACCGCCATGCCTTCGTGCCGCGCCGGTCGAAACCTCCACTGCATTGCTGCCCGCCTAATTGCTTCAGAAATCTCATATTCGTCAGGCGGTATTATCGTAAAGTCAGCATTGCCCCTCTCCTGTTTTCTGACCCTTTCAATCGTTATATCTTCTACGTTACCCTCCTCCGAGATCAGAAACCTGACGGCTACTTCGAGACGAATATTTTCCCTTCTGATCTGATCGGGTGTTATGGCTTCAACTATTCGTACGACCGAGGGTGGTATGCCCGGATTTTCAACAAATATACCGGTTGGTCCGGGCGTTGAATCCGGTTCACCCTCTTCGGCTGCCTGTGGTTCCGCCAATTCGATGATCTCATCCTCAAGTATTACATCGGAGGGTTCCGGCGGCAACATGACCGGACGCGGAGGCGCAGGCACCAACCGCCCCTGCCGGGTTGGCTCGATCAGCTCAATATCAATTTCTGCAATTCGCTCGTTAAAATAGAGCGGGTCTTCACCAGGATGAACAGCCGGAAGAAACCTGAACAACACAATGGTCAGAATCTGTATGGCAATAATACTGTAACCGATCCTGTGCCGGTAGGCCGATTCGCTGCGCTGATATGTCCGGTTTGTATTCAAGGCTACAGAGTAACGTCTCAGACGCCAGGTGCATTCTCTGATGCCTGTAATTTTTCAACTTCCCGCCTGATCATCCCATGCACATGGTCCTTCAGTTGTTGGAAGTCTTCAAAATCGACTGAATTTACAGGTGGAAGTATGCTCAGTATTAAATTTCCGCGCAGATTAAGCCGCCAGGTATCGGGTTTCATGAGGTTAAAGGTACCGTGAATGGCTATCGGCAGAATATGGTGATTTCCTTCCATGGCCAGAACAAACGCTCCACGCTTGAATGGCTTCATGCTGCCGTCACGGCTCCGTGTGCCCTCCGGAAAAATCATAACCGGTATGCCTTTCTCAAGGTAGCGTTGTGAGGTTCTCAACGATTCAAATGCTTTGACCGAACCGCGGTCGATACTAACATGCCCGGCCATCCTCATCAGCCATCCTACAACCGGGATTTCGAAAATCTCTTTTTTTGATACCCATTTCATTTTCCAGGGCAGCGTAGCCATAAGAGGCATGTCCAGAAAACTCAGATGATTGGCAACTACAACGGTATTCTCACCCGGCCTGTAGTTCTCAAGGCCGAGTATGGTTCTTTTCCAGCCGGGGTTCTGCGTAACCATCAACTGACCGAAAAACATGAAGAGATAATTGGGGATTCTCCGGTAAGGATCAAACGGGACGGTAAGCACGAAAGCAGGGATGGTGATCAGGATTGAGATCAGAAATGACAGCCCGTACATGAACCATAGTAAAGCGCTTAAAAATAGATTCATTACATTTATAAAAGCATGTTTCTTCTGTTCATCCACCAAGCAGACGGTGTATTCGGACTTGTAGATTGTGTGTCTGTGCGCCCATTTGTGTTCGTTGATTTGGAGAGCAGAACGGCACCAAGTATACCGGCATGAGCATCTATGGTGCCATTAAGGGCTGCTTTGACCGGCTCAAAATATTCCTGTACAAAATGGGTGTCGTATTCACCTTCAGCAAATGAGGGTTCATCCATTACGAAACTGCAGAATGGTATCGTTGTTTTGATGCCTGATACATCGTATTCACTCAATGCCCTTTTCATGCGTTGTCTGGCCTGATCCCTTGTGCTGCCCCAGGTTACCAGCTTGGCCAGCAGCGGATCGTAATTGATCGACACTTCCTGCCCTTCCTCAACGCCTGAATCCACGCGAACACCGGGTCCTGACGGAATACGGTAGCGTTTCAAATGACCGGTACTCGGCAGAAAGTTTTCGAACGAATCTTCAGCACAGATCCGGCATTCAATGGCGTGCCCGTTACGCTTTATATCTTCCTGAGCCATCGGGAGCGGCAGGCCTTCTGCCACCATGATCTGCAATGCCACCAGGTCTACACCCGTAATCATCTCGGTAACCGGATGCTCGACCTGCAGCCTTGTATTCATCTCAAGAAAATAGAAATTGCGGTGCTTGTCCACGAGAAATTCTATCGTTCCGGCACCGGTATAGTTGCAACTTCTGGCCGCTGCTACAGCCGCATCAGCCATTTCTGAGCGCATCTTTTCGGTGATGAACATGCTTGGAGCTTCTTCAACCACCTTCTGGTGGCGTCTTTGTATGGAACATTCACGGTCGAAAAGATGGATCACATTGCCATGCATATCCGCAAGGATCTGAAATTCGATGTGGTGCGGACTTTCAAGATATTTTTCAACGTAAACCCGGTTGTCGCCGAATGCACTCAGCGCTTCCGATTGTGCCATACTCACATTGCGAGCAAAATCAGCAGGATTGCGTACGATCCTCATACCCTTTCCGCCACCGCCCGCTGCAGCCTTAATCATAACCGGATACCCGATTGAATCGGCAATCTGTGAGGCTTCATCAACGTCGTTAAGCGCCTCTGTAGTGCCGGGCGGAAGCGGAACCCCGGCTGCGCTCATTAACTCCCTTGCCTTTGTTTTATCGCCCATAGCTTCAATGGATGAGGCCGACGGGCCAATAAACAATATCCCCTCATCGGCACATCTTTTTGAGAAGACGGGATTTTCACTCAGAAATCCATAACCCGGATGGATGGCATCGGCAGCCGTAAGCTTTGCCGCCTGTATGATTTTATCGATCACAAGGTAGCTTTTTGCTGAAGGAGCTTCGCCGATGTGTACTGACTGGTCGGCAAGAAGTACATGAGGGGAAAATTTGTCGGCATCGGAATAGACCGCAACTGTATTGATACCAAGATCTTTACAGGTACGAATAACCCTGACAGCTATTTCACCCCTGTTGGCAACGAGAATTCTATTGATGGTGGGCATATTGATATCATCTGATTGTCTGCAGTTATTACCTGCAGAAAATAGCATTTGCCTGATAATAATGCACAACCAATGTCAGGGAATGTGATTGCGGAGCATCTGAGAGTAATCCGAATATGAACACTTTTCGGGAACCTCCCACAGGTCAAGCGAGTGATGTATCCACTTGTCGTTAAGTGCGTCACTGATCATCTCAGCTTCGGAACGGTACGGGTCTTTATTGTTGGTAATAATCCGAATATCAAGACGCTTGATGCGGTCAATTATATCCTGATCGTTCAGGTTGGGAAAATACTCTACAGGATTGTTATAGTAGAGCAGTTCGGAGAAGTAGTCGTTAAAAAATGGTTTAATGTTGTAGCGGCCGCAAGCGGCGAGCACCTTATTAACCGTTTCAGGGTGTTTAAATGCGAAGTTGAGGGCGTGATATGCACCCATACCGACACCGGTAACGATAAGAAAGTCATTTCCTGAGTGGTCTTTTATAAAAGGAATGACCTCATCCATAATATAGTTTTCATATTGGATGTACAGGCCAAGCCGGCCATCCGGATTGTTGGTACGGGTATTGAATACATCCTTGTCAACTGTACTTACGCAGTAAAACCTGTTGTATTCATTGGTAAGTTGTTCATTGATCTGATCAAGGAATCCAAGGCTGCTATAATCTGACGCCTTGCCATTGTAATCAGGAAAAGCGAGCACAGGCGTACCACCGGTACCATAAATATTGACCTGCATTTGCTTGCCCAGACTCGGACTGCCCCATTTTTTTACCTGTACTGCCTGTTTTTTCTTCATAGTTTACAATCATGCCCTGGTTGGTTTGCATAATCGCAAATATGGTGCATATAAACAAGAAAAGCGGTTTTAGAAAACGAAAAAACCTAACGTTTCCACCATATTTTAGGAATCATGGCCAGCTTTTCTGAGGTAGACAAAAATGCCCTCTGGTTAAACACCTGATAATCAAGTTCTTCTATTCTCGCAAGAATTTTACTGTAGTTATGGCGAGCCAGATAAACGGGTTGCCGGCTGTCGGCCGATAGCATAGGGATGCCGGCATCGGAACTTTCGTAATAGTTTCGGGCACGATTGATCTGAAATTTCATGAAATCCCTGAACTTTCCGGTTACCTCTTTCGAAAACAGTTCCTCTTCGGTGATGTTGAAACGGTCCAGATCTTCTTTTGGCAGGTAGATGCGCCCCTTGTCAAGGTCTTCGGAGATGTCGCGCAGAATATTGGTGAGTTGCATGGCTATACCAAGATCAACGGCATGTTGCAGTGCCCTTTTGTCGGTATATCCGAATATTTCTGATGTCATCAGACCCACAACTGATGCTACCTTATATGAGTATTCGTATAGTTCATCAAACGTTTCGTACCTGTTTTTTGTAAGATCCATACTTACCCCCTCAATCAGCTCAAACGGGAGTTCAACAGGAATGTGGTAAGATTCAAGGGTATCTGACAGTGCAATTAAAATCGGGTGATCATGTACACGGCCGCTGTACGTATCGAGGAGTTCTTTTTTCCAGCCTTCTACCCTGGCCAGAATTTCATTCACATCAATTTTTTTTTCACGAAGCAGGTCTTCTGCTTCATCTACAAGATCGTCGAGATAGCGACATAATGCATAGACTGCAAAAATACTGCGTTGTTTTTTCGTGGGCAGAAAGCGTGTTGCCATGTAAAACGTTTTGGCATGGTCACGCGTAATTTTTCTGCAGTGTTTGTAAGCCTGCCTGAGTTCCGGTTCCGCCACCTCTTCAATCACGGCCCGATGGAACGACGTACGCTCGTAGACCGGCCTGAAAAGCTGGTAAGGGAGACGGAGTATTTTGTATGCTATCGGCATGAATCACTGGTTATGCTAAGGCGAAATAGAAAAAAAATTAAAATCGTTCCATATGAGAAAAAGTAATAATATTTTATCGGAGTAAAATATTATAAATTTTATTTATATATCGCTTGTTCGGGACTTTGAATAAAGAAATGAAGGAAAATAGATGAAACAGTTAACTTAATGAAAGAAACCGGGCCTTTTTTCGTGAAAAAATGACGTATTTTAGCCTGTAATCAATCTGTTTGTTATCAAATAATTATGGCCAAGAAAAACACAATATACGATGTGGCAAAAAAAGCCGGTGTCGCTATTTCGACGGTATCCCGGGTTCTTAACGACTCTCCCTATGTTTCAGAAGAAACAAAAAGTAAGGTTGTAGCAGCAATAAAGGAACTTGACTTCAGGCCCCAGGTAAATGCAAGGCTGCTTGCAAAAGGGCAGCCTCAAATTATAGCCGTAGCCGTTCCCACTTTTACCACACCTTTTTTTAATGAGGTACTGAAGGGAGTGAAGGATGAGATAAAAGCACTGGAACTAGACTTCATCATCTATAATACCGGATCGGAAAATCCTGAGGAACAATTCATCAGTTTTATTGACCGGGGTGTACCTGATGCGCTAATCATGTTTTCCATCGAGATAACTGATGAAATTCACAAGGGGATCAAGGATCTGGCGATCCCTATCATACTTGTGGGAGCCACACACAGCGATTTCGACAGTATCTCGTGGGATAATTACAAAGGCGGTTTTCTGGCCGCTGAACATTTGATAAGCCAGGATTATAAAAAAATTGGCTTGATACGGTCCCACAAAAGCTCGTATATCGCCGATCAACGCGAAAAAGGCTTCAAAGATGCCATGAAGAAGTACAAGATCCCCGTCGATGATGATTATATTGTGAGCGGAATCACAAAAAAGCATGCCGGATTCAGTGAAGAAGCCGGCTTTGAAGCGATCAACATTCTGAATAAACGTGACAAGATTCCGCAGGCCATCTTTTGTTCTAACGATGCGCAGGCTCTCGGGGCCATCCATGCGCTCAATGAACTTGGATTGAGTGTTCCCGATGATGTAGCTGTTATGGGCTACGATAATATCAAGGTTTCCCGTTACTTTAATCTGACCACAATCGATCAGAAAATGTATGACGTTGGCGTACAGGCCATTAAACTGTTGAGCCACAGAATCAGGAACAGAGAAGACAGGCCGCATCAGTCAGTGATCGAACCTGAACTTATCATCCGAAAATCGACGACCAGATAACATTGAAACAGACATCAGCCGGGCAGGTTTTTGATCGAGATTGTATAGTCCGTTCCGAGGCAGCGGGCTTCGACCCGCCATACCGTGGCAAGGTCAGGGATGTTTACACGTTAAATGAGGAAACAATTGCCATAGTTGTAACCGACCGCATTTCGGCATTTGATCACATCCTGAAGCAGCCTATTCCGTGCAAGGGACAGATTCTGAACCGGATTTCCGCCTTTACCTTTCAAAAGGTGACCGACCTAGTTGATACCCACGTAATTGCGGTTCCCCATCCAAACGTAATGATCGCCAAACGGTGCTCATCCCTGCCCGTTGAGGTAGTGGTAAGAGGATATCTTGCCGGACATGCCTGGCGTACATACAGCGCGGGCACACGCATCCTGTGCGGGGTTGAACTGCCCTGCGGGTTAAAGAGGAACCAGAAATTTGCCCATCCGGTTCTGACCCCGACAACCAAAGCGATTGAAGGTCACGATATGGATATAACCAGAGATGAAATTCTCGGCACCGGCATCGTTGATAAGGCCCTGTGGGAAAAAATTGAAGCTACAGCCCTGAGCCTTTTTAAAAGGGGAACCGAAATTGCTGCAAGTCAGGGCCTGATTCTTGTGGATACCAAATATGAGTTCGGTCTGCAGCATGGAAATCTCGTTCTCATAGACGAGGTGCACACACCCGATTCCTCCCGGTATTTTTATTCCGATGGCTACGAAGAAAGACTTGAAAAAAATCAGGATCAGCGGCAACTCAGCAAAGAATTCATCCGGGAATGGCTTATTGAAAAGAATTTTATGGGGAAGGAAGGTCAGACTATGCCCGATCTTCCACAGGAATTCATAACTACCGTATACAAGCGCTACGTCGAGTTGTATGAACGGTTAACCGGGAAGGAATTCACCCCTGTTCCTGTGCGGGATTTCAACACAACACTCGCAGAAATCCTGTCGCGGTACGCCTGAATTCGAATAAGGCCGGTGCAGCGGAATTCTGAAAATGCAGCTTTAGCCTGCCGGTTTTCAATGGATAATTCGACTTAATTAGTAACATGAGCGTTGTATAACATATGTTAGTAAAATCATCCGCCTCAGTACTTTTTGCCCTGATATTAAGCCTGTTTCTTGTATTTCCACTGCAGGCAAAACAGGCGCCTGATTCACTGAAAGGAGGGCGGCCGAAAGTAGGTATCGTATTCAGCGGTGGAGGGGCCAAGGGATTTGCGCACATAGGTGTTCTTAAAGTACTTGAAGAGATCAATATGCCAATTGATTACATTTCAGGCACCAGCATGGGGGCGCTTGTTGGCGGTCTCTACTCAATTGGTTACAGCCCTGAATTTATGCAGGATCTGGTATTGAACCTGAACTGGGGGGAACTGTTTTCCGACGATATACGGCGCAGGTACATGCCCATGGAAGAAAAATACTGGGACGGTCAATTTCTGATAAGCCTGCCGTTTAAAAGCGGCCAGGTCCGGTTACCGGCAGGTCTGGTGGCGGGGCAGCATATTTCGATGCTGCTTTCCAACCTCACATGGGATTACCACGACATCAGGGATTACGACCAGTTGCCTATCCCCTTTGCATGTGTAGCAACAGATCTTGAAACCGGCGAAGCCCATGTAATGCGAAGCGGTACACTGAGCGAATCGATCAGGGCCAGTATATCGATCCCTACCGTTTTTACTCCCGTCAGGGTTGATGGACGAACCCTGGTTGATGGCGGTGTTGTCAGGAATTTACCGGTTTCGGATGCTTTTAATATGGGCGCTGATATTGTTATCGGGGTTAATGTTTCTGATGGACTCAAATACGCCGACAGCCTCCGTACGATTTTCGATATCATGGATCAGACTGTTGGATTCAGGATGTATCAATCGGTAAACGAAGAAGTAGGTCTTGCAGATATAATGATCGAACCTGAAGTCAAACAGTACAATCTGCTAGATTTCGACGAGGCTCTTGAGATTATAAATATCGGGGAATACGAAACACGAAAACAATATGACAGGCTAAAATTACTTGCCGATTCACTCAATGCCATTTCGAAATATTCCAGGCGAGAGGTCATTCAGCCGGCTATCAACAATGAGGTGGCTATTTCTTCAATCAACGTTGAAGGGCTCGAGTACTACTCCGAAACACAGCTGCGCAATGAACTGAGTATTGAAATAGGTTCTAAGGCCGACAGAACAGTAATAACCAATGCGATAGAACGACTCTTTTCCCTCCAGTATTTCCATCGGATTACCTATAATCTGGTTCCTGCTGAAGATGGATATGAACTTAATATTAAAGCTGTTGAGAGAGAGCAGTCGACATTCCGGTTTGGATTTAAATACGATAACTATACCAATGCAACGCTGCATTTCAGTACGGCGCTAAAAAACCTGGTGACTCGTAGTTCCACACTCAGGCTAACGGCCTCCCTTGGCCTTGAACCGGTACTGGATGCCCAGTTGATCCGATATTTAGGGACTGGTAACAGCATCGGGTTTCAGGGGCGGCTCAACTATGAGCTAAATAAAATTGACCTTTACAACGAGCGCGGAGACAGAATTACTAGTTTTGACAATAACGCTACCTATGCGGAA
>JAIVHB010000026.1 GCA_020201275.1 Rhodothermaceae bacterium | reverse complement strand
ATACTGGGAACGGAGGAGATGGGTGATGCTGTAGTCGAAGATCTGTTTGATTTCGCCAGGCTCAACAACGGGGCAAAAGAAATTGTCTGATACGCCCTTATCCCTTTGCTCCATAAATACTTTCTAATGTTTCGGGCGAACTTTTGCGATAAAAATCTCATTAGGTGTAAATGATCAACAAATCAACATGTCAGCCTAACTAAACAATACACCAATACACCTAATAGAGTAATTATGAAAAAACATGCAGGCATACTAGCCATCCTCTTTTCCGTCTTTACATTTGTCTCCTGTGACAGCATCACCGATTCTGCCACACAAGTTGATGAATCAAGAGCTGCCAGCAGAGGCAATGCGGTTTCAGAAGCCGCCAAAATCGACCGCGGTGCTTCCATACTGGATATCGCATCAACTAACCCGGATTTCTCCATTCTCGCACAAGTCGTCGTTTTTGCCGGACTGGATGAAGCGCTCGGTGCCAATCGTCAACTCACCGTTTTTGCACCCACCAACGATGCATTCGTTGCGCTGCTCGGTGATCTTGGGGAAAATTTAACACTCAATGATCTTCTTGTTGAAGGAAACAAAGAACTGCTCACCAGTGTACTGCTTTATCACGTAGCACCGGGCAGAAGATTTTCCAAATCCGTTATCGCATCCGGCCGTGTCAACACGCTTCTCGAAGAATTCGCTTTTGTACAGGCGAATGGTGATGGCGGTTTTGAAATCGGCAACGGCGATCGTTTTGCCAACATTGTTGCTACCGACATCTCAGCACGCAATGGTGTAATTCATGTAATCGACCGTGTATTGCTCCCACCTGCGAATTAGGAATAATATGACGATTAATACGAGGTCCAGGTGGTGGTCACGAAAATGATCAAGACCAACCATCTTTAATGACTTTCAACTGATATCCTTCGTCTGATTTTTAACGCAACGCTCAATTATGGGCGTTGCGTTTTTTTTGCTCACTTTAAGACATCTTTCAGCCTGTAAACATTATTTTACGAAATCCGGTGAACCTGAATGCTGCGAAGCCCGTTAAAATGACATGTATCTGACCATCAAAATTCTCTTTATTATCGCACTTTTTAGCTGGTGTGACCATAATTCCGGGACATTAACCAGGAGCGGCAACCTCTCTGATAAACAAGTAGCTGATAATCCATCGGACAGGGCGATCCGTTCCCTCCCCGATTATCAGAATGGACGAAATGTGCAGGCAGGTACCCTTATGGCGGTTATATCCGACGAGGACCTGGAAAAGGCCGTTCGTTCCATTCCGGAACTTTCCTCCTTTATTCTGTACCGCAACGGGGAAATCCTGAACGAGATATACAACAACAACGGTTCGGCGAACAGGCCGGCGAATATTAAGTCGGCATCAAAAAGTGTTCTGTCGGCCCTCACCGGTATCGCCCTCAACCTGGGATATATTGATAGCATTGATGATCCAGTATCCAGGTATCTGCCCGGTTATTTCGAAAATGTTGATGACTCTCTGAAATACAGCATTACAGTACGGCATCTGCTGATGATGAACTCCGGATTGCGATCCACGAGCTTTCGCAATTACGGCGCATGGGTGTTGAGCCGCGACTGGGTTGGATATGCCCTTAAGGGGCCGCTGAATAACCAACCGGGAACAACTATGACCTACAGTACCGGCGATACCCATATCCTGTCGGCCGTGCTTACCGAAGCCTCCGGCATGAGTACCCGGCAGCTCGCCGAGCAGTATCTGTTCAGTCCGATGGGGCAAAATATCGGGGGCTGGGACCGGGATCCCCGCGGATATTTCTTTGGTGGAAACAATATGGCTGTGAGCCCCCGGGCCCTTCTGGAATTTGGCAAACTCTATCTGAACGGTGGCAGGTACAATAATATGCAGATACTTGATCCGGAATGGGTGGAAGAGTCGCTTACCATTTACCAGCGCAGCATCAGTTTTAACAGCCGGCGGCATGATTACGGGTATCTGTGGTGGCACAACACCTTTCACGGCTACCAGGTCTGGTTTGCCTGGGGCTATGGCGGCCAATACCTTTTCCTTATCCCCGAACTGAACGCAGCCGTGGTGCTGACCGGAAATCCTGACACCCGATCCAGGGGCACGAATAATCGCATCTACTCCGTCATGGAAAACAGTATCATACCGTATCTCTCTGCCCCTGAATGACAGGGGCAGCCGGTTATTCAATGCGTAATACTGTGAGCCGTATCAGGACCTGTACATTGCGAAATACTGCTGGTACGGTTTGCATTCCCTGTAATTATCTTGATCCTACGGTTGCCGCTACCTCACGGGCAACACCAAGATTGTAGTCAAATGCAAGTGTTTTATAATTAACAAGATCGACGATGGTACCAATAAAACAAAGACCCGCTGTAAACAGGTATAGCAGACCCATGCCGATCTGGCCGAGCAGGAAACGCTGAATACCGGCAACCACAAAAAAGCCCAGAAGAGTGGTGAGCAGAATCAGCAACGGGTCTTTGCGGCGCGTCAGATAGACGTTGGTAAAACGCCGGGCGGTTTCGTCGTCCATATCGTTTATGATGGCCTGAACATTGACCATTTCCTCGCCCTCGAGCTGGGGCATCAGATCGTTTACATTTGGCATATTTTTCTCCGTTTTTATTGGTTGGGTTTGTTAAAAGAATAACGGTTCAGTACAGATCTGACGACCGCATGATTGCCTGAATTAGTGATAAGGCGCAGGGTCATTGTAATAATCCTGTAACCGATGATGATCAGGGCCGGGAAGCCAAACCAGTGGGCCTGCAGCGATGCAGCAAAATTGCCGTGCATCAGATGGGCCATTGAACGTCCGATACCACAGCCCGGGCACCAGGTAATTCCAATATGGTGGAAAATGCATAGAGTTAACCCATCATCCCCCACCGGAAATGTGAGCCAGAGCAGCACCAGCGCGGCTGACCAGATTACCGGCTCACTAAAGCGCAACAGCTTGTGCGAAAATACAGTCATATACAATTCCTGAACAGAATCAAGTTCCGGGTCTCATGATTGAACATCAATGATTGTGTAACATACATGTACCCGTTACATACGTGTATCTGCTACTACATGATGCGATAAAGTTACTATTTCACAATTAAGAATCAATTAGCCGGTCATCCATGCCTGCAGTTCTGTCACATCTACAGTTTTATCACACAACCGCAGTAATATGACATAGCAGAACAGTGACACTCACTGTACGATGACATCCGTAATACAATGACATCCGCAGAACAGTGACACTCACTGTACGATGACATCCGTAATTCAATGACATTCGCAGAACAGTGACATTCGAACTACGATGCCATCACAGTACAATGACCGTCAGTACAATGATTTCAACTTACAAAAGTACCGATTCCGCGGGTACCTCTTCCTGAAAGATCACTTCACGTTTCGCTACGGTGTTCAACCATGTTATTCCGATTACTATAAGTATAATTGCAAACAGTACAATAGTCTGATTGATGTTCAGGATGTTAAACTCGAGCAGGACCGCCGCGATGACCACCGAAACCGATTCGCAGACGGTAAGATAGAGCCACTCGGAGCTGAAAATGCGGCCCCGAAAGCTGTCGGGGGCACGTTTTTGTATGAGTACTGTGCTCATAACCCAGTTGGCTCCCGATCCGCAGTGTGCAATAAAGACAAAGAGGAGCATCACACCCAGGCTGGCCGTCAACCCGACAATCACATAGGCGGTCCCTGCGGTGATCATGGCAAAGCCGGTTGCACGTATCCAGTTACGCTCATCCTTAAAGAATCGGCGTATCATGATCGGCCCCACGGCCGTACCCAGACCGCGGCTTGAGTAGAGCAATCCGATACCGATACTGCCCATAAGAAGCACCTCCTCCGACAGCAGGATGAGCAGATAGACGAGGCCTCCCAACATGATCGAGAAGGAACCTTTGGCCAGCGATGGCCGCAGGATGTGGGGACTGTTGACCAGGAAAGTCAGCCCGTCTTTAATGCCCCTGAATGGATTTGCAAGGCTGGCGATCTGTTCAGCATCGCGCACATGCGGGATCAGCGCCTTCCAGATAAACCAGGCGGAGAGCACATAGGTTACCGCGTTGGTCAGAAAGACCAGATCCCGACCCAGCCAGGCCGTGGCAAGTCCGCCGATACCCATTCCCATAGTAAAAATCACACTCCAGCTCAGGTTCGACAGGATGTTGGCATAGACCAACTCGTCGGATGATGTTACATTCGGGATCGAAGAAGATTTTGCCGGTTCAAAAACCGCCGAACCCATCATCTGCAGTGCGGTCAACACAAAAGCGGCCCAAAGCCACTCCGGCGAGCCGATGAACAGGAAACCAAGCACCACCACAGCACGAAACAGATCGCATATAATCATGAGCGTCCGCCGGTCGAAGCGGTCGGACACATAGCCGGCAAGCGGGGAAAAAACGGCGAAACTGAACATCTTGACCACAATCAGTGCGCCCAGAACAAGCTCAGAGTCGGAGTAATCAACTACCAGTGCATAGACTGCAAGAAGCCCGAACCAGTCTCCGAAGTTGGATACCACCTGGCTCAGCCAGAGCCGCCGGTAGTTATGGTTGTACCTGACGAGGTCGAGATATGGGCGGAACGTGCGCAAGGGAGGGTTGGGAGTAGTTAGTTTTGGGTATTGGGTATTGGGTATTTAGACATGAGACATGAGACATGAGACATGAGTAAAGGTAAGCAGAGTGATGATTCGTTCCTTTAGGTTTTTTCTTTGGATGCACTATTTCCGGTTTTTTGGGGATTCAGTATTTGAAAAACCGGAGTTTGGTATTACAGCTGTCGTGTGCTAATTCTTGTGATAAACAGGGCGGGCGATTTCCTATTTTATGGCCATGGCTGATTTTACACGTGCAGGTACGGTTTCGTTATCGTGTCCGAAACTTTTATCGGGATATCTGGAGCAGGAGTTGCTTGAGCTGGGGTATAAGCCGCTCAGGGTGCGCCCTACCGGTATCGACATAAAGGGGTCGCTGAATGACTGCATAGGTCTGAACCTGAACCTGCGAACCGCTCACCGCGTCCATTATCTTTTAAGTGAGAAACCGGTATCTGATCCTGACGAGCTCTACGAGTGGCTCGTTAAAATTCCCTGGGAGGAGTGGGTCGACCCTGACGGCTATTTTTCGGTCACATCCAGGATCAACCATCCCAGCATCAATAATACGCAGTTCGCCAATCTGAAATGCAAGGATGCCATTGTGGACCGTATCCGCAAGACCAGCGGGCGCAGGCCCGACACCGGGGCCGACCTGAACCGGACGGTCGTTTTCCTTTTCTGGAACCAGCAGAGTGCACGTATATTTATGGATACATCCGGTGAGTCGTTGTCGCGGCGCGGATACCGCCAGGAGAGCGCCATGGCCCCGATGCAGGAGAGCCTGGCATCGGCCCTGCTGATGGCATCGGGATGGAACCCGGAGATGCATTTTGTGAACCCGATGTGCGGTAGCGGTACCATCGCCATCGAAGCGGCTATGATGGCCCGTGGATTCGAGCCCGGAGCGGTCCGTAAAAATTACGGCTTCATGCACATTCCCGGCTACGACCGTGAACTATACAAAAAAGTGCGGCTTCACAACCGTGTGAACCGGATACAAGAACCCTCCTGCCGGATTATTGCCACCGATAATTACCCGGGTGCTATCTCTGCGGCCAGGAAAAACGCAGCTACCGCGGGCGTTGAGGATCTGATTGAGTTCAGTGTCTGCGATTTCGCGGATACCCCGGTTCCCGACGGGGATGCCGTGATCATGATGAATCCACCTTACGGCGAGCGGATGGGCGAAATTCAACAGCTCGAACAGCTATACAACCGGATCGGTACTTTCCTGAAGCACTCCTGTGCAGGCAAAACCGGGTTTGTTTTCACCGGAAATATGGAGCTGGCAAAAAAAATCGGACTTAAAGCGTCGAAACGAATCTCGTTTTATAATTCGACCATCGAATGCCGGCTACTGGAATTTGAACTGTTTGAGGGGAAGAAAAGGTCGCAGGCAGGTTGAGCGCCAATTTTTATCTGCTCCCCCCGTCATCCCGAGCGCAGCCGCGGTCCGCGGCGAAGTCGAGGGACCGGATTTTAAAACGTATGGGAGGCTTTTGAAAGCCTCCCGGCCCCTCGACTTCGTCCCGGCTAGCCGGGACTGCGCTCGGGATGACGGGACTGCGCTACCGGTGACATACTCCCAAATCACTTCGCCGTTCAAATGTTCTATTGTTCACTTGTTCCCTAATTCGAAGCATGCTAACAGCACCATCGGTGTCATCTTCCATATGATGTAGCCCCGAAGGGGCGAATTTAGCAGTTCGGGGCATGCTATTCCACGCCGGTGCTGCCGAACCCGCCATGGCCGCGGGTGCTATCGGGCAGTACATCCACGTTTAGCGCTCTGACCTGGGTAACGGGTGTAACCACCATTTGTGCGATGCGGTCGCCATGGCGAATGATGAAATCTTCTAGCCCGTGGTTGATCACAATTACCTTAACCTCTCCACGGTAATCGGCATCTATGGTGCCGGGGGAATTAAGCATGGTAATGCCATGGCGAATGGCAAGGCCGCTGCGCGGGCGGATCTGGGCTTCATACCCAACCGGTATAGCTATCTGCAATCCAGTAGGTACAAGCTGGCGCATGCCGGGTGCAATTGCAATGTCGGCCGGCAGGGCAGCGCGAATGTCCATACCCGCTGCCAGCTCTGTTTCGTAAGCCGGCAGGGGAAGGTCACCGAAATGGGGCAGTTTTTTGATCAGAAGCTCTGGTTTCACAGGTTCTCCCTGTATTCAACCAGCCGAACCCTCACGTTGCCAAGCCATACACTTACGTGGGCCTCAATGGGAATGCGCATATGCCCGGTTTTGTGCCACGCTTTATAATAGCCCTTGAAACCAAACGGACCCTGCAGATCGGCCTGACCCTCGCTATAATATACATCCACCTGTTTGCCATCAAACGCCTGGGATTTAATCCTGTCTACTTTTGCATGGTTCTTAATGGTGACTGTACCCTTCTCATGTTCCACATAGATCGGGTAATCAACCGTTTCTCCGGTACCGCTGAACGGTCTTGAAAAATAGAACAGGGCCGGTCCACTGTCGGCCGGATCAGTCAGTTCAAGGGTATCTACCGGCTCCCCATTCTCAAACGTATAGACCCATCCGTTTTCGTAGTCAAAATCGTACACGGTAGATTCATCGATACCCTTGTGCAGGTTGTTGGTCCAGAACTTAAGACCGTACGGTTCGCGATCGTTAAATGCCAGAATACTGTAATAGTGAACTTCCTTGTAGCCGACCAGCGGTATGGAGGGATTTGACTTTATGACGGCTTTCGCAAGTTTTGCTTCATGGCCGCGGAACAGCGTATCCTTTTCTATATATACCTCAATATCGCCCAGCCTCATAAAACCATATCTCACTTCAAAACGGAAATATTCCTGCATATTCATAAGTTCGGGCAGGGTTACGGTCTCATCGTTCCGATCGGTGCCAAGATACGCCGTGGCGGAAGCCATCATCAGAACAACCAGTAAAGGGGTAAGAATTTTCTTCATTACTCCTCCGAAAGAAAATCGGTCATTGACTCTTCATCAAAACCTACCATTACGGCTTCATCCCTGATAACAACCGGTCGTTTGATCATGGTCTGATGTTCCAGAAGAAGGTCAAACAGCTCTTCGTTTGAGACATCCTTGCCGGCCAGCCCCAGGTTCCGCCATTTCATTCCCCGTTTATTGGCCAGGGTATCGATTCCCACTTTGTGTACAAGTTCTGCAAGTTCGGTATCGTTGAGAGGATCTTTCTTCAAATCAATAAACTCATAATTGTGTCCGTTATCCTGCATCCACCTGAGAGTTTTCTGCACTGTGTTGCAATTTTTAATACCTAATATTTGTATCATTTCAGCGAAATTTCAGTTAATTATATTCATGTGTTGCATCATTTCAGGCCCGACCGGAATAATAACTCTGCTCAGAACTCAAAATCGCAGTAACCAGTAGCTGTAACGTTCCTGATCGGGGTATACGTTCATGTCATCAACAACAAAAACATATTAAACAGTAAAACATTGTGTCAAGACTACATAAGATAACCCTATTGCTGCTTTTTTCGCTTACCGTATACGGATGCAGCACGGCAGATGATGCACAGCGAAAATTTGAGGATGAAGCGTTCCGTGAACCGTCCAACTTTACGCGGACCGATCCTTCAGGAAATATCGTTGAATCAGATCCCGATGACTGGCGGATCGGGCCCTTGTATCAGGGTTTTGTTGAGATTTCACCTGCATTTCCCAACCCGACAACCGGCGAGCTGGTCGCCATCGAAATACTAGTAACGGGGCTACAGGCTTTGAACGGCCTTGAAGTCGGATGGTATAACAGGGGCAATTTCAGGCTTCTTTATCTCGACGAACGAATCCCCCTGCCTACCGGCTTGAGCACCATAACCTTCGATCCCGTTCTGTTAGCCGACGGGGGGACCATTACAAATGCCAGGGGGCTTCATCGGGTGTTTATCTTCGACAACCGGAGAAACCTGATCAGTTATGGTGATGTGAGTATCGAATAGCACTCAGCCTACTTATGGATCACCAATTTTGAATTTACAAGCCGTATATTTACAGATGAGAAAAATATCAACCTCAGAAAAAAAAATACTGCAATTGCTCCTTTTCACCGAATCGTTTCAGACCATTCGGGAAGAGACAGACCTGCAATACGGAGAAATCAGGGATGATATTATCAACATGCACAATGCCGGGTTGATTGAAGTCTGCACTGTAAGCAACAATGGCGCTTCCAAACTCAACCACTACGACAGTGACAGACCGGAGCTGTTCCACTACCGGGCAACACGCAAGGGAATGAACGCAATGAAAACGAACCGGATATGAAATACGAAGCGAAGCTCAAGGATGCCACCTGGCCGGTTGAGCTTAACAATGACAATAAATCGGCTTTAGTAAACGGTAAAACACTGGATTACGATATTGAACAAATCGGGGCAGACCGCTGGCTGCTCCGCACCGGTGTACAAACCTATACCCTTAGCAACCTCACCAGAAACGGCACAGACCTGGAATTTACACTAAACGGACAGTGGGTAACCATCAACGTTCGCGACGAAAAAGAGCTGTTGCTCGAAAAAATGGGATTCAGGGTGGGTACAACCGGAGGCGGAGGTCAGCTCAAGGCTCCTATGCCGGGAAAAATCCTCAAAGTGCTTGTGAACAGCGGCGGCGAGGTGAAGGCGGGCGATCCCGTTATCATACTTGAGGCTATGAAAATGGAAAACGAACTGAAATCGCCGGTCGACGGAACCATCATCGCTATTCATGTTGATGAGGGTCAGTCGGTTGAGAAGAATGAATTACTTCTGGAGATAGAAACGATTGGATAAATTTGTAATTGAGGGGCCTGTACCCCTGAAGGGTGAAATACCCATAAGCGGATCAAAAAACGCTGCACTACCGCTCATAGCGGCCACCCTGCTTTGCGATTCACCAAGTGAGATCACCAACATACCCGATCTTCACGATATCGCCACATTCAATAATGTGATGCGCGTTACCGGTGCAAGGGTCAATTATATATCAGACCGGAAAACGCTGGAAATAGATCCCACGAATGTCACCTACCTGGAGGCGCCGTATGATCTTGTTCGCAAGATGCGTGCCTCGTTTTACATGCTGGGCGCTCTGCTGGGCAAACACGGACATGCAAAGATATCACTGCCGGGAGGGTGTGCGTGGGGACCAAGGCCAGTGAATCTGCATCTTGAGGGGATGAAAGCTCTCGGGGCCAACATCAGCATGGACAAGGGTTATATTATTGCAGAAGCCCCGGGCGGACGGCTCAGGGGAGGTACATTCAAAATGGAACCCAGCAGTGTTGGTGCCACGGTCAATCTTCTGCTTGCTGCCGTACGGGCTGAGGGAAAAACCGTACTCAAGAATGCGGCTATGGAACCCGATGTGGTTTACCTTTGTGAGGCACTGAGCATGATGGGGGCCCGCATCTCGGGCACAGGAACAGATATTCTTGAGATCCACGGGGTCGAAAAACTCAGCGGCATCAAGATAGCAAACTCGCCTGACAGGATTGAGACCGGCACATTTATGATTGCTGCGGCGATGCATCCCGAATCGGATGTTGTACTAACCGGAACCCGGGCCAGCGACCTTGGCGACTTTTTGCGCATTTTTGCCCGTACGGGTGTTATAACTCAGATTGAGGAGAACACTATCCGGGTTAAAGCACCCGAAAAAGTGGTGCCCGTTTCGATCAAAACAAAGATCTATCCCGGCTTCCCAACCGACCTTCAGGCACAGTGGGCAACGCTGATGACCCAGGCCGACGGCATCAGTACAGTTACAGACAACATCTACTACGACCGGTTCAGTTACGTACCTGAACTTGTTCGCCTGGGTGCCAGAATGGAGCTGGAAGAGAACACGGTAACCATTGAAGGCAGGACGGAACTGTCGGGGGCGTCGGTAATGAGCACAGATCTTCGTGCATCGGTTAGTCTGGTGATGGCTGCCATGGCCGCAAAGGGCACAACCGAAGTACTCAGGGTATATCACCTTGACCGCGGTTACGAAAACCTTGAAACCAAGCTCACAAATGCCGGTGCCCGTATCAGTCGGGTTGAAACATAATTTCCGCAGAGTTTAATATCTGCCCGATTAATCTTATCTTGCATCAGGTGTAAACCGATGAATTTTCGACAAAACTTCCATTTCCCAGATAAGAACTGTAAAAAGACGTGATTCTATTAAGCACTCTATTGCCCGAACGCCATAATCTGCGGGTCTTTCTGTTTACAGTGTGGGAAATAATACTGAATGCGATCCGCCCGGTTGCGCGTGTAAGAAACGTAAGACGGGTCAGTCCCGTAACCGCTCACGGAAGCATGATCGTATTCAGATCCGACAAACGATCTATTAACAAGAATTTTATACAAGCTGCAGACCGCCTTTACCGATTTACCGGCATGGAACAACCCGCTCTGGCTATTACTATCTATTGTGGTTCATGTGCCGAAACGGGGAATACATTACGTAGCAAGAAATACGGCTCCAGTTTGCTAACCAATTGCTTACATGAACAAAAACCAGATTGTAATACACGCATCCGGCAAACAGACCAGGATTGCGTTAATTGAAAATGGTGAGTTAGCTCAGTTTTTCATAGAATCCCCTGAAAACCGGCGCAGTGTCGGCGATATATATGTAGCAGAAGTACACCAGGAACAAAACCTGCTCGGATCGCTGCTGCAGCCCAAGCAAAAAATGCTGGTTCAAATTGTAAAGGAACCCATCGGCAACAAGGGCCCCCGGGTTTCCACCGACATCACCCTGCCCGGCCGCCTGCTCGTTCTTATTCCCATGGGCAACTACGTAGCCGTATCGAAGCGGATACGCAGTTTCAAAGAACGCCGGCGCCTGCGCAGTACACTCAGTTCCATGCTTCCGGATGGTTTCGGTGTGATTGTTCGTACCGTTGCCGACGGCCAGGACGAAAAAGCCCTGAAAGATGACCTTCAGGACCTGCTCGATAAGTGGAAAAATGTGATGGATAATCTCCGTGACGCAAAACCCACTACCCTGCTGCACCGCGACCTGGACATGACCGAAAGTCTTGTCCGTGACCTTTTTTCAAAAAATTACGACCGCATCCTGATCGACGATCCGGCCATGGGCAAGCAGCTGAAGCATTATGTTTCAAGAATTGCGCCCGATATGGTTAAAAATATCGAGCTATTCAGGGGCAAAGAACACATATTTGAACACATGAAAATTGCCCGGGACGTTGAATCCATCTTTAGTCCCCGGGTGAAAATGCCCAGCGGCGGCTACCTCATTTTTGAACAGACTGAAGCCATGTATGTGGTGGATGTGAATTCAGGCCGCTATGCGGCGAAGAAAGCGCAGGAAGACAATTCCCTGCGCACCAACCTTGAAGCCGCAAGGGAGATTGCCAAACAGCTTCGGCTCAGGGATATAGGCGGCATCATTGTTGTTGACTTCATCGATCTTCAGGATGACGGAAACCGGAAAAAAGTGTATGACGAACTAAAAAAAGAGTTCAGAAAAGACAGGGCAAAAACAAACCTGCTGCCCATGAGTGATTTCGGGCTTGTTCAGATCACCCGGCAACGGATCCGTCCGAGTGTGGTCAAGTCTGTATCGCTGGTCTGCCCCATGTGTGGTGGATCAGGCAGCATCGTTTCGCAGAATACAGTTCTCTCCGATATTGAAGCCTGGCTCAGCAAATATGCAAATAACTACAAAAAACGGTCGATTGATCTCTATGTAAACCCCTATTTCCACTCCCTCCTTACCCGCGGCATACTCAGTCAGCGACTCAAGTGGGTATTTAAATACAGGGTCAATATCGCTCTGTTGCCCGACGAATCGGTTTCCCTGAATGAATACAAGGTAATGCTGATGGGTACCGAAGTTGAAATCACACAAACTGTTCAGGAAAGCTTGAAGATCGAAGATGCGGTCAGAGATGCTGAGAAACGCCTTGCTGAACTGGAAAGTGAAGGTCAGCGCGACGACAGCCTGCTCGATTACGGCGGTGACGAGAAAAATGGCGGAAAGGATGCCTCTGCCAGGGACAAACCGGCCCGGCGAGCACCAGCTCCGGCAAGGCAGCAGCAGCGGGATAAGCCTGAACCGAGAAAACCGGCACCATCGGCGGCGTCAACCTCACGCGGTGACGATTCCACCAGGAAGAGCTCCCGTGATGAAGACGATGACGGGAGAAAATCGCAACGTCAGGACAGCCGCAGATCCAATGTGAAATCAAAGTATTATAAAAGCCGCGACGATGAGGAGGCTGGTGATGCCGATACCGGCAAAGACAGCCGGACCGGTTCAAGGAGCAAACCTGCCCCAGATGCGACCGAAAGCAGCGATACCTCACCAAAAACGGACAGCAACGGCGAGCCCCTGAGAAATGCTGAAGATGTTGCGCGCGAGTACAGGGAGAGAAGGCTTCGTGAAGAAGCTGAACAGAAATCCAGCCAGGAGCAGGAACCCCGTACTGAAGTAGACCAGCCTGCAGATAAAGCGGAAAAAGAGAACAAAAAAACAGCATCATCCGGAGCTGCCGCCAAAACAGATAAAACCGCCAAAGCCGGGAGCGATGTTGAGAAAAAAACCGCAGAACCCGCAGCTGCCGATTCAGACGCGGCCGGCACGGAAGCAGAGAAGCCAAAATCGCGCCGTGCAAAGCCGAAAAAGGCTGAACAAGAGGATGGCGAATCCGTAAAGAAGAAGCCGGCCGCCAGGAAACCTGCTGCCAAAAAAAGTGCAAAATCCGATAAAACCCCTGCAAAAGGGCCTAAAGGAAAGGATAAAGGTAAAACTGATGCTGAGGCTGAAGCTGAAACAGCAGAAAAAACCACATCTGACTCCGGCACGTCTGAAAAAGCAGACTGATATCGGCTCATCACGTATGTTAAAAAACCAATTTCTATGAAATTACATGCAACAACCGTAATTGGAATCCTTCATGATGGCAAAGTAGCCATTGGCGGCGACGGGCAGGCTACCCTCGACAAAACCGTGCTGAAAAGCTCCGTGCAGAAGGTTCGAAAAATTGCGGGAGGAAAGGTAATTGCCGGATTTGCCGGTTCCACTGCCGATGCTTTCACCCTGTTCGAAAAGTTTGAAGAGAAACTGACCCAGTACAACGGCAACCTTCAGAGAGCCGCGGTTGAACTCGCCAAAGAGTGGCGCACCGACCGCTATTTGCGCAGGCTCGAGGCCCTGCTGGCGGTAATGGACAAAGAAAAGGGACTGCTCATATCCGGCCAGGGTGATGTGATTGAACCCGACGACCAGATTATTGCCATTGGCAGCGGCGGCTCATATGCCCTCGCAGCCGCAAGAGCGCTCAAAAAGCACGCTCCCCAGATGTCGGCCAAAGAGATGGTCGTTGAATCGCTCAACACCGCAGCCGATATCTGCATCTACACCAATCATAACTTAACCGTATTGGAAATTGAGTAACCAGGACTATTTCGAAACACTTGATAATCTAACACCGGGCCAGATCGTAAAAGAACTCGACCGGTATATAATCGGGCAGAATGCTGCCAAGAAAAGCGTGGCCATCGCCCTTCGTAACCGCTGGAGAAGGCTGAATGCTGATGAAGCAATACGTGAAGAGATTGTGCCCAACAACATTATCCTGATCGGCCCGACCGGCGTCGGGAAAACCGAGATCGCCCGGCGGCTGGCAAAATTGTCGAAGGCCCCCTTTATCAAAGTGGAGGCGTCGAAGTATACCGAAGTGGGCTATGTAGGCCGTGATGTTGAATCGATGATCCGCGATCTGACCGACATCGGCGTTGCCATGGTTAAGGCGGAAATGCAGGATCGTGTGCGGAAACGGGCCGAAGAGATGGTTGAAGAACGTATTCTTGACCTGCTCATACCCCCTGTGAAGAAACCGGGAACCGGCACGCTTACCTCCTCCTCTGCCGGATTCAAATCCCAGGGTGAGGTATTCGACCCTGCAACCGCGTCGGACGAGGAGCTGAACCAGCGTACCCGTGAAAAATTCCGTGAAAAGCTCAAAAAAGGTGAGCTTGATGAACGCAAGGTTGAACTTGAAGTGCGCCAGAGCGGTACGCCCACCATGCAGATATTCGGGCCGCAGGGTCTCGAAGAGCTCGGCATGAACCTTCAGGACATGCTCGGCAATCTGGCCCCGAAAAAGACCAAAAAACGGCAGGTCAAGATCAGCGAGGCCCGTAAAATGCTTCTCGCCGAGGAATCGGAAAAGCTGATTGACCACGATGCAGCCGTAGGCGAAGCACTTAAACGCGTACAGAGTGCGGGTATCGTATTTCTGGATGAGATCGACAAAATCGCAGGAGGATCATCGGGCGAAGGAAAAGGCGGACCGGATGTGAGCCGGCAGGGTGTACAGCGCGACCTGCTGCCCATCGTTGAAGGTTCAACCGTATCCACCAAGTACGGGATGGTGAAGACCGATCACGTGCTGTTTATCGCATCGGGTGCTTTCCATATTGCCAAACCATCCGATCTTATTCCCGAATTGCAGGGACGTTTTCCCATCCGTGTTGAGATGGATTCCCTTACCGAAGAGGACTTCTATCAAATCCTGACCACGCCACAGAATGCCCTCACCAA
>JAIVHB010000100.1 GCA_020201275.1 Rhodothermaceae bacterium | reverse complement strand
AATGCCTGAGAAAGGAGTTATACCCAGGCTGTCGCCCACGGTTACATCGGTGAATGTTTTACTGGTGGTATTGAACGTGTAGCTCCGGTTCCCGACTCCGGATACCAAAAACAAATCTTCCTCCTGCAGAATGGAAAAGCCAAAACCATCATCATCTGTCATCCCGGATGGCAACGTGTAAACAGTCGCCTCATCTCCGTCGAACGGGTGGTAAACCAGTCCGTACGGTGTCGGAAACCATAAATTTCCTGAACTGTCTTCCGTTACGTGAAGCAGATTATTCGCCGGATGGCCGGGTTCGAATTCATTTGCAGCCCTGTTGAACGTGTATTTCCATGCATTTGAGTACATTATACTTACACCTTCAAAATGATAGCCAAACCAGGTGTTCTGCTGATTATCCACAAAAGCGTAATGAACATCATCGGACTGGATACTGTTTTCATTATCCGGATCGTGCCGGAACACGGCAACCTCGTCTGTTTCAGGATTCCACCTTATAGCTCCTGCGTTACCGGTTCCGAGCCAGATTCTCCCTTCCTGATCTTCGGTGACCGACTGAAAATTTGCCGCCGTCAGTTCCTCAGCATCATACGGCCCCAGTTCGGTTACGGCCGAGGGTTCATTTTCACCGGCCGCCCAAACGGCAAGGCCGCTTAATGAGGTTATATAAAGGGTACCGTTAGAAGCCCGTTCCATGGCCCAGACCGTGCCGCGCAAAATTTCCTCAACATTCTGTTCGAAAGGCCCGATTTTTTCGTATTGCCTGCTTTCAAGATCAAATTTGTGGATGTAAGTCTGTGATCCGAGCCACAGGGTTTGGCTGCCGTCAAATACAAGAGCGGTAAATCCGGCGAGGGTACCCTCACTCAACTCAAACTCATAGGGATAGAATTCAACGGAGGGGACTTCGGCGTAGAGATCCTGAGGCGGGAAATGGTACAACCCGGCGCCTGCGGCAACCCATATATCACCGGTATCCATGATTTTAATGTCGCGGGCATTGATTATTTCCGGCATGTTTTCGGGAACCGAAACCCGTTTGAAAGTACCTGATTCGGGATTAAAAAGATTCAATGCGCCGTTTGTGCCGATTAAAAAAGTATTCCGGTCAAGTTCCCTGATTGAGTAGACGAGCGGGCCGACCAGCGCTTCAGGATTCTCCGGATCGGGCCTGTAATTTGTGAACTGATACCCGTCATACCGGCTCAGGCCGGCATTTGTAGCTAACCAGATATAACCATTCTGATCCTGCATCATGCTCCACAAAAAACCGGATGGCAAACCGTCCCTGGTGGTTAGGTGTTTATAGGTCTGGGTTTGTGCATGAGCAACCGTAGAGTGGATAACCGCAAAAAGAAGTACAGACAAGAGAAACTTTACGTGGAAAATTCTGCCATTCATGGTGCGTTTGAATTGAAGTCCCGGGTTACCTAAAAAAGTCATTTACCAACAGGTCACTAAATAGCAATAATTTATCATGTTATAAAAATTATTTTTCAGCATTGGCCCGGGATATGCTTTATGCATGATTGAAGCCATACCGGTTGGATAGCATCACCTGTTAAGGCAGATTTTGAAAAGGGTACTGCCGGGAGAGGATTTGATCTCCATCTCACCCCCGTGGGCCTTAATGATATCGTGGGTTATGCTCAGTCCGAGCCCGGTACCCTGTGTTCCCTTTTTGGTGGTGAAGAAGGGCTGCAGGATTTTGTCTTTAATATCGTCGGGTATGCCCGGACCATTGTCTTCGATTTCGATAAAGATTTTGCGGTCGCCTGATTTGGTTCGCACGGTAAGTTTTGGGTGGTAATCGATCCCCTTTGCCGAACACGTCGTACAATGCCCGCGCATTGCGTCGAACGCGTTACCCGACAGGTTCAGGATAATCCGGCTGAAATCCTCGGTAATCAGGGGGACTTCCCCAACCGCCTTATCGAGCTGCAGGTCGATATCCACATTGATCGGATCCTGGGCAGCGCGCATGCCGTGGAAAGAGAGGTTCACATACTCCTTTACCAGGGCATTCAGATTGGTTGGCTCCATCCTGCCGTCGCCGCCGCGCGAGTGCAGGAGCATCGACTTAACGATACCATCTGCACGGGTTCCGTGATCGTGGATTTTGCGGAGGTTGGCCCTGATATCGTTAAAGATATCCTGATAGTCCGCCAGGGTTTTATCGATTTCTGTTTTGTCGATCACGCCGTTACCGGTAATTCTGGTCCGGAAAGAGGAGACATCCTCCAGCATTTCATCCACCATTTCTGCGGAAACCTCCGAGAAGTTGTTCACAAAATTGAGAGGGTTCTTTATTTCATGGGCGATGCCGGCAGTGAGCTGACCCAGGCTTGCCAGCTTCTCCTGCTGTACGAGTTGTTCCTGGGCGGCTTTAAGATCATCGAGTGCCGACCGCAGCTTCTGGTAAGCTTCCGCGTTCTGCATGGCCACACCCACGTTTGCGGCAATCGTAGTGAGCAGCCTCTGATCATATTCGCTGAATTGGTTATCCAGCCCATTGCTCTGTACACTGATGACCCCAATGGAGTTTTTCCCCGAGATAATCGGTACCCCAGATAGGAATCGACCATTTCCCCTTTTTTATCCGCGTTTATTTCCTCGTAGGCCGAGTCGAGGTTGTGATTTATGAGCAGGGGCTCACGGCTCAGGATAATCTTCTCGGTTATACCATTTTCAAAGGGCCTGGATTCAATCGTATCCCCATAAAAGTAGGGAAAATTCAGCATGTTGGTTTCACGGTCGTGAAGGGCCAGGTAAACGATATCCGCCTTGAAGGTATCTTTCATCAGGTCACCGACCAGCTTGATGAGGGCATCAAATTCAAGCTGCGTTACCATAGCCCGGCTGATGTGGTTCACCGTGTGCAGTTCTGTGGCCCGTTGTTCGGTTTCGGCCAGCAGTCGGGTGGTTTCATTGAACAGGCGGGCATTTTCGAGGGCCACGCTCATACTGTTGGTTAGCGTGGTGAGCAGCCTTACATCCGAATCGGTAAAGGCCTTCTCTTTTTCCACATTCTGAAGGCTAACCGACCCCATAACCTTGTTGCCCACGATCATCGGAACAAAAATGGCCGCTTTCGGGGGCATCCCCTTGGTTACGCCGGTACCGCCGTATTTTACCGACGTCTCCAGGTAATTTTCGTTTATAAGCAGGGATTCTTTCGATTTGATGACCTGCCTGTTGGCCCAGATAAACGGTGCGGAGTCGATGTAAAGGCGCTCCCCGTTTTCAATTGCATACACCCAGTGTTCAGTACCGTTTTCGTGGTCGAAGGTACGGATGGCCATGGTCTGTGTATGCAGTACATCGCAGATTCGGTTGCCCACCAGGCTGTAGATCGCCTCCATATCCATCTCGCGCACCAGCCCCTCCTGTACGCTGTTGATCACGGCCAGCTCGGCGTTGCGCTGTTCGGTTTCAGCCAGCAGTCAGGTGGTTTCATTAAAAAGCCGGGCATTTTCGAGGGC
>JAIVHB010000232.1 GCA_020201275.1 Rhodothermaceae bacterium | reverse complement strand
ACGCCGTGCTGGTCTATTTCGGATTTGATATCGGGATCTGGCCGGCCCTCCTGCTGCTCGGTGTGATCCTGATCATCTATGTGGTCTACATCACGATCCGCTACGGTGTTCACGATTCCCGCGAACTGAAAGAGGATGAACCGTTCGGTTACGAAGACCTCGACCACAAAACGGGCAAATTCAAACGGTCAGTAGGCGATCAGGTCGATCAGATCCGCAAATCAGACAACAGCCGCAACTAACCGAACGTCACGCTGAGCGCAGTCCACCCCCGTCATGGTGAGCGCAGCCGAACGAAGTGGAGCGAAGTCGAACCACGTCACGCTGAGCGCAGTCCCGAACGTCATGCTGAGCGCAGTCCCGAACGTCATGCTGAGCGCAGTCCCGAACGTCATACTGAGCGCAGTCCCGAACGTCGCGCTGAGCGCAGTCCCGAACGTCGCGCTGAGCGCAGTACCGAACGTCACGCTGAGCGCAGTCCTGAACGTCATGCTGAGCGCAGTCCTGAACGTCATGCTGAGCGCAGTCCCGGCGAGCCGGGACGTAGTCGAAGCACGTGGGGGCTTTATTAAAAAGCCCCCTGTTGCGTGCCTAAAAGCATCATCTATTTCTGTCAGATGCACTATACGATATAACGCCGTTGAACAACTTGAAACTCGCCTTCCGGTTGATTACATCAGCTGTGCCTTCAACCTGTACGCTGCCTGTCGCGTTGCTGAATCTGCCGGTACCTCCCGAAAAGTTTAAAACGGCATTGAAATTGATAGTACCGGGCTGACCGGGAGAACTGAATCCCTCGCCTGTGGCATACATGATATCGCCGTTAGCCGAAGTAAAATAGGCTTCAGTTGTTTTTTGTGTGCCGGCTGCAAAATCGATCTCTTTTAACGAGAAAAAGTCCGACTGGCCGAAATGTGTCAACCGGCAGTTTCCTAT
Source organism: Rhodothermaceae bacterium (assembly GCA_020201275.1). Lineage (GTDB taxonomy): Bacteria > Bacteroidota > Rhodothermia > Balneolales > Cyclonatronaceae > RECM01. The sequence continues at coordinate 5,224 of JAIVHB010000232.1, read as the reverse complement.
ATCAGTCTGGCTGAAGACGGCAGGTGGCCTAAGAAAGGTCGGGGGGTCAAACGTAGTTTCGCAATTTCCGCTGAACGGGAGTTCTGCACTATGTGCATGCTGACTGCGCTGAGTAGACTCTGTAACATCTGTGCGGGAATCGATTGATGAAACCGGATTTTGGGTGATTCCGTTGCAACTGATCAGCAAAAATGCGAGCAAAATTGCCGCAATAGTCGTGGATGCATTCAGACTGTATTTAAGTTTATATGTATTCATGATGATTCTCCATCGTATTGATTTATCGTTATTTGGTATTTATTATCATGGTGTACATCGCAGAGATAGCAGTGCATGAAAGGTCATCCTGAACCACAGATATTGCCCGCAAAGGGCAACATCAGGTGACAAAGTTGTTATGTAACAGGAATGAAATAAATGCACTCCGCTTTGATGTTCACCCGAAAGGTATACCGCAGTCATCAATCAGGGCTCAATTACGGCTCAATTGTCGGTCAAGTCACATCTTTTTTTTAAAAAATGTACAAGCTGCTCACTTTTGATGGATTAGCTGTTGAACAGAATGGCAAACGGCTTGACAATCCCGGTGTTCATCGTAAGTCGCTGGCCATACTGGCCGTTCTTGCCGTTGAGGGATCGGTAAGCCGCGAAAGGCTGATGGCTCTATTTTGGCCGGAGAGTGGCGCCGAAAGGGCAAAAGGATCACTGAATCAGGCTCTGCACCTGTTACGAAACCATTTTAAAGCGGCAGATCTGCTGTCTGGTTCTACAGAAATCAGACTCAATGCGGATCGCATGATCAGCGATGTTGCTCATTTTAAACAGGCGATAACAGATTGCAAATATGACAAAGCTGTTCAGATCTACACAGGTCCGTTTCTAAACGGGATACATTTAGACGGCACAACCGGCTTTGAAGAATGGGCAGAAAATCACAGGCGTGTTCTGGAAAAACAACAAATGGGGGCGCTCGAAAACCTCGCATATGCCGCAGAATTAAACAATGAGTATGAAACGGCAGTCAAATGGTGGCAGAGGCTTCACAGAACTGATCCGTTCAGCAGCCGGGCTACCGCCAGCCTCATGATTGCGCTGGGATACACCGGCGACAGGGCTGCGGCTTTGCTCCTTGCGCGGGAACACCAGGAGCTGCTGCACAGCGAGCTGGGCATGAAACCTGATCCGGCCATTGATGAACTGGCCGAACAATTACGCAGCAGAGGATCTATTCCAAAGCAGCAGTTCGAGCCTGAATCACGGAACATATCATTAAAAAACCCCGCATACACAGATCCCGGATCAACCGAACAGGTTCCGGGGAGGCCGGTGAAGGGAAATGCGGTTGACGGTGTGGAATACGGGCATCTTCAGGGTCGTTCCATGCCTTCGTTTCTCAAAAAGAAGAAAGTAACAGTTCTGGTACTAATTGTTACGGTTCTTGCCGGCACCTATACAGTATACGAACTGGTGAACAGGCACAGTGATGCATCATCACAAAATCAGTATACAGGGCTGCCTTTTCCAAAGGTACCTGATAAAGCGTCGGTGGCAGTACTTCCCTTTATCAACCTGAGCGATGACCAGGACCAGGAGTTTTTCAGCGATGGGATCACTGATGAAATCACCTCATCACTGAGCAGGGTAAGCGGTCTGAAAGTTTCCGGACGAACATCGGCCTATCAATTCAAGGGTATAAATCCGGATTTGGTCGAAATCAGGGAAAAACTCTCCGTTGCACATGTTCTGGAGGGAAGTGTACGGAAATCGGGCAGTTATCTGCGAATTAATGTTCAGCTGGTCAGCACAGAAAATGGTTATCAGTTATGGTCAGAGACCTATGAGCGTGAGGCGGATGATATTTTTAAGGTTCAGGAGGAGATAAGCCGGGAAATAATTAATGCCATTCAAAATGAGATCAGTTTTGCCATACGTTTTCCTGGCTATACCGTTCCGACACCCGATATACAGGTATATGAACTCTATCTTCGGGGGCTCTATTTTTTTAACCGGCTGCAGATAGAACAGGCGATCCGGTATCTCGAAGAAGCAACACAACGTGATCCGCAGTTCGCACGTGCTTACGCTGCCCTTGCCCAGGCTTATAGTGTTCCCACTGCTTACAGTGAACTTTCACCAGTCGATTCATGGGGCAGAGGTGTTGAGGCTGCAAAGACAGCGCTTCGTATCGACCCGAACCTGCCCGATGCCCATTCCGCTCTTGGATGGCTTCAAATGATTGGCCTGAACTGGGACGGTCGTTAATTGAACTACAAATAGCCCGGCAGCAGGATCCACTTTCGCTTACAGTTAATGCCATTTATGGTTCGGTTCTCGGTGATCTCGGGCATACTGATGAAGCGATTATACAAATATGGAAAACTCTTGAGCTCAATGACTCTTTTCCGATAGCACATGCCGCAATTGCCCATATCTATTTGGGAAACGGACAAACCGAAGAGGCGATTCATCATTATGAACGGGTATTCGAGATCGTTCCGTCAACATTCTATGCCGGATATCTGGGTCATGCCTATGCAAGGGCAGGCCGTAGAGATGAGGCCCGGCTTCTTCTTTCACAACTGCTTGACCGCTCAGGGCGCGGAGAATATGTATCGGCAGGTGCAATCGGATGGATTTACCTTGGTCTGGAAGAACAGGATGAAGGATTTTCCTGGCTCGCAAAGGCCGTTGAACAACGGGACGTGTTTCTCACTATTTACGGTATACTCACAAATAAATATTTGATTGCCCCATTTACCGGAGACAAACGATTCTCGGAATTGCGTTCAAAAGCAGGTATTAGTTTCTGACTCAGTTCACCACCCAGGTCTCATCTCCGCTGAGCAGTTTGTCCAGATCGGCCTCCCCGTTTTTCTTTTTGGCCACCTGCATCTGGGCGGCAACCTGTTCTTCGTAAGAGGGGCGGTTCGATTCGAAAAGAACCCCGAATGGTCTCGGGAATCCGTCGGCATTGCCAACCGTAAAGAATCGGGAAAGCATGTACGCTTTAACGGGATCGTTTTCATCGTGGATCCACAGGTCACCGGTCGTGTAACCGTTGCCCAGTTCCACCACTTCGGGCCTGAGGCCGTCGAGGCGGATACCGCGGTCGCTGTTTTCACCGAAAATGAGCGGTTTGCCGTGCTCCAGATAGACGGCCGTTGATGGACGCTTGCCTTTGTCGGTGTACAGGTCGAAGGTGCCGTCGTTGAATACGAGGCAGTTCTGGTAGATCTCCAGAAAGGAGGTGCCCTTGTGCTGGTGCGTGCGCTTCAGCATCGCGTTCAGGTGTTTCGGGTCGCGGTCCATGGTGCGCGCAACAAACCCGGCATCAGCCCCGAGCGTTAATGAGAGCGGATTGAACGGATGGTCAACCGACCCGTAAGGCGTCGATTTGGTGACCAGACCTTCGCTGGAGGTCGGTGACGACTGCCCTTTGGTGAGCCCGTAAATTTCGTTGTTGAACAGCAGTATGTTCAGGTCCACATTCCGGCGGAGGGCATGCAGCAGGTGGTTGGCCCCGATCGACAGGCTGTCGCCATCGCCGGTTATCACCCAAACGCTCAGGTCAGGACGGGTCACCTTGAGCCCGGTTGCCACAGCCGGCGCCCGCCCGTGGATGGTGTGCATACCGTAGGTGTTCATGTAGTAGGGGAAGCGCGATGAGCAGCCGATACCGGCCACGAACACGATATTCTCCCGGGCAATGCCCAGATCGGGCATCACATTCTGCACCTGTTTCAGGATGGTGTAGTCACCGCATCCCGGGCACCAGCGCACATCCTGGTCGGATGAGAAATCTTTACCGGTCAGTTCGGGTGTTTTTACTGTTGTGTCCATGTGTGTGCCTCTCAGGATTTGCTGGATTCAATATGGTCGATGAACGCGTTTTTGAGTTCCTCCACCGAAAACGGAACTCCCCGCACCCGGTTGTAGCCCTCGGCCGGCAGCAGGAATTTGTCGCGGATCAGCTTCAGGAGCTGGCCGCTGTTGATCTCGGGAATGAGCACCTTTTTGTAGCGCTTCATCACCTCTTCCAGGTTCGAAGGGAACGGGCTGATGTGGCGCAGGTGCACCTGCGTTACGCTGTATCCCTCCTCGCGGGCTTCAAGAACGGCCTGCTTGATGGACCCGAAGGTTGATCCCCAGCCGATCACAAGCAGATCGCCCGACTCATCACCGACCTCGACTTCGACAGGGGGCAGGAACCCTGCAACCAAATCCCGTTTCTTTTCACGGATTTCGGTCATCAGCTGGTGGTTGTCGGGGTCGTAGGAAATATTCCCGGTTTCGTGCTCCTTTTCAAGGCCGCCGATGCGGTGCTCCAGGCCTTTGGTGCCGGGAATGGCCCACGGGCGCACCAGGTTTTCATCGCGCACGTACGGTTTGTAGGCTTCACCACTGGTGTCGCGCGGCTTGTCGAATGCAACGGTGATGGGCGCCAGGTCGTCGCCCGACGGGTATTTCCAGGGTTCCGCGCCGTTGGCGATGTAGCCGTCCGACAGGAACATGACCGGGACCATGTGCTCGAGGGCGATCTTGCAAGCTTCGTAAATCGTGTCGAAGCAGTCGGCCGGCGAGCGGGCTGCAACGACTACCAGCGGACATTCACCCGCCCGGCCGTAAACCGCCTGCAGCAGATCGGCCTGTTCGGTCTTGGTGGGCATGCCGGTGGATGGACCCGCGCGCTGCACATTGATGATGACCAGCGGCAGTTCGAGGATGGTAGCCAGTGAAATCGCCTCCGTTTTCAGGGCAATGCCGGGCCCGGAACTGCAGGTTACCGCAAGATTACCGCCGAATGCGGCGCCGATCGAGGATGTAACGGCCGAAATTTCGTCCTCGGCCTGAAACGTGTAGACGTCGAAATGCTTCATCCTGGCCAGGCCATGCAGTATATCAGATGCCGGTGTGATCGGGTAGGATCCGAAGAACATCTTCAGCCCCGATTTTTTAGTGGCCGCGGTGAGGCCGATCACCGTAGCCTCGTTTCCGGTGATATTCCGGTAGTTTCCCGGATCGATCTTTGCCGGATCAACACTGTAGCGCTCCGAAAAAAGCTGCGTGGCATTGCCGAAAGTGTAGCCGTCCTGAAGGGCTTTGATATTGGCGGCGGCGATTTCAGGCTTATTTCCGAATTTCTTTTCGATGAAACTGATGGTGGCATCCAGCGACCGGCTGTACAGCCAGTAGATGATGCCGAGGATGAACATATTTTTGCACC
>JAIVHB010000099.1 GCA_020201275.1 Rhodothermaceae bacterium | reverse complement strand
AGGTAATCGTGCCGCATGTATCGGTAAAAAACTATGCGACCGATATCGATAAAAGCATGTTGTATATTGCCTGTACACGGGCCATGCACAAACTAACCCTGACACATACAGGTGAAGTAACCCATTTTCTCACTGCCGAACCGCTTCTGCAGGGTTGATATAGAGGGGCCTGGCTTGTATTTCTTATTGTGACAAATTACCCCGATCATTATAATAAGATCAGGGTGTTAAGACAGATCATCAGTAAAGCAATTCTTCAGTAATACGATAAAGTATGGGTGATTTTTTCGAACTGATTCTGGGCCTGTTTCTGCTCTGGCTCATCTATAAATTCGTGCAGCGCTATCTGATGCTATAAAAGAATCCTGGTATGAAATATGCCCATTGCAGTGCTTTATTAGCTGAATGAATTTATAATCCCCTGCGCGGATAAAAAGGATTACGCTACGCCTGATTCTCTGCCATTCCCAGATCGGCCATTTTCTCGCCGATCTGTACCGAAGGTACGGACACGGGTTTAGCATTGAACAAAAGTATTTGTTCATCCTCCCGCTCGTTCAGCGTGAGTACATAGATCTCCCCGTCAAATTTGTTTTTCGTGCGGATGAGCTTGACGATGTGCTTTTTCAGTTCAATATTACTCGACAGGGATACGATAACAGCCTTTACTTTCGACATGTCCAGTTCTTCCCACATGTCGATATCCTGCGCATCGGCATAGACCACCCGGCGTCCGGCATCAAGGTGCATTCTGGCATTATCAGGGTCAATATCAAACCCTACAACAAGTCCGTTTTTATGTTTAATCCGATCATATGCGGAGCATCCTGCCTTTCCCATGCCTATAACCAGATATTTGGCGGCACCGAGCGTCATTGGCTGATGATCAGGGTGTTTTACGTCGCGTTCAAAACGATTGAAAAAGTGGCCGAATTTGTCCCAGATCCTGTCTTCATTGATCACTATAAAGGTGTTGGCGATGTAAGAGACCGCCGTGAGTAAACCCAGTATTGCAACATATTCTGCGGGGATGATTTCTGCCGTTGCGGCAACTGCACCTGCAATAAGGGTAAACTCGCTGTAGGCTGTAAGAGTAGTTGTCGACAAAAAAGCGGTACGCGCCCGCAATCTGAAACGTATGAAAAGGCCATAGAACAGCATGAACTTGACTGGTAGCAGCAGAAGCAGAACCCCGATAAAGAGATATGATGTGGATGCCGGAAATCCACCCAGGCCTATTTCCAGGAAAAATCCGACCAAAAAGGCTTCCTTGATGCCCCATATCTTTTTTTCGAGCTGGTCGCCGTACTCATCGTTGGCAAAGATCATGCCCACAACAAGGGCCCCAAGCTCCCCGCTCAGATTAAACGCGTTAAACAATACATCCCCACCCATGGCAAGCGACAGGGCCATGAGCAGTATCAATTCATCGCGCCTGATGTTGCGAAGCAGCCATGAAAATACCGGGCGAAGCAATGGCAATCCGAGAAGTGAAATAGCCCAAGGTGTTGGTATTCCGCCGCCTGAGTATGCAATAATGCCAATGGCCACAAGGTCCTGCAGGATCAGGATACCGATGGCAACCCGGCCGTAGTAAGCACCCATTTCATTCCGTACATCCAGTGTTTTGGCCGTAAGGACGGTGCTGGAGAATCCCAGTGTGATGCCAACAATCACCGCAGCTTCAGGTTCAAGGCCGAACCAGAGGCAAAGGGGGGTAAAGATCAGTGTGGAGATAAACAGGTGGGTAAGTCCCACACCCAGCACTTCAAACTGAAGGATATTCCTCAGGTTGATATGCAGCCCGACGGTGAACAGCAGAAAAATTACACCGAGATGGGAGATCTGGTGCAGCAGGTCTCCGCCCTCGTATCCTGTCAAAGATAGGAGCAACCCCGCAATGAGGTAACCCACGAGAGGAGGAATTTTCGCTTTTGATACGATAATCCCGACGATAAAGGCCACGCCTACCCAGATAATATCCACTTATTGTATTCTGTTGGGTGAATATTGGTTGGCTGCTGAGGCAGTCATACGTACGAATATATCTATGGGCCTGAACACTGAAGGATTACACCGGCATGTATGGAACAGGATTATTTCTGGCATTTGCCTGGTTTTTTTTCACGTTTTCATGCCTGAACTACATCAGTAGGATTGTCGTTAATTGTAGCGGGGCATGAACATCTGTGGAAATATAACAAAAACGGATGCTTGATGGCTATTTAATCCACCCCCTCATTCTCATAAGATTTTTACAACTCCCCCGGATATATTCGATTGCATAAAATTCAACCAAATAAAAAAATGATCGCACTGCTTCGTACACTCTCCCTTTCAATTGTTCTCTTTTTTGCACATACGCTGCCCGCATCAGCCACCGACCCCTATACAGAGGCCTGGCTGAAGTGGGATGCCAACATCACCGGACCAAAAGATAGCCAAAAGGTAACAGATTCGTTTACAAGAGGTCTTCCAGGTCATCTTTCCAATCATCGAATCTGGATGATATGGAGAAGTAAACGTTTTCGGTTTCACTTTTAACGTCGGCCCAGGTGTCTGATGTAGCATATTTCACATCATCAATGGCCTTTTCCAAATCCGAGCGGTCGTCTTTCAACTCTTCATAGGCATTCACAAGACTGTCGCCTGCATCTTCACCGGCGTCTTCAATCCTTGCACCCAGCTCGTTAAGCTTTTCCCCCATTTCCGAGTGAAGGCTTTCCATATTATCTACAAGCTCTTCTCGTTCTTTTTCAAAGGTGTTGCTGCGTTCTTCCTGCTCACATTGTACCAGGAATGCACTTCCCAGTAAAAAAATGAATGCCATAATTATTCCGTGAAACTTTGTGTTCAACATAGTTACTCCATCTTATTTAGTTGATCTAAAATTGATTTTCGGCCAACTGATTTATGAGTCGGACCACTTCTTGATTTTGCCGGCTAACGCTTCCTTTGTTTCGCCGGTTTTTTTCTGAAGTTTTCCGAGAAGTTCATCCTCTTTTCCCTCAACATAGGTCAGGTCGTCATCTGTGAGGTCACCATATTCCTGCTTGAGTTTGCCTTTAAGCACGTTCCAGTTGCCTTTTATTTTTAAATTGCTCATTGTTTTACCTGTTTATTTGAAATTATTGTGAATTGCTGATCTCTGCGTATGCAGAGGAGCAATAATTCGGGAATAGTTTTTTCAATCACAGCAATTTGGCTCGCATTCGTGTATTTCCCATTCATCCTGATCGAAGAACAGGACTGTTACGAGCCGGCTAATCCCCAGTTTTCATGCTTGTTGCATATATGGTTAACGTAGCCACCCCCCTAAAATATTTTAAAAAAATGTTAGATAAGCCTATGCTTTCCCCTTCAGCATGAGGTTCCAGTACATCCAGGGGAGGCTGAATTTTTTCAGCACGTACATGTCATACCGCTCCTCGCTCTGGTCGAACGGAAATGTGGGATCGGGCTGGTTCTGATAGTCGAACTCCGCGAGTACCATCTTGCCGTAGCCGGTAACCAGTGGACAGGAGCTGTAACCGTTGTAACTG
>JAIVHB010000231.1 GCA_020201275.1 Rhodothermaceae bacterium | reverse complement strand
GTCCAACAGGCCCGGCTCCAATAATCAGCACATCAACGTTTTCAGTTGTCGTTGTCATACTTCTGATGTACGGTGAGCAGGCGGTAGGGGAACATTTTTTTCACTTCCCATCCCCGGGGAACCACACGGTCCAGCTCGCTTTTGGTGAAACTCCGCTTTATAGAAGTGAGACCGTCGGGTATGATGAATGAGTTCCGGAAAAATGGGCGGATTGCCGTGCTGAAAAGTAGATATCCGACTGTGCTTCGCCGGATGTCGTTGAATATGACGCTTCTAACACAGATTCCGGCCGCAGTCTCCATGATCGTTCTCAGTTCATCCTCCTGAAGATGATGCATCAGGTGGTTCGAGATCACAAAATCAAACTCCATATCGGCCAATGCGATCTTTTCAAGCGTGTCATCCAGGAACAGCACATCCCTGCCGCGGTGATTCTTCAGGGCGTACAGGTAGGCCCGCTGGTCGGGATCGGTGGCATAGACCTGCAGATCCTGCCCGTACTTGCGGCTCAAGTCTGCTATGTAAACGGCCAGGTCGCCGCCGCCGGAGCCGAGGTCGAGCAGCGTGTACCGCTGCCCCGGCTTGCAGTGAGGCAGGATGTATCTTTGGTAAACCTTCTCCCAGCCTGCCAGCAACCGGTTGATGGTACCGAACTGTCGATACGTGTTTTCGAGCAGCTGCAGGTTACATTCGGGGTCATCCATGAGTTCGCGCAGCGACGGGTCGCGGTTTTTCAGGTTTGGGATCATGGCTCAGACGGCGGTTAGTATTCCGGTTTCAACGGTTAGCCCTGGTCCGAAAGCCATGGCAAGCGTTTTATCGCCCGGGTTGATGCCGCTTGAAAGCAAATCCTTCAAAACGAAAAGGATGGTGGCGCTGCTCATATTGCCGTAATCCCGAAGTACATTTCTGGAGGATATGATTTTTTGATCGGGAATCCCGCAAGAGGCCTGCACCTTGTCGACGATGGCCCGTCCTCCGGGGTGAACTGCCCAGTAATCGACGTCGGCGGGTTTTATCCCGTTTTTCTCCATGGCCGGTTTGAGAAGTTCCGCCAGGTTTCTGTTGATGATTTCGGGCACATAGGTCGACAGTACCATGCTGAAACCGGTGTCGCCGATGGTCCACGCCATATCCTGCTCACCCTCACTGGTGAGGGCCGTGTGGAGGGAGGTGATCTCAAAAGCGGGACTGTTAACCGGCTTTTTAGCGCTCACGAGTGCGCCACCGCCCCCGTCGGCAAAGACGGACGCGGAAATCATATGATCGGTTTTTTCATCGAAACGCAGGTGCAGGGTGCAGAGCTCCACGCAAAGTACAAGCACCACCGCATCAGGATGTGATTCACAGAACGATTTTGCCATGCGCAACGCCGGAAAGGCCGCGTAACATCCCATGAAGCCGATATGGTAGCGTTCCGTTTCCGGCCTCAGGCCGAGGTCACGCACTACGAAATAGTCGGGGCCAGGGGCGTAAAAACCGGTGCAGCTCACCGTAATAACATGGGTGATGTCTTTTGGTTCTACACCGGCGGTCGCGTCGATCAGGTCGCGCCCGAGCCTGGTGAACAGTTCCCGCGAGTGTTTGATGTACAGATCGTTACGCTCCTGCGTGCCCGGTACCCGGATGGAACGGGTGTCCGGATTATAAAAAAGCCTGCTGCTCCCGCCTTCCTTAAAATCGTCGAACACGCAGTATCTTGTTTCGATACCCGATTGAGAGTAAATACGGTGCAGAACACTTTTCACAGCCCGGCGGTCGCTCACGTGTTCTTTCATGATTTCCCTCACATCTTCCTGACGGTACCGGTTGGATGGGGTGGCAGTGGCAATTTGGTGAATGTAGGCGGGTTTCATACGTTTACCTGTTTCGGGCTGTGCTGCAGATGCTGCAAAATATAATTGTTGCAATTTAAGGGTTGGCCGTGATAAAAAAACAGTGGCTGTTCCGGCAATATTCTTTTAACCATAAGGGATTGGGTCAAAGTTTCAAATTGCAAGGATTAGTTCGGAGCAGTGCGCGGCACTGCTCACATGGTTCGACTTCAGCCCCCGCTGCGCAAGGGCTTGCGCTCACCATGACGGGGGTGACAACCTGCGCGGCTTTATTGTTGTGAGATAATAGAATCGTACGTTGTGCAGAATCGCGGCGACGGTCAGCCCGGCAATGAGGCCGATCCAGAGGCCTCTCGGGCCTAATGCGGTGTGGTAACCGAGCATGTAGGCGGTGGGCAGGCCTATGATCCAGTACGCGAGCAGGTTTACGTACATAGGCACGCGGGTATCCTTGAGGCCCCGCAGTGCCGCGGAACCGCTCACCTGCAGCCCGTCGGAGATCTGGAAAATGGCCGCCATGAAGAGCAGGCTCACCGCCATTTCGGTAAGTTCGGCATCCCCGGTGTAGATGGAGGTGATAAGCTCGGGAAAGGTGAACATGAGCACCGCCGTGGTACACATGATCATCGTGGCCAGGCCTACACCTACATAGCCCACAAAACGTGCATCGCGGATGGTTTTGCGTCCGTACGTCTGACCCACGCGCACCGTAACCGCGCTCGACAGTCCGAAGGCGATCATGAATGTGATGGACGAAAAATTGAGTGCGATCTGATGCGCGGCCACAGCCATCGTACCAAGTGCGCCCATCAGCAGCGATACGATCGCGAACATGGTAACCTCCATGGTGATGGTGATGCCGATCGGAAGCCCGATCTTGAGCATTTCACGGATGTGGTGCCAGTCGGGCAGGCGGATGGTTGAAAAAATGGTGTAGGGTTTGAAGGAGGGTTTCCGCCAGGTATAGACGAGCATGCACAGGCACATCACCCAGGCTACTATGGCGGTGGCATAGCCGGTGCCGATCGCCCCGAGTGCCGGAAAACCGAGCTTTCCGTACATCAGCACATAATTTCCGGCGATGTTGAACAGAAGTCCGACAAACGCGAAGTACATGGCCGGACGGGTAATCGAAACGGCCTCGTTGAACTGTTTGAAGGCGAAGTAAAAGAACATGGGCAGCAGTCCCCATGAAGCGGCATCCAGGTAACCGGAGGCCAGCAATGATGTGTCCTCCCCGATCTGCATGAAGAGCAGTACGGGTTGCGCATTCCTCAGGATCAGAATGCCGGGTATGGCCAGTGCGGCACACAGCCAGAGGGCCTGCCGCACATTCCGGCCGATCAGATTGGTCCGCCCTGCACCGTAATCCTGGGCGACGATGGCGGTGAGGGCCATCAGCACACCCGATCCGAACATGATGACCGGCATGAGTACGCTCGAACCCACGGCAACGGCGGCAAGGTCGAGGGTGCTCAGGTTTCCTGCCATTACCGTATCCACAAAGCTCATCGACATCTGCAGCAGGCTGGCAGCCACCAGGGGCAGGCCGAGGCCGAGGGTTGTGCCTGCTTCACGTTTGACCAGGCGGGAAAAGGGGCGAAATTTTTCGGTAGATGCCTTCAATGATTGTTAACGTATTTCAATGTACCCTGCTCTTTTGTCATTCCTGCTCAATCCCGGTAATGAGCGGAAAGCTGAGCGTGAAGGTAGTGCCTGTTC
>JAIVHB010000098.1 GCA_020201275.1 Rhodothermaceae bacterium | reverse complement strand
TTCGGGGCTACCCCATATGGAAGGTGACACCGATGGTGCTGTTAGCATGCTTCGAATTAGGGAACAGTAGAACAGCGAAGTGATTTTGGGAGGATGTCACTGGTAGCCCCTAATTTTGCCCTCAAAACGGGCAACACTATTTGGGAGGTGACATAGCTGCACCCTGTAGAATTCATATAAATCGTTAAATCGGTACGTCGTTGAATCTTATGAATCGATAAATCAAAACCGTGCATATCAAACTGCGATTATTCCACCTGAAAGAAGGTTGTATAAAAAATCTGCCACCGGCAAGCGCGAGGACGGATGTAGACCCTCACCCACGGCCGTGGATCTTTCATCTGTACCAATTCAACCTCTTCAATCATGGAACCCCCATGCTTGATTCACCCATCCCCCGGCCTTTCGACTTCGCCCTGCGCCATGCACAGGGCTGCGCTCAAGGTGACGGGAGGTATTTATTTCATTTCTAATGAAATACATTGTATGTCAGATGTTTATGCATTAGTACTTGACTTACATCAGGATTTTGTTAGATTCAAGGAATCGTGTGAAGCAGGCTTTTGTGAGATTGAGACATGGCCGGCTTGCGTCCAGTTAACAGTAACCAAATAAGGTAAGTATGTTCAGAAAACTACGGTATTATATACCCGTTATAGCGGTATTTGTCTTCATGGCCTGCGACAGCGGCCAGCACATCAGCAGCGACGACAGTTCTGCGGTCGAGCTGAACCAGCGTTCCGATAATGCGGCCGGAACCGCCAACATCCAGGCCATTCCGGGGCGTTTCATTGTAACCCTCGCTCCCGGTGCCAGACCATCGGATGTAGCCCGTGATTTCGGTGTTAAACCCGATTTTGAGTACCAGACGGTACTGAACGGCTTCGCCGGTCATATCTCCGATGCTGCCCGAATGGGCCTTCTGCGCGACAACCGGGTTGTTCGTATGGAGCAGGACGGGGTGGTGACCACCATGGCTACCCAAAGCAACGCCACCTGGGGGCTGGATCGTGTCGATCAGCGGGATCTGCCCCTCAACGGTACGTATACCTATGAGGCGACCGGATCTGGGGTAACCGCCTATATCATTGATACCGGTATCCGCACGACACACAACGATTTCGGCGGGCGTGCCCAGCGTGGGTACGATGCCTTTGGAGGCACCAGCGAAGACTGTAACGGACACGGTACCCACGTGGCCGGCACGGTTGGTGGGTCTGTTTACGGTGTTGCCAAGGGCGTAACACTTGTTGGAGTACGGGTGCTTGACTGCAACGGCTCCGGTTCCTTTAGCGGCGTGATTGCCGGAATGGAATGGGTGGCAAATAATGCCAAAAAACCCGCGGTCGCCAACATGTCCCTCGGCGGCGGATCAAGCACATCCATCGATGATGCGGTAGCACAAATGTATGATGCCGGTGTTCCCGTTATTGTTGCCGCAGGTAACGGCAACCGGGCCGGACGCGGACAGGATGCCTGCGGATATTCCCCGGCGGGAGCGCCCAAAGCCTATACCATCGGGGCCACTTCATCCAACGATTCAAAAACCTCATTTTCAAACTATGGCAACTGTGTGGACATGTTTGCCCCTGGTGCCAGTATAACATCCGCCTGGCATACGAGCAATACGGCCACAAATACCATTAGTGGTACCAGTATGGCGGCCCCCCATGTAGCAGGTGTAGCCGCGTTATTCCTCCAGAATAATACATCTGCCAGCTCACAACAGGTGTATAATGCCGTAACGGAAGTCAGCACGAAGAACAAAGTTTCCAACTCCAGCACAACCAACAACCACATGGTGTACAGTCTGATTGATGGCGCTGGTGATGGTGACGGCGGCGGTACCGATCCAGAACCGAATTCGCCACCTTCAGCCGGCTTTACGTTCACGGTTAATGACCTTTCTGTGCAGTTCACCGATACCAGCACAGATTCTGACGGTTCGATTACCAGCCGGAGCTGGAATTTTGGTGACGGCAGCACATCGACAGCACAAAATCCGTCACATACCTACAGCGGAACCGATACCTACACTGTATCCCTCACCGTTACCGATAATGAAGGTGCAACGGGAACCACATCCAAAAACGTTTCTGTGACCGCTCCTTATGATGGCGGAGGCTCCGATCCTGAACCCGGCGACATCAGCCTCAGCGCGAACGGATATAAGGTACAGGGACGTCACCACACCGATCTCTCCTGGAGCGGTGCAACATCAACCAGTGTCGATATTTTCCGTAATGGCGGTAAAATTGCGACGGTTAGCAATTCCGGCTCCTATACCGACGCCACTAATAACCGCGGCGGTGCCACCTATGAATACAAGGTGTGCGAAGCCGGCACCACAACCTGTTCCAATACAGTGACGGTACTGTTCTGATTGCCCTTGCCGGGAAGATGTGCAAGGTTTTACTGTTCACACTCAGACAGTGATACCATCTCGGCAAGTTAATCGGTTAACATTAAAGCCCGTTCCGGATATCCGGGGCGGGCTTTTTACAGATATATCCCTGAAAAAATGACCTGAACCTCTGCACTGACCACAAAATCCAATCGTGGTTGAAAATACATCCAGACAGATGCTCTGATATCAGAACGGCTCCACACATACCTTTAAAGTATCCAGTTTCCTGTTCAATATTACTTCATCAATGAATACCTTCATGCGCGCCTGATCCAGTAGAGCATTTCGCGCAGTGAGGGTTCTTTGCCGTACATGAGCATGCCGGTTGCGAAGATTTTTCCCGCTAAATAACGGAAAAGGCCAATGGCGGCAACCAGTAAAACAATGGCCACAACCACCTCCCACCACATCACATTGGTCTGCACCATGCGGGCCGGCAAAACGGCGGGCGAAGTGATGGGAAACCAGCTCAATATGCGCATAGAGATGCTGTCGGGGTTATACAGGGTGAAGAATGCGAACATGACTGGAAGCAGGGGCAACATCATCAGGCCCGAGCGTTCGGAGGTGTTTGGATTATCGATCGTGGCGGCAATTGCGGCCAGAAAGGCATTCCACATCAGGATGCCCAGCAACGCAATCAGAAAAAAGAGGAGCATGGTGATCGGATTTACAAGGGTGATCGCACCCATAAACCCGATATTGCCGAATACCATCATAAAGCCGGCGTAACCGATCAGGCCGATCACAGCGTAGACCATCACATTCACAATTCCGACTCCTGTAATACCCAGGATTTTCCCGTCCATCCATGCCTGCGGTTCGATGGCCGAGACCACCTGCTCGGTGATCCGGTGCTGTTTTTCGCCGGTAATGCCTGTAAATTGGTGCGCAAACCCCATAAAAACGGCCAGCAACACAAGAAATATGGCATAGGCGGCCACAAGCTTGTCGGCTGTTGATGACCGTGAAGCCTCATCCACGATCAGGGTTTCGATGTTCAGGTCTTTTTCAAGGTCGCCAAGCAGGGTACGGTCCAGCTCCAGCTGTTCGATTCTGATGTCCCGGCGTATCCCGTTGAGTGCCGACTGTAACTGAACCACCCACCCTCTGCTGCTTTTGATCCAGAGACGGGCCTCATTTTCAGTGTCAATGGAGAGGAT
>JAIVHB010000025.1 GCA_020201275.1 Rhodothermaceae bacterium | reverse complement strand
AGGCACAAGGGTGAAAACCGGGTTCACATTGGTTTTGATGAGCCAGACTGTTACCGCCAGCAGGGCGAGGGCGGCAAGCAGCTGGTTTGCGGAGCCAAAAATGGGCCACAGCTCCTGAAACTGTCCTGTGAGAAGCAGGGCCATACCGAGCAACACAACCAGCAGCGTACCGGCAAATCGGTTTCCGGCAAAAAACCGGGATACCGCCTGCGAATGGCCCTCCGCATATTCCTGTACCACAAACCGTGCGAGGCGCGTACAGGTGTCGAGTGATGTGAGCGCGAAGGCCGAGACCGTGAGGGCCACGAACGAGATTCCGAAGGCAATTGGTATGCCGATACCGGCCATAAATCCGCCTACTCCCTCCGAGAATAGAGTAACCGGACCGGCCGTCATCAGGCTGCTGATGTACTGCTCGCGGCTCATCACAATCACCGAGCAGACCGCCACTACCGCCAGCATCGACTCGATGAGCATACCGCCGTAGCCAACCTTCTTGGCATCCGATTCCATGTCGATCTGTTTGGATGTGGTTCCCGAGGCCACCAGTGAGTGAAATCCCGATATCGCCCCGCAGGCAATCGTCACAAAAAGTACCGGGAACAGGTAACCCAGGCTTTCCACCTCGAAGCTGACCGCCCCCGACATTTCGATATCCGGGTTCATCACCAGGATGCCGACAATACCGAACAACATCATTCCATAGAGCAGAAAGGAGTTCAGATAGTCGCGTGGCTGCAGCAGAATATTTACAGGGGTTACCGCCGCGGCAAAAATGTAGACCACCAGAATGCCGATCCAGGCAGTATAGCCGAGGTTCATCGGGTATTCCAGCCCTACCCAGATCATCAGGTACATGATACTTACGCCGGCTATCGTCAGCAGCCAGAACGGGATCCGGTAGCGTTTCATCACAAAGCCGAATACCAGGGCCAGCATCATGAACAACACCGATGCGCTGGCCGCCGATGGTACACTCACGAAGGTTTTTGCCACGATGTCCATGAATACCGCGATGATGAGCAGCAATGTGGCAAAGGCAAACACCAGAAACAGATTTTTGCCGGTCTCACCGATGTAGGATTTGATCACTACCCCGATCGATTTACCTTTGTGCCGTATCGATGCCATCAGGGAGGTGAGATCGTGAACGGCACCGAAAAAGATACCGCCGATCAGAATCCAGAGCAGGGCGGGTATCCAGCCGAATGCCACGGCAATTACAGGACCCACGATCGGCCCGGCGCCGGCGATGGAGGCAAAGTGGTGCCCGAGCACGACTGGTGCCTTGCTGGGCACGTAATCCACCCCGTCTTCCTGACTGTGGGCCGGGGTTACATTTTTATCGTCGATACCCAGCTTATCCGACAGCCAGGTGCCGTAGAACCGGTAAGCCAACCAGAGTAAAATGCCGGATATGATCAGAATGGATACCATTGATTATACTTAAATATCAGATTATCAGACCGTGTTTCGGATATAGAAATTTTGTGCCCTTCGAGCCCTTCGCTCTTCGACTTCGTCCCGATAAATCGGGGCATGCGCTATCAGTGACAAGTTATCAAACGTCACCCTGAGCGTCACCCTGAGCGTCACCCTGAGCGCAGCGTAGCGGAGACGAAGGGCGTCGTGGGATGCAATCCCGCGATATGTTGGAACTTCTGTGAAAATATCATGCCCTAAAGCACCATCTGGCCCCGTTGCCACGGGGCCACGCCCTTCGACTTCAGCCGTCGCTTTGCGCCGGCTTGCGCTCAGGGTGACGTTCCAAATCACTTCGCAGTTCAAATGTTCTATTGTTCTATTGTTCTATTGTTCAAAAGCATGCTAACACCTCAATGGCTTTATTTCACCAGCATCACTTTTTGTGTTCGTGTATTCACGCCATTGCTGATCCGCACAATATACAATCCACTGCCCATCATTGATGCATCCCATGTAACCTGGTGCGAACCCGCAGGCATCGATTCACCGTTTTTCAGGGATGCGACACGCCGGCCGAGCATGTCGTACACAGCGAGTGTGACTGCGGATGATTCCGGCAGACCAAACGCCAGTGTGGTGGACGGGTTGAACGGGTTCGGGTAATTGTTGTGCAGGGTGAACTCCAGCGGTAACCCTTCACGATCAATGGAAGTGGCTGTGCTGTACTCTGCCTCTATCATCAGGTTATTTTCGCCGCCAAACAAGCCCGTTTCGCCGATCTTAACCCACTCATTGGCATTGAGATAAAATGCGGTTGCCCTGAATTCTGCAGGATCGGTAGCACCTGCATCCCGGCCAATGGCAATTTCGTTCTGGTCGAAGTCGCCGGCCAGCACCACATGGAAATCACGGCCTTCCTGCAGATTATAGCTCCAGTCGGCAACATCTACGGTATTCCAGGCCTGCTGGTCGAGACCATTCATGGGTACGGCTTTGAGGTTGATCACATTGCCCGGTTTCCCGTCGTCATCTTCGTGAATAAGTACGAACAGCCCGTCGGTTATCACTATCTGGCCGCCAACACTGAAGCCGGCTGTCATCCGGAATACATATTCTGAATTGAACTGGGTGTTCTGCAGAAAACGCCACGCGCTTGTCTCACCGCTGCCCGTTACACGTGCGGCCGACCGGTAGGTTGGTTCCGGCTCTGCACCATCGGATATGAATGAAAAACGGTCCTGATCACCTACCGGTATCACCTCAGCGGTCACCCAGAAGTCCTCGCCGGCTTCGAGCGAAAGCCCAAGGCTGCTCACATCAATGGCATTGAATTCATTCGGGCTGAACTGGCTGAATGGGATCACAATGGCATCGGCCAGCGGGGAGTTTTCGTCGGGGCTGCGGCTGTCGTTGCCTTCATCCGTGGTGAGGCTTTCGAAAACGGACCTCATCCAAAGTTCTGCGTGACGTGCAAGATCATTTGCGCCCCAACGATCGGAATCGGCAAAATAGGCCCAGCCATCGGGTTCCAGTACCAGGCTCCGGCGGGGTTCACCAACGGCCGCCGCACTGGCAAAACCGATGTGATTGGGATCGCCGGTGACCACCAGGTCATAGGCTACAATCACCTCTGCGCCGGGTTCCACATCCACACCGAGGTCGAATACATCGATAGTGTTCCACTCTTGCGGTTTGAACGAACTCATGATTACACTTTTTTCAGCAATTAGTTCATCCGGCAGTGCGGTTAAACTGTCAACGGAAAACACCCTAACACGCAGATCGTCGTTGGGTGGCGTATCCCCTGCCGGCAGGAACGGACTGCTGCTCAGATTTTCTACGAAAAACTGGACCTGCGACAGCCTTACGGCCTCATCCCCCTCTGGAACCGTGTATCTTACACCATAGGATTGCACATCCGTTCGCACCGGCATATTGAATATGATCGTATAGTTATTGGTTGCGTTTTCATTTCCGTAGCGCACGGTATCGATAACGCCCCTTGCCGGTTTGAGCAACGATATTTTTAGAGAATCATTGAACCCGTCTGTTGAATTGAATCCGTTGCCCGGATAGAGGCCGATACTGGTAAGCAAACCGGTGCCCGGCGAGGTGAACCGAACTGCCTGCTGCTCGAAGGTCTGGGGGATGTGGTTGAACGGGAAGGGCCAGTCGAACGCTATCTGCGGTCCGTGGTACCAGCACTATCGACGCGTAGCCGAAATAGTGCCATTGTTTGGTCACAAACAGCATCGGAGTGATTCCCATGAAAAGCATCCATGGTACAGCGACAAAGGTTGAGAAGATGTCGCGCCGGTTTTCCTCATTCACCGCATTCATGTCGATTTCGGGGATGTTGTTACGAATACGCCCCCAAAATCCGAATGGCCGGGTCTTCGCGTAAAACAACTTGAGATTTTCGTCATCGGTAGCCGGAAACATCAGCGCTATAATGATGCAGGCGGCAAAGGTGATGGCGGCCGTAATAAAGAACATATACATTTCCGGTAACCCGTCGACCACAAAGCGCAGTACGATGGCCACTGTCATGCCCACAAAGGTGCCGCCTGCGTACCCGTAGCCGTTAAACCGCCACCAGTACCAACGTACAAATTGCGGCACAATCAGCCCGACACCGAAACCCATGGTCAGAAAGCCCCACACATCGTTCAGGCTCCGGAACATATACGTCGACATCAGTCCCAGGATTACAATCGCGATTGAGGAGATGCGGCTCTGCCAGATGAGCTGTGACCTGTCGGCATCAGGCCGGAGGAAACGCTGGTAGATGTCGTTCACCCAGTAAGCCGCACCTGAGTTCACAATGGCCACATAGGTCGACATGGCCGCTGCCATCAGACCGGCAACGAGTATCCCCTTGATGCCAAAAGGCCAGCGGAATGAAAGCAGGGTGATCCAGAATACGCTGAGAAGGCCAACCTCGCGTTCGTTTTTTGCCGCGTAAAAACGCTGCACCATATAACCGCCCGATCCGCACATCCCGTCGATGGTGGAACGCAGCAAATAGAACATGGTGGCCAGCCCAATCAGGTTATACTGGCTGTATTCGCCGGGTATGTTCATCTCCCAGCGTGGAATAAAGTTGGTCCAGTCCGAAAGTTTGTGCGTAATCTGCGTAAATGTTCCGTCTGTCATCGGTACCGAAACGATGAATTCTTCGGGGAGCGTAATGTTCATCATCACATTGATCACCACGTAGATGATCACAAAAAGGATGAGGATACCCTGGAACACCTCCGTGTAGACCACACCATACAGACCGCTCAGGGCCGCGTAAAAAGCGCAAAGTGAAACCATCAGAATCGCGGCCACATCTTTGGGGATTCCCAGCAGCTCACTCAGAAAAATTCCGGCGCCGGCAATAAAGTAGGATATGGCCCAAACGGCAAATGTAAGCTGGGCAATCGCCGCCAGAACCCTTGCTGCCTGACCCTGTTTGCCGTTTCCGAAGCGGAATTCCATCCATTCGGCCAGGGTCATCACCTCGGCCCGTCTGTTCCATTTGCCCATGAAAATCATGAAGAAGGCCAGGATGAGCACCACACCGCCGCGGATTTCAATAAAGAATCCCTGCACGCCAAGCGCGTAAATAAGGGCGGCAATAATCATGGTTCCCGATACATCCATGTTCGACGCCATACCTGAAGCGCCAAGCGCCCACCACGGCAGGTTTTTGTCGCCCAGGAAGAAACTTTCGGTACTCCGCGAAGCACGGTGCTGCAGATACAGACCCATCATGATCAGTATGAGCAGATACACCACTACAATCGCATAATCAATTAGTGCCAAGCGGCCCCCGCAGTTTTTGGTTAGATGTTGTTAGTTTCACTTACTCCATCATAATCGTTATTCCGAACAGTCACCTAGGTAAATCTGACCGGTATTGTTACATCCCGGCCTGCACGAATACCATCAGCTTTGCCTTATTTCACCAACAGCATGGCCCGCGACGTACTTATCCCGTTGGTCTCAAGCCGGTAAATGTACATTCCGCTGGCCAGCGACGAGGCATCGAACTGCACCGTATGTGAACCGGCCGGCACCCTGTTGCCATCTCTCAGCACCGCCACTATGCGGCCCATCACATCGTACACTTTCAGGGTTACGGATGCCGGCGAAGCAAGATCGAAACGGATGCTGGTTGTCGGGTTGAACGGGTTTGGGTAGTTCTGATGCAGATAAACCGAGGCCGGAGTCTCCTGCCGCCTATCCTCTCCGATGGATGTGACCAGGCTGACCGGTATCTCCACATCGGGCGACTGTTTCCGGTCGAGTACAAGCATCACCGCATCGATCAGCACCGGATTGCCGTCCTCAATATCATCTGAGCTCAGAAAGACCACCGGCTTTGTACCCTGCGTAAGAAGTGTATTGCCGATCTCCATCCAGCCCCTGTTACGTGAAACCTGCTGGTTGATTACTGTCCAGGTGGTGTCGCTACCCTCATCGTTCAGTACGCCAAAGCGGGCGCCGGATGTAGCCGTAAAATCCGATCTGTACGGCGTATAGGCATATACACGGTAATGGGCATCCCACGGCACATTGAAGTTCCAGGTAACCGCCGCACCTGATCCGGCCGCTGTACCCAGCGAGTTGCCCCTGTAGCCCACCGGTGTAAGCTGCCCGTTCAGGAAGGCCTGCCAGGATCCGGTCCGTACGGCTGCCGCATCCGTTTCGTTCACCACTGCTGCTGCCGGGCGGCGCAGGCTTCTGTTCCGGTTGGGCATGATGGCCGGAATATCGTACCAGTACTTTTTGAGGGTATCGGCCAGAAATTCGTTCTTGTCCCACATCCCTTCGTAAAAAAAGAAGACCTCGCCGGCCAGGTTGAACTGCCTGTTATAGGCCACCATCTCCCTCACGATGTTGGGCGAAACATTCTCGTTGCCCACTTTGATAAGCATACCGGGAGCCAGCATGTGCCGGTAATTCCCTGCATAGGAACCCGGTCCGGTCGTATTCGGACCTACCGTATTCCTGACCAGCTGCTGGTAGTTCGCCAGTGTGCGAACCGGCGGATAGAGCTGGGGATGTACAAAATCGAGGATTTCACGGGCGAGCCAAATTTCGGTATGCTGCAGATAGTTGTCGCGCCCCCATGGGTACTGGCTGGGCGACATCGATACCGTGAGCTTCGGATCATAGGCCTTTACGGTGTTGTAGAGGTTTTCCAGATAATCGGCCAGCTTTTCCGATCGCCAGAGTACCCAGTCACTGTCGAGCCTGTAGGTTGGCGGTTCGTTTCCGTTATGCTCTGATTTGTACAAATTCACCGTGTATTCGTCATATCCGCCCTCAACCGGCATGGCCGGCAGGCGGTCGTCGCCCTGAATACCGTCGATATCATAATTTTCGGCTACCTCCATGATGAGCGCGGTGGAGTGTTACCCCCTTGTTCCAGACCACGGGAAAAACGACGTTGATTCCATTTCCGGCCAAATAATCCATGGCTGCTGCCAGCTTTTCCTTGCTGAACATCACATCGCTGGCCACATTGGTAATCCAGACACCCCGGATCTCTTCTGTATGCAGAATCTCCTGCTGCGCAAATACCCGAAGCGGCATAAGCATCAACAGGACCAAAGCCATCAGAAGTTTTAATTTATTCTCTACAGGTTTAATGAGACGCACTATTTGATAGCTTTATGATTCTGCAGCAGCATTACTGCATCAGCAATCAGGTTTTTGTTGCCGCTTAAGGTGATGGTCACCTCGCCGGGTTCTGTTATAACAAGGTTTGTAACCGGTATCCAGCCACCGGTTTGTTCATACTCAAAATCCGGCCTGAAACTCAACACGCCCGACGTTCTTTTCACCCTGATCTCCGGGATACTTTCGATGCCCGAACCAAACGGATAGTGGACATACAGATCGTACCTTCCTACCTGTTCTACAGTCAGGTGAAAGCTGGCTTGTACGGAATCGGCCTGCCCGGTGTAATAGTTCCCACCGTAGGCGCCATTATCACGGGTCTCCGCCCAGCGGCCCGCGGGTTCAAGCTGTTCGGCGGTGGCAGTCGAGATCAGAGCCGGGGATACCCTTGTACTACCGCGACGGTGCGGCTGCCCGACCGGTTCGGAATACACATACTTGTACAGGGTATCGGCCAGATACTCATTGGATGCGCCGAGTCCCTCGAAGAAGAAATAAACCTCGCCGTTCAGGCCGAGATTACGGTTATGCTCCACTGCTTTGAGTACATATCCGGGCCCGTTATATGTTTGTCCGGCCTTGATCAAAATTCCCGGGGCGATTACCACATCGTGTTCGGGGATGTAGCGGTTGCCGTGTTCATCCGGTACAATACCCGCGTACCAGCCCATGGTGTCGGCTGTAGAGATGTAGCGGTCAATATCATAGCGGTAATTCTGAGGATGCAGCAGATCGACTTGCCCCCGCCTGATCCATGCCGGCCAGTTCTGCAGATATTCCTGAAGCGACCATGGATAGATACTCGGTGAGAGCGACACCATCAGCTCCGGATCCTGATTTTTTACCATGGTGTACAGCCGCCCGCCAAACGATGTAAGCTTATCGGCTTTCCATTGCAGAAATTGCGGCTCACGCGGGTCATCGGGCACCGGCCGGCCCGTTTCCCGTTCATAGAGGCTCCGTGTATATTCGCTGTACCCACCCTCGGCCGGCATGGCCGGCAGGCGGTCATCACCCTGTATACCGTCAATATCGTAATTGGTGATGACCTCGCGAATCAGCGCCAGCATGAAATCCTGCACCTCGGGATGGATTGCGTTCATCCATTCAAATCCGTTTTTGGCAAGCAGATCCCCATTCACATCCCTGGCCGCCCAGTGCGGATAGCGCTGCAGGATGTACCCGCCGCTGTCCTGGTAGGAGCTTGAAAAACCGAATTCAAACCATGGCATCACTTCCATGCCCACACGGCGGGCTTCAACAATCAGTTCCTGCAACGGATCACGTCCGTTCGTGAAAACGGTATCGATGCGGAACTCCTCCCCGAAATAGCTTGCCATTACCTCACTCGGGTACAGGGTGAGGCCTTTGTTCCACACTACCGGAAACACCATATTGAATCCCCGTGCGGCAAGATAATCCATGGCCTCTGCAATGGCTTGCTTGCTGAAGAGTACGTCGCTGTCCACATTGGTTATCCATACACCCCGGATTTCGCCATCGGCCAAAGTCCCTTCCTGCCGGTCATCAGCCGGAGAGCAACCCGCATAAAGTACTGCGGCCAATATGATTGCGAATACATTTTTCATTTGCATCAGGCCGACTGGCGTTTAATGAGTTCAGGTTCAAGCAGTACCCGCTCGGAGTTCCAGCCGGTGTCTGTATTCATCATTTCAACGAGCAGTTTCATCGCTTTTTCACCGATCTGTTTTCTGGGTACATTGATGGTGGTAAGCGGAACCCTGGCCTCGGAACAGCGGTCGATATTGTCGAAACCTACAACGGCGACATCCTCAGGCATAGATAATCCGCGTTCAAGAACAGCTTTCTGAAAGCCCATGGCTATCAGATCGTTGAACATGAAAAAACCCTGAAGACCGAGGCCTTTCAGGTCGAGGGTTTTACCGATTTTGTAACCTTCATCAAAAGCGGTTACCTCCGTGCCAAAGGAATAGCGCAGTATGAGGCAGTCTTCATCAATGTTCACTCCCGCATCCCTGAGTGCATCCACAAATCCCTTCAGGCGCATATCGTCTGTCCGGAAACCGGTCTCCCCAACCACCACGCAAAACTTTTTCAGCTTCCTCGCAAGAAGCTGACCAGCGGCAAGCCGGGCGCCCTTATAGTTATCAACATCCACACTGTAGCCGGGATTGTCGTACACATCGTGGAGCATCACATACGGGAAATTGAGTTCAAGCAGCCGGTTGAAAGTGCTTATACCAAAAAGCGATTTCCGCCGTGTGGTGGCAAGTATACCCCTGGTCTGTTCCACCAGCGTTTTGAAAACCGATTCCTCATGATGGTAGTCATCAAGGGATACGGTCAGCAAAAACTGCTTTTTGAGCGTTTGGGCGGTATCTCTGAGCCCCTCATAGATCCCGGAGAAGTAGGGACCGTCTATATCACGGATCATCAGGCCGATCTGATTGCCGGTATCGGCAGAGCGTCCGTTGCTGTCGCCGTTTTTGAGGTTGGCAAACGTACCCTTACCGACCCTGGCCACCACCATCTTCTCGTCGGTAAGAATCTGCATGGCTTTTTTGATGGTCGATATGCTCACACTATAGCTTTTGGCGAGCTGTTTGAAGTTTGGCATGCGCCCATGCGAGCCGAATTCAAACCGGTTAATACGCACTTTCAAATCATCGGCTACCTGCTCATACAGATTGGTAGACGGATCATCAAGTTCAATTATTTTATCCATGTGCTAAAAATTCACTGATACACCCAGAATATTGACACCACCGAGTACCCCCCGGTCTGAATAGGCATATTCCGTTTTGATCCGGTCAAAAAGGTTCAGTCCAAAACCAAGCCGGAGATTGCCTTCTGCGTCATCCAAAAATAACTGTGTATACCCTCCGCGCACAAAGAAAAGATTATTAAAACCGTATTCGGCGCCAACATTCAGGTAACTGTCGTTATTGTTCGGGTAAAGTGCATCGGCTGTAAATACAAAGCTATGGTATTCCGTCTTCAGTGCAACAGCTGAAATACCGATCCGGTACACCAGGGGCAGATCCCATTTCCGCAGGGCCAGATTGGCCACAATACCATCGTTGTTGCCGGTCGATCCCGGATCCAGGTCGATTCGCCGGGCGGTATTATCGCCCTGAAGCTGCATTTCGCCGCCGAAATTTGAAATACTGAAGCCCAGTTTCAGGAAATCGAACGGTGTAACATACTGTATGCCCAGGTCAAGCCCGATGGCCGAGGCCTGCATTCGCCAGATGGTCGATTGTATGTACTTGAATGTGCCGCCCACGGCGAACCGGTTTGTAAGCTGCCGTGCAAATGTAAGCCCCAGCATCATGTCCTGCACGTTGAATTCCTCGCCGGTACCATCCGGAAATGAAATGTCTGTAACCTCCATGCTGCCGGAATCGAAGATGTAGAGCTGTGCCCCGATATAGCCGTAATTACCAGCCCGCATACCCACGGCGGCATAATTCAGGCTGGAGCCTGCAATCCACGTCGTGTGGCTGAAGATCGCCTCACCGCCCTGTATGTTCGTAATACCGGCCGGGTTCCAGTACAGGGCCGTTACATCGTTGGCCGAGGCTACGTAGGCTTCGCCCATTCCCACACCCCGCGGGCCGACCCCGATTTCGAGGAACGGCACGGCCGTGGTTCCTACCTTGCTCTGTGCCAGCACTGTAGTTGCTACAGGCAGTATTAAAAGGATGATCAGGGTAGTTATAGTAGTTCTCATAGTACCCTCTAATTGATAATTGCAAATTTGCCCACTTTTTCGCCGATACCTTCCGCCTCAACATGGTAGAAGTAGAGCCCGAAAGCGGCTTCAAGATCGTCTTTTGTCCTCAGATTCCACACCGCCACACCCAGGTCGGTTTCAATCTGGCGAACAAATACGCCGCTGGCCGTATAGATTCTGATCCTGCTGCGGGCCGGCAGGTTTCTGAACTCAATCCGGCGCTCGCCACGCCCCGACAGGAAGGGCCTGCTCTCCGTAATCGTGGCAGCGACATAAGGGTTTGGCACAACTCGTATCAAATCGAGAAGATCCTTGCCGGATTCCTCACTGGCCTGGGTTGACGATGTACTGAATACGAACTTGTCGCGCTCGCTGAATGGTACCTCCGCCCTCAGTATAAATTTATCGCCTGGCTGCGGTGGTATTACCTGATCGGGCGGGAGCGGCGTACCGTCGGCCCGGGTCGGGGCGAGGAACCGGATGGTCCATGAGTAGGTGTAGCGTGAGTCGGTTGGCTGGTCACGGAAAACCAGGTTGATACTGTTTGTTGTGTCGATCACCCCCGGTGTGGTACCCTGTGAATTGAAAATGAAATTCACATTCTCTTCGGATCCCTCTTCGTAAACCTTGAACCAGACCGGATCCTTCACGCGGCCGGTTGTAGTTCTGAAGGATGAGTCGGCCGGCTCTCCATTCGGGTCAAATACTTCTACAACCACATTTATCGGCCAGATAATCGGCGGGCTGTATGGGAACAACTCTATTGATGTGCGCAGGTTGGTTTTACTGTCGCTGGTCCAGCCTGAGGTTATCTGCGTGTTGGAAAGGGTAGGCTGCCTGTTGTTGAAAAGGAGCACAAACCCCTCGTCGAGCAGCTCGTGTGTCCAGTTGTTGCTGTACACATTGGCCAGGGTTCGGGGCACAGGCTCGCGGTCTATGAGGATGTTGCCCTCGCTGTCGGTAAGGCTGTAGGTTGATGTGGCGTATTCAACCGAGGTTTTGGTACCCTCCTGCTCGAAAGTGAGTTCATAGGTCAGGTCTTTCAGCAAATCCCGTGCAACGGTGATGGCCTGCACCTGACCTGTGGTAAATCCTTCTGCACGGGTAATCCGGTTCTGGCTGTCGGTGTCTATTTGTCCTTCATCCACATCCGTTGGCTGGGTATTCGGCCGCGCCGAGGCTGTGTTCGGATCAAACCTGGTAATCACACCGTTTTCGAGCGTAATGCTGGCCGGGGATTCCGACGGGGAGATGTTGAAGGAGTTTTCAATCTCGGAAATACCGCGTTCGTAGAAATCATCATAGTAACCGTGATCGTATGAGACCACTGCATAATAGTACTCTCTGCCGTTGATCACATCCTCATCGATATAGTAGTGGCGCAAACCGGTATCATCGCCCATATAGTAGTGGATGCCGGTTGGGGAATCTATCTCCTCACCCAGCTGAAGCGGGTGCGGCCCTGTCAGGTCGTTGATGAGGTCGTACTGTGCAACCGATACTTTAAACCGCGGGGTGCCCAATGCATCGGTGATGTCTTTGGCATCGCGGAAACGTGGATCCGTTGCCTTGATCACGCGGTAACCCTCAAAATCATACCCATAGATGGGATCAAATGAGAACTCGGCCACTTCGTCCCAGACCAGTACAACCTTGCCATCGCCTGGAATGGCCTGCAGCCGCGGTGGCAGTGGCGGACGGGCAAAACGGTAGTCGGCATCATAAATGCGCTGGGCAACCTGTGCATTGCGGAACATCTCATTTTCGTTGGCCCCGAATACGAAGCAGGTCGAAAAACGTTCGGTCTGCCCGGGCAGCAGCTCGAATGGTCCCGAGCCGAAAATCCAGTACTGGTTAACCGCCTGCTGCGGGATGTCGAAGAAGCCGGGCTGCATCCTGTTCCACATGCTCTCCTCATCGCTAATCAGAACCGTGCCGAACAGGGGGGCAAAAAATGAGGTCAAACCGATCTGATCCGACTCTGCATTGTCGAGGCGGCCGAAATTGGGCTCGCCCTGATCAGGCTTGCCGTTGCCCTCGGTGCCGTCAGGATCGGGTCCCGGCCAGTTTGGATCGAGCGGACCGATACCATCAGTTCCCACATCATCGGTGAGCGGGTTCCAGTTACAGTTCTCATCCCCTTCCCAGCGGAATTGCGGATCGTCGTATGTGCCGCATGATCCGAACACATATTCACCGGCGGGGCTTTCCTGCGATTCATCGACCAGAAGGTCACCGTCGTTATCGATGCCATCGGTACTGATGCCCGGGCTCTGCAAAAACTTCCATCCGATATAACCGGGAGGGATTTCACGAAACTGATTCCAAAGACCTACACTTGTGGCCGACCATCCGTACACGATGTTCTCCATCCGGTTGAATGCCGCAGCATCGTCGGTGGCACCGGCTCCCGAGGGGTTCACATCGGTATACCCGCCGAAAAAGATGGGATTGTCGTTCATGTTGAAGCTGTAGGATGTGGTTCCGGAGTTGGATACCTCGTAGAACATGAAAAGGATGTTATTGGCCAGGGCCTGCGACCACTGGAACAGACGCACACTTACCTGCATGCCCAGACCGCGCTTGCTCGAATCGTTCGCATTGGGATAAAACGGGAACTTGCGGTTCCAGTAATCATCCATCACATAATAGGCCTCCTGATCGGCACTGAACTGATTCAGGCCAAAAAAACCGTTCCACTGCCCATCCCATGTGGCATCTTTGCCCGGCCAGCTGTCGGGCCATGTATTCGGGTCAAGCTGGTTGGCTATGCGGGGGTTATCGACGGTCGGATCATAGTAGCCCGGTTTCGGATGAAACTTCCACTCGACACCGGTTTCGGGGTCCTGTACATTGCTCTGGGAATCGCCATAGCCGTTGCTAACTATAACCTGACGCCCGCCGCCCGGCAGGTCAACCCTCGAAGTTACCCATCCCGTCATCTCATGCAGGTGACCGTGCCCTGTACCGCGCGGCCATACCCCGGCCTGGTTTATACTGGCATTACCGCTGCCGATGGTTCCGAAATTGTTGATGATGGTCTCTACGTTATTTCCGGCCATATTCAGGCGCGTCCGGAAATCCCTGTCACTTTTCGTGGGATCAATGTAAACACCGGTGTCGTTATTCTGTGCCATAACCGCCGGAAAGACCGTTACCGCCATAACTGCCGCAAACAGCAGGATGCGCAACGGAAGAACAGTTATTAAGTTGGTGCGATGATACATAGCGTATTCTCGTATAAAACTGATTATAAATCAAAAATCTATCTGAAGTCCGAATCGGAGTGATCTCGGTTGATTTTGCACGATCGGATTTCGCACATAATCTTCAATGGAATTAACACGATCGATGCCGCTCTCCCTGCTGGCCTCAATCTCATCCCTGCGCAGATTGGGATAGCGGTCGGTACGATAGAAACCCAGAACATTTTCCGCGTTCACAAATACCTGGCTCGTAATACCGGCAAAGCGGACAAGGCGGGAAAATCTCAGGTCCAGATAAAATTCGGGTTTGTAGCGAGCTTCGTTCCTTTTTTCGGTAATAGATACTCCCCTGATGTCCTGGGGGGTGAACGGATAGCCGCTCCGGTATTCTGATATGACCCCGAGGTTCCAGCCTTTCAGCCTCATGGAAAGCTGTGCGGTCAGATTATGGGTCTGGTCCCAGTCCAATGGCACAAGTATGCTGGTGGCTTCACGAAGACCCTGAGCGTCGAAAAAGGCCTGCCTCGGATCGCTGCCGTTGCCCCGCACACTCTGATAGGTATAATTCAGTCCAAAGGTTATTCCCCGCGACGCATCAACCAGTGATATGGCTGCTGTTACGCCCCGCACTGAGCCAAAGTCGGCGTTTTCATAGCGGCCGTAGGAATCACCGCCGCGCAATACTTCATAAAGCCCTGTACCCAGCAGATTCCTCACATCACGATGGTAAACCGTGAGGTCGATGGCCATAAAACTGGTGAGCTGCTGCTGCAACCCGATCTCATACAGAACCGACCGCTGCGCATCGAGGTCGGCATTGCCGATGTAGGTATTGAAGCGGCCTCCCTGAACGGCAAAATTGGAGTTCTCGTACAGGCGCTGGAATTCCGGGATCTGGAAAAACTGACCGTACGATGCGTAAAGTACACCATCAGCTGATATCGGAAAGGCAAATCCGAGGCGTGGGCTGAACTGCTGTTTGGCATCCACTTTCCTGTATGCTTCTTCATAGGGCCTCTCCAGCAATCTGTTCTGCGGATCCCTCAGATTGGTCGGCACCACCGCGTTGGCATCGAAATAATCATAGCGCAGACCGATATTGATGATCAGGTCCTCAATTTCGAGCTTGTCCTGAATATAGGCGGAGAACTCGGTTGGTGTGCGCCGGTAACTCTGGTAACGGCCGGCCGAATCGTCGAACAGAATACGCGGCGTGAGGTCGCCGTACACATTGGGATCTACCTGAATACTGAAATCTTCATACTTGAGCAGGTTCCACCGGTATTCCACACCCGCTTTTAGCAGATGGGTGCTGCCGATGAACCGGGTGATGTCGAACCGGGCCGCCCAGGTGTAGCTGTTGCGGTCGAGATAGTAATTGTCGAGCCCGCCGGTATTGAACATATTTGCAGGCTGACGGCCGCGCCCGAAGATCGAGGCATAGCGCGGATCGAACGGATCTTCATACACATACTGATCGAAATTGGTCAGGTTCGCGGTAAATCTGAGGTTATAGAAAGTACGGTTGTTCAGAATATGGTTGATGGCCAGCAGATGGTTGTTGTTCTGGCTGTACTGGGTCGGTAAAAAGCCGGGACTCAGGCGGTACTGATGCCGGTAGAATTTCGACTCATTCTGCGACCGTGTGTAGGTATAGGAGATCTTCAGGTCGCGGGAGGCCTGCAGGGTCAGCTTGCCCATATTGGTAAGCCCCCATGAACTGTTCATCCGCACCGTACTGCTGTCGCCGCTTGACTCGATCCGCCAGTCATCCGGATTGGGAGAGGCAAAATTTGAACTGTCGGAGGGCATGAACACCTCCCGGCCGAACAGCCATCCGTCGTTGTTGCTATACTTTGCATTGGTGAAAAACTTCAGCCTTTTCCAGAACGTAGGGCCCGAAAGCGAGCCCTCATAGAACTGTATTCCGTAAGGGCGTGCATCATCGATGCGGTAAAAAATGTCGTCCTGGGTTGACAAATATCCGCCCACGCTGCCTATAAACGTGCCCTCAAAATTCTCGCCGCCCTCTTTGGTCACAATATTGATGATGCCGCTGTTTGCCTGGCCAAACTCGGCATTGAATGTGCCGCTGATCACCTCCACCTCCTGCACTGCCGTATTTTCGACTGGTACGGCAAGACCGTAATTGAAGGGGTTCGATACGGCCATTCCGTCAACATAGTATTTGATCTCACTCGAGCGGCCTCCGCGTATATGCAGGGATCCGCCCTGCCCGCGGGTAACTCCGGCCTGAAGGGCAACAACCTGGGTAAAGCTTTCGGCAGGCAGTACGGTGAGATCGCTGCCGGTAATCTTTGCCGACGAGGATGTCCGGTCCATTACAATCATATTCCTCTGGGCGGTTACCGTAATCTCTTCGGAACCAAGTACCAGTTCCTCCATCACAAAATTCACACGGGTTGTACGGTCGACCGAAACGGAAACTTCGGTCACCCGCCTGGTCTGGAACCCCAGGTACGACGCCACCAGGGTATACTCACCCGGGCGTACATTCAGAATAAAAAAGTACCCGTCGATATCTGTGGCCATACCACGGGTAGTACCTTCGATGGATACATTCACACCGATGAGCGGTTCACCGCTCTCGTCGGTCACAATTCCTTCAATCCTGCCGGTCTGGGCAAGAAGGGGCAAACTTAAGGCCAGTAACAGAAAAAGCAGACTGATTTTTTTTAGCCAGCACATACGTAATCCCGCGTGGTAGAGGTATTAGATGAACAGAATACAGGGAGGATAGCAGAAAATAAAAAAATGTCCGGCCAGGTTTGGCATCCCGGCCAGACATTGTTTGCTTTTACTTGATCAGCACCATTTTCCTGGTAATGGCTTCTCTTTCAGTAGAGAGCCTGTAAATGTAGACACCGCTGCTCAGATTGGCCCGTTGTGCGTCGAAGGCGACTGTGCTCCTGCCGGAGGGATATCGGCCGCTTGCAACTACAGCCACTTGCTGGCCGAGCAGATTGTATACGGCCAGATTTACATCCATCGCTTCAGGAAGGCTGAAGTTGATGGCTGTGGTCGGGTTGAACGGGTTCGGGTAATTCTGGCTCAGTTCGATCGTCTGCGGGCGGTCTGAGGTAACGGGCTCAGTGATGGAAACCTGAAGACCGGCTGTCTGTACTACCTCTCCTCTCATCTGGAACGATTTGGAATCCCGCCAGAGAGACGGATAACGGCCCAGGCGCATAAATACCGGAGCTGTATCCCCGTCATCGCGGTCGGTTACATCGGCGTCAAATGCGATGACCATACCGTTGGAGGGTTCAAACAGCGGCCACTCAAAATCGGCGAACGGAGACTGCTGCTTTGAAATGGAACCGGCAAGTGAGGTCCATGGAATCTGCCACTCGAGCACATATCCGGTTTCATCGTCGGTGAGCTGTGCGGCAGCTACAGTTCCGCGGATGGTAGTATCCACATAAGCACCATTATAGGTATGTTCTTCGCTGTTGAAGTTTGCAGCAAGATATTCAACAGCCCTGATCAGCATCTGATAGTCTGCCCCGAGTGTTGTTTCCGTGTCGTCCAGGCCCGGACCGATGCGGTAGGTGCGGTTGGCTTCGAATGAGCTGTCTGCAAAAACCGGGTTAAGGTGATTGAATTCACCGGGACCTTCCACATGCGGACTGCCCGCCTGGTTGCCGATATCGTACAGACCAAGATAGACACTCAAGTGATCGTAGTCGAAAGCCAGGTTCGGGGTAGCGGGCGTTTCGATCATCGGGGTTCCCTCATCGCGCACTTTTATCGCCACATACAGATTGTTGTCATCCATCTTCATGGAGTAGTAATAGGCAAAGTCTGAAATGTTATCCGGTACGCCAAAAACTGGCTGGTTGTTGGTCACCTGGAGAAAATGCGGGTGGTCCATATTGTTGCCGTAGAAAAATGAGTCGGTCCAGTCGCTCAGATTGCCGTCAATTTCAACTTCCTGTTCGGGCTTAAAATCGACATAGAATTTTTCGCTTGGCCGGTCATACGGATGCTCCGAAAGATCAACAATACGGCCGCGCATACCGAAGCTTTTCGAATCGCGCCACAGGGCAGGCAGCTGACCAATGCGCAGGTATCGGTTATTGCCGCGGTCACCATCATCCAGATCGGTTATGTCGGCATCAAATACAATTATTTTATCATGAGCCGGCTCAAATAGCGGCCATTCAAAATCACTGAAAGGTGATCCGGTTCTTTTGGATATCTGACCGGCAAGAGATGTAAAGGGAACTCTCCATTCAAGTATGTAGCCGTTTTCCTCATCATTCAGTACTGAGGCAGCAACTGTACCCTGCATGGTGGTATCCACGTAGGCGCCATTGTATGTATGCAGGTTACCGTCGAATGTTGCCGGATTGTGTTCAACGGCACGGATCAGCAACTGAAAATCAGGTCCGAGGGTTGTTTCGGTATCATCAAGGCCGGGGGCGATGCGATAGGTACGGTTGGCCTCGAATGAACTGTCGGCAACGGCGGGATGCAGATGATTAAATTCACCCGCTCCTTCCACGTGGGGGCTTCCTGCGGCATCGGGTCCGATATCATACAGACCCAGATAGACACTCAGGTGGTCATAATTGAATGAAAGGTTCGGACCAGCGGGAGTTTCGATCATGGGCGTACCCTCATCGCGCACAACAATTGCGAAATAGAGTGCTTCGTCATCCATTTTCATGGCATAGTAACCACTGAAATCATCCGGTGAGGCCGGTGTTCCCTGAATGACTACAAAATCGGGACGGTCCTGGCTCAGGTAAATCCAATGGGCATCGTCCCAGTCGTCCAGATTGCCGTCGATTA
>JAIVHB010000230.1 GCA_020201275.1 Rhodothermaceae bacterium | reverse complement strand
CACATCGGATCAGCAAACCGTATCAGCGGAGTAATCACCCTCAGGAAAATGTGTGGCCACACAAGGTTTCGGTTATGCTGAACTGCTCGGGATTCATCCGGTCGAACAGATATGAAACATAATCAGAGCAGCGGCCCGATCCATCCGGGCCGTTCAATCATTTATTCCCGGCCCGATATTCTGAACCGGTGCGAGAGTGTTTCTCCACTGCCATCAACCAGAGTGAGGGTATAGTTGCCGGGATTGGGATTTAGTGAGATTTGATGGATGCCCCTGGTTTCGGCGATCAGGGTGTTGTTGAGGTGCCACCAGATGGTGGACCCGGGCCGGCGGTGGGCCGCTTCGAAGACCGTCCGCCCGATGGAGCCGTCCATTTCATAGGGGATGTAGATCACCGGCGATTCATCGGGATAAATGAGGGCCATGGCGGGGGTGGCTTCATCAGGGCTGCATCCCTCTCGCCATGCCGGCAGAGGCTCGTATTCGTTGCCGGTGCGGTAATACCACTCCTGAACCGCCGGCAACACAAAATGCGATACAGCACGCATCTCAGAAACGGGATAGCAGTTGCTGTTCACGCGCAGTCCCTCCGCATCCACATGGATGAGCCGGTGATAGGGGCAGACAGCGCTTTCCAGACCGGGATTTGGGATGTCGGCGTATTCTGTTTGCTGATCGTCGCAGTCGGGTCCGGCCAGGTGACCGCTTTTCCGACATATCCTTACCCAGGCCATGTCGAGGGCAGGTTCCCGAAACCAGCCTGTATCGCCGAGCAGGTTGAACAGGTCGAACATGACCGGGGCGGCCGCTCCGATGCCGGTGAGACCGGGCCTCCCCTCGCCATCCGCGTTGCCAACCCACACGGCCACGAGATACTCCGGCGTGATGCCCACCGCCCAGCCGTCGCGGTAGCCGAAGCTCGTGCCCGTTTTCCAGGCCAGCCGGCGCGACGAGGGAAAAACCTGCCAGTTTGCCGTATCGTCGGGGCGGATGAGCTCCTGCATCGCCGAGAATGTCTCCCAAATAGCGGAGGGGTTGACGGGAAAATCACGGTCATAACGGTCGGCGTTTCGATCTGATGAAATACTTCTAACGGGTTTTTTATCGTCACGATCGGCTGAAATTCTACTGCTGATTTGCCGTACTTGTCCATTTACATTTACATCAGACCGGTTAATACTGGTTGGATTATCTTGGTTGGCCACATCAGCCGTGTTAACCGCTCCCGTACCAGCCATTTCAGCACCTCCCGGTACACGCCAATCCGTATCATAATGTAGCTTCGCCTGTTTCCAGAACAGCGTGCCCGGATCAAGCGGATCATAACCCTGAAGAGTCATCGCCATGGAGGTGTACATGCCCGCCACGTCCCAGAGCGTAGCCTCGGCCCCGCCGAGGATGAGCGACAGCCCGTAGTGCTCCGGCGGACGGTTCAGGGTGGTCATGCCCATCTTCTGCAGATTGTGATGGAACCGCGGCACGCCGTACTCGCGCAGGTTGCGTACGGCCGGTATATTCAGGGAGCGGGCCAGGGCGGTACCGGCCGGCACGGCGCCGTCGTAGCCGGGATGAAAGTTGCGTGGGGCATATCCGGCAACACGGGTCGGGATGTCGGCCACAAGCATCTGCGGCAGCAGCCTCCCCTCGTTGAGCTGCAGGAAGTAAAGAAAGGGCTTGAGCACGCTTCCCGGGCTGCGCAGCGCAGTGATCACATCCACCTGATGGCCACGGTTAAAGCCACTTGTGGTGGATATGGATCTATTCACTTTACTTTGTAGGTCAGAAAAACCGGTGGTTTCCGTATTTCCGGCACTGGCAGACCTGACATTTCCGGCTCTTTCCTCATTTCCATCACTGCCGGCGATTCCGGAATTTCTTATGTATCCGCTAATTCCAGAATAACCTGCATTCCCCGCATAGCTGAGCACCTCACCCGACCTTACATCCACAATCAGGGCGGCCAGGTTGTGGATGTGGTTGGCCGCCAGCCGATCGCGATGTTCCCCGATCACCGCAGTGGTACGGCGCTGCAACGGGCCGTCGAGTGTTGATCGCAGACGGTTGCTGTTGTGGTTGCCATTGCTGTAACTGCTACCGGACCCGCCCGGCTGCATCCTGGCTATATCTTTTTCGGTTACTGATCCTGTTACCTGTCCAGTTAACGATCTTGATATTGTTCCAGTTCCTGATCCTGACCCCCCCGCGATGAAACGATCGAGCAGGTGTGGGGCATCCATCGGCAGCGGATGCGGTGCTTTAGGCAGGGTTTCGGCAAGGGCCAGTTCGTAGCCGAGATCGTCGATGTGGCCCCGGTCGCGGAGGCGCTCAAGCAGGCGGTCGCGTTTCACCCGGAGCTGATCGCGGTTGCGGCCGGGATGGATAAGGGCCGGACTGTTTGGAAGAACCGACAGCGTGGCTGTCTCGGCCCAGGTGAGCATCTCCGGTGGACGGCCAAAGTAGCGCCATGCCGCGGCTTCAAGTCCGACCACATTTCCGCCGAAGGGCGCATGGGTGGCGTACAGGCTGAGGATGTCCCGTTTCGGGTACTTCCACTCCAGCGCGATGGCCAGCATCATCTCATATAGTTTTTCGGTGACGGTGCGGGGCGGATTGCCGCGCGACATCCGCACCACCTGCATGGTGAGGGTGCTTCCCCCACTCACAACCCGTCCGGCATGGTAATTCTGCCATGCCGCCCGCACCACCGACACCGGATTCACGCCGGGATGCCGGTGGAAATGCCGATCCTCAAACTCCAGGATGGATACTGCAAAACGCTCCGGAACCTCACCGGATGGGGGGAAACGCCACTGCCCGTCGGTGGCAATCCGTGCCCCGAGAAGCTCACCGCCACGGTCTTCGATCAGAAAAGCGTAGGGCGAGCTGAAAAGTGGGTCGTGCAGGGTGAGGCGGAGATATGTGACTGCAATGAGCAGACCGGCCAGAATTACCAGCGGGGAAAACAGGATCATTCTGATGATGGTAGCTCGCATGGGTGGAATATGCAAATAATCTGGAAGGTCAGCCATAATCGTTCAGGCTAAATAGCAAAATGCCGCCTTTTATATGTTTTTATCTAATAATCATTAATTTGAATTATGACAACACAATTTAAATCCGGGGATATCAGGCCCGAAACAGAAAAACGTGTCCGGCTTTATCTGCAGAAGATCATCGATGCATACAACCCGGACCGGATTTACCTTACCGGATCGGCGGTAACGGGTGGTCTTACGTCCCGGTCAGACCTCGACTTTATCGTGGAAAGCAGGGAATTTATCGATCCCGACGCTGTGATCGGAGCTATTGACATTATCCCTTACAAATACGCCACGGCGGAAATGCTGGAAAAAGCCCTTATCATTTATGAGCGAAAAAACTGACAAGCTTCGGCAAGATCTTATGAGTGCCATAAAAAATCTTACACAACTGGCCTCATCCGGACTGGTTGGTGATGTTGAGCAGGACGCATTTATCAAACGGTTCGAACTGGCATACGAGCTGAGCTGGAAGTGGCTTCAGGCCAGAATTATGGTTGAGGGAATCACTGCACGCAGCCCAAGGCAGGTATTCAAGGAATCCATATCTCTGGGTTATATCCAAAGCGAAGAGGCATGGCTGGAGATGATCGAGGTACGAAA
>JAIVHB010000156.1 GCA_020201275.1 Rhodothermaceae bacterium | reverse complement strand
ATGTACAATTTGTAGTATAGTATGAGTACCGATTTTCAGGAACTGGATAGTAAACACCACTTTTTCCTCTACAGAAGATACCCCGTTACGCTTGTGCGCGGTGAGGGAAGCCGTGTATGGGACTCCGACGGGAACATGTATATCGACGCGCTGGCCGGAATTGCAGTGAACAGTACCGGGCATTGCCATCCGCGCGTTGTAAAGGCCGTTCAGGAGCAGGCGTCGAAGCTCATGCATGTTTCAAATTTCTTTACTACACCGCCCCAGGCGGAACTCGGCGAACGACTGACAAGGCTGTCGGGGCTCGACCGCGTTTTCTTCTGCAACAGCGGTCTGGAAGCTGTGGAGGCGGCCTTTAAATTTTCCCGGAAGTATGGCAACAACAGGGGCCGGCAGGGTGATGTCCTGTCGATGCAGGGCTGTTTCCACGGGCGTTCATTCTCCGAAATTGCATCCGGGGCCGCCAAATACCAGGATGGTTTCAAGCCCATGCCGCCGGGTTTCCGTCAGCTTCCGTTTCAGGATCTGAACGCCATCCGGGCCCATATCGCTGGTGCCAACGCCGTGGTTCTAGAACCGGTACAGGGAGAGGGAGGGGTACGCCCGTTCGCTTTCAATTTTCTGCGCGATGTGAGAGCGCTGTGTGATGAACACGATGTTCTGTTGATTTTTGATGAGATCCAGTGCGGGATTGCCCGGACCGGCCGCATGTTTGCCTGGGAGCACAGCGGCGTAAAACCCGACATCCTGACACTTGCAAAAGCACTTGGCGGCGGCCTGGCCATTGGCGCTGTGGTGGCCAGGCAGCACGTCGCCGATGCCATGGAACCCGGCAATCACGGAACCACTTTCGGGGGTAATCCCATGGCCTGCAGTGCTGCCCTGGCCAATCTGGATGTAATCGAAGAGGAAGACCTGGTGCACAGGGCGGCTGAATTCGGGGGAATGATCATGCAAAAAATCCGTGACCGCGCCAGCGATGAACCCGCCATCAAAGAGGTGCGTGGCCTGGGCCTGATGATCGGCGTGGAGCTGGCCTTCGATGGCACCGGTATTCCCCGCGAAATGCTCAAGCACGGGGTGATCAGCAACTGTACTGCCGGTAATGTAATGCGCATCGTACCACCGTTGAATATATCCGAAGAGGATATGAATACGGTGATCGATGTGATGTTTGAATGTATTGCTCTGGAGCGGGTTAAACACCACGCAGAGACCGCCGGACATAACTGATAAGCCGGACATCACCATTAAGAAACCCATCACCGGATTGCAGCAAGTAACGCCCTATTTGATCAGGGTCATTTTCCGGCTTTGTGTTAGGCTGCCCGCTTTCAGACGGTAGATGTAGACCCCCGATGGCAGATCGCCCGCGCTGAAGCTGACACGATGGCTGCCGGCATTCATGTTTCCGTCTTTCAGGGTACGGACATGAGCACCGCCTACGTCAAATACCGAAAGTGTTACACGTGCAGCCCGGTCGAGAGTAAACCGGATTTCAGTCTGCGGATTGAACGGATTCGGATAATTCTGATCCAGTGAAAAATACGCCACGGGGCGCAGCTCCTGTACAGTGCCGGTCGTTTCACCGCTTAACAGGCGGGCCGCATCGGTCAGGGTAAGGTATTCGATACCTTCGCCGAAATACGTATTCAGGGAGTCGAGCAGCTCGCCGATCCACCGGATGGTTATACCATCTTCATAACCGCTCCTGATGAACGGGTCATGCAGCAACAAGGTGTATACTTGTTTTTCTTCCGCTTTCTGCCGGATGTCGGCAAGGGCGTCTCTCATGTTTTTGTCATAATTCGCAGAAGTGAGCGCCCATGTGTACTCGGAATCAGGCGGCAGGTTGAATAAATTATCATTAAGGAATTCCTGCGGCAATGTGGTTGATATGTAGGGGATATCGAAATCGGATAAAACCTTCCAGGTGGTCGCATCGCTTACATGTCCCGGCGGAATGAACGACATCGGCCTGATTCCTGTGTGCTCATCAAGCAGATCAATGCCGTCTTTGATCAGCTTCGCCTGCTCCTCTTCGGTGAAAGCCTGGTTGTAGAACGTGCAGTACATCTCATGACTCGACTGGTTGCACCGCTGGCAGATGTGGATGTAGCCGTGCAGCGATATTTCGTGACCGAGCGCGACCGATGCCGTCAGCTCGGCCGCCAAGTGGCCGTCAAGATTCGGTCCTTCGTTAAGGCGGTGCGGCATCACCCCCCAGGTAATGACGCCTCCACGTGCGGCTACACTGTCCTGCAGGGGCGTAATGGAGCGCGGCAGTATGGTCGTATTGCGCGAAAGGATGTCATCCACCCGGATCACAAATTTCAGCGACGGCTGAGCGAGAAGCGCCGGAATTTCAGAAAGCAACAGCAGGGCGAGAATACATCCCGTTGACGTGATTCTTTTTCTCATGGAAACAGGGTAGTTGTCGTTTAGATGATAATAAGACTTAAATCCTTTACAGAAAGAGCTCATAGAATGACCAAGAATTCCCGAATCAGGAATGTCTGGTTTTATGCAGGGAATATATATTGATCATCTCCGGATATCAGAATATGCTGATTGGAGTTGCTTAAATATAATATAATTATGATTGTATGTATTGCTAAAAAAGGTAAGTGATTAGATTGCAGTTTTATCATTATCTTAAATGAGCAATTTGCTCAAATTTTGACCTGTATAAGCTGATTTAATAGTCACATTTTGGAATAACAGTATGAAAGTTACGCTTAAGGACATCTCAGATAGTACTGGCTTTTCCTTATCTACAATATCAAGGGCAATTCGCGGAAAAGGACGGATAAGCGAAAAAAACCGAAAGAAGATATTATCTACTGCCAGTAAACTCGGATATCCATTGCCGGAGTATAATGGCTCACGGGGCGAAAAACCTTCCCGAATAGCACTGATTACCTATT
This sequence comes from Rhodothermaceae bacterium, assembly GCA_020201275.1. Lineage (GTDB taxonomy): Bacteria > Bacteroidota > Rhodothermia > Balneolales > Cyclonatronaceae > RECM01. The sequence goes on along the minus strand of JAIVHB010000156.1, from coordinate 21,886 downwards.
TCAGGACGGGTGAATTTTATGCTTCACTTTTTCTCGGTTTTTCGCATGCAGCTCAAAAAAAGGGGATATTGATTAGTTTGTTCGATGTTCAACCTGAAGTTGAAGCTATTCAATCGCTTATTAAAGAGCTAAAGGGTTTGGGTTATTCGGCAGCGATTCTGTTTATACCTGAATTAAGGCAACCGCACTACCAGGATATCCTTAGAACCACCCCTGAAGACTTCCCTGTAATATCCTGTTCTCACATCGACGACTCCGTGCTGGATACCGTTACTTTTGATGCATACCAGGGAGCAGCGATGGTCGCTAAACATTTTTATTCCCAGGGATTCCGAAAACTCGGAATTATTGAAGGTCCGTATGATACACCAGAAGCGCGTTTCAGAACGAATGGATTCAGCGATTATGTAAAGCGCGTATCGGATGTGGATATCTTTTGGGATTTCAAAGGCGATTATACTCATGAATCAGGTATCAGAGCTTTCAACGATTTTGAAAAATGTTCTGATAAGCCACAAGCTATTTTTGCTGCAAATGATGCCATGGCACTTGGCTTTATCGAATCGCTGAGGAAAAAAGATTACCGTGTACCGGATGATATTGCCATCGCAGGTTATGATAATCTTCCCTTCTGTGAATATCACTACCCGAAAATTACATCTGTTAATACCGATTATTCACTGCTTGCAGAAAATACAATCGATAATCTGCTGTCCCGCCTTGGGCAGCCGGATAAACACCAGGGAATTGTCAGCTTTGTGCCGGTCACTCTTGAGATCAGGGAGTCGAGTCTGCAATTGTACGCTACAAAACGTGCTTTAAGTTCGTAAAAGCCCGGAATAATACCCTGTATTCCCAAAGATTGATTTCTGTTAACTGAGAATTAACAGGAATACCGCCGGGCAGCATGTGGTTACTTTCGATGCCGGCACTCTGGCCAGTGGTGTCTATCTGTACAGATTGCAGACCGGATCTTATACTCAAACCCGACATATGACGCTGATAAAGTAGAATACAGATACTATTCGAATCCTCTGAACTATAGATATGCAACCCTCAAGCCTCATTCTGCTAATACCGGAATGGGGCTTCTTTATGCGTGCCTGGAAGCTGGTGTGTAACGAGCCAGAAGCGGCCGGATTCTTTAGCAGGTAATGATACAACAGGATCCGAAATGGTACGAACTTTCAACAAATAGTTGTGAAGAGGCCTGATCATCGGGAGCAAATAAAGAGCAAACATTTCCTCAAAAGTATGAGTTCTAGTTAATATTTGATGACTGATAAGATCAGTTTTATCATTTTTTTTTACTTATTCCACTTAATAAATTATTCAGACATGTTTTGATATGCAATGAATTAAATTCATATCCTGTTAAAAAAAAGCGCTTATTTGTAAATTATTAAATCTATAATTAACTGATAATAAATATTTTAAAAGATACTGTCAGTATTCATATTTACAAATCTGAGTTTTGATTTCCAGACAAATAATTTTATTCTGAACACTCTTACATTGTCGGTGAAAAAAATTGCTCTAAAATTTGTTCAAAACGTTTAAAAATTACGGAAAGATTCTGTATAATGGTGCATGACACTTTACCTCGTAACCTCCGGGAGAAGCTGGTACGCCTTCGAACGTCTGGCGTGGGATTATACCCTCACTGACGAAGAAATTGCCGATGAGTGTGAACGCATGACTTTCAGTAATGCCCCCCGGGTCATTCAACCGATCAGGAATATAATGATGGCATCGCGTGAGGCTTGGGTGAATTACCGGTTACCCCTGGGGCTTACACACCTGTATGCACATGGTCATCATTATGGACCTGCAGCCTGGACGGCCGACCTGTCCAGAGCCGACTGGACTGCGGTTTATTACCATCGCGTAAATGAATACGGGATCGGTTTTGACCGGACAGAAACAGGATACAACGCAGTTGAGCAGTATAATGAACCGGTAGCCGAGGTGTTCGCTAATTTTAAACGAATACCTGACGAGTATCTGCTCTGGTTTCATCATATGAGCTGGGACCATCCTATGAAATCCGGGCATACACTATGGGATGAACTCTTTTTTAAATACTATGAAGGAGCAGAAACGGTGAGATGGATGCAAAATTTGTGGAGCAGTCTGGAAGGGCTGATCGATGAACACCGCTTTGAACAAGTAAAGGCAATGCTGCATATACAGGTACGCGATGCCATACGCTGGTGGGATTCATGTGTACTCTATTTTCAGTCGTTCTCCGGGTTGCCCATTCCGGATAGTTACGAAAAACCCGAACATAATTTGCAGTACTACATTTAACGGGAAAAATTATTTACGTACCGGATCCATGGTATAATTAGAAAAAATGCAGACCGAAATAACTGGATTTTTCACGGATTCCACTGCCGGTAGCTACCTATAAACATTCTTGCAACGATATGAAAAATCAACCTATAGCAGGCATAGAACTATATTCACCGGATGAAAATCTCACATACAAAAATCCGGATCTATCCCCGGAAGAACGAACCAAAGATCTGTTAAGCCGCATGACCCTTGAGGAAAAGGTGGCTCAGATGATCGGTGTATGGAATGAAAAAAACGGCTCTTTGATCAACGAAAATGGTGATTTTGACCTTGATATGGCCCGGGCAGCTTATGGTCATGGCCATGGCCTTGGTCAGATCGGACGGCTTAACGAGGCTGTCAGCGGTAAGGATGCCCGTGAAATAGCTGAACTTTCCAATATGATTCAAAAATTCTTTATGGAAAACAGCCGCCTGGGTATTCCCGTTTTTTTCCATGAGGAATGCCTTCATGGCCTTGCTGGTAACGATAGTACCAGTTTCGCCCAACCTATAGCCCTTGGTGGTACTTTCAATCCGGAACTCGTTGAGAATCTCTATGCGATGACGGCCGAAGAATCAAGGGTCAGAGGTGCACACCATGCGCTGACCCCTGTGCTTGATGTTTCACGCGAACCCCGCTGGGGCAGGGTAGAAGAAACCTTTGGCGAAGACCCCTACCTGGTAGCGCAAATGGGAGTGGCGGCCGTGAAAGGTTTCCAGGGGGATGCCACATTTAATAACCGCAAACATGTTATAGCTACCCTGAAGCATTTTGCAGCTCACGGTCAGCCGGAATCGGGAATGAACTGTGCACCGGTTAATGTATCTGAGCGAATTCTGCGTGAGGTTTTTCTTTATCCATTTAAAGAAGCCATTGACAAAGCCGGGGCCATCAGTGTAATGGCATCCTACAATGAAATTGACGGGGTACCATCACACGCAAACAGATGGTTGCTCAGAGACGTACTCCGCAATGAGTGGGGTTTCAGGGGATTTGTTGTATCAGATTACTACGCGATCTGGGAACTGAACTACCGCCCCGATACGCACGGGCACTTTGTTGCCAAAGACAAAAAGGAAGCTGCTGCACTGGCTGTAAAAGCCGGAGTGAACCTCGAACTACCCGAACCCGACTGCTATTTAAACCTGGTTGATCTTGTAAAAGAGGGTATCATCATTGAATCGGAAATCGATGAACTGGTTGAACCGTTACTCTACTGGAAATTCAGGATGGGAACGTTTGATGATCCCTTTGTTGATCCCGATGAAGCAGAGAGAATTTCCGGTTCCGAAAATAACCGAAAAATCGCCCTGGAGGCTGCCCGTGAGAGCATCACCCTGCTGAAAAATGATCAAGATCTGCTGCCGGTCGCCCTGGACAAAGTGAAGACAATCGCAGTAATCGGGCCGAATGCGAACAGGAGTCTTCTGGGTGGATACAGTGGTACTCCCAAATCTGATACAACAGTGCTGGGGGGTATAAAAGAGAGAGCTGGCCACGCTGTTGAAGTGCTCTACAGTGAAGGTTGCAGAATTACAGTTGGAGGCAGCTGGTCAGATGATGACGTTGTACTTCCTGATCCCGAAGAAGATCGCAAGCTGATAGCGGAGGCAGTAAAAGTGGCCGAACAGGCGGATGTCATCATCCTGGCGATCGGTGGTAACGAACAGACATCAAGGGAGTCATGGGCCCTGAATCACATGGGCGACCGTACCAGTCTGGATATGGTTGGCCTGCAGGATGAACTGGTGAAAGCCATGCTCGATACAGGCAAGCCCGTCGTGGCTGTACTGTTCAACGGTAAGCCGCTATCCATTAACTATGTAAGCGAAAAAGTTCCGGCTATTCTGGAATGCTGGTATATTGGTCAGGAAACAGGTCCGGCATTGGCCGAAGTTTTATTCGGTGATGTTAACCCCGGCGGCAAACTTCCCATATCTTTCCCCAGGTCGGCAGGTCACAGTCCGGCATATTATAATCACAAACCATCCGCACGCAGAGGGTACCTGTTCGATGATGTCACACCATTATATGCCTTCGGGTTCGGTCTCAGCTATACCCGGTTTGAGATCAGTGATGTTGCCCTGTCAGATCCGTCGATCCCGGTAAACGGATCGACCAAAGTAACCGCAAAAGTAACGAACACCGGCGATCGTGAAGGATCCGAGGTTGTTCAGCTTTACATACGCGATATGGTAAGCTCGGTAACCCGACCAGTAAAAGAACTGAAAGGATTTCAGAAAATCTGGCTTAAACCGGGAGAAACCGGAACAGTGGAACTGGATATCACACCAGATTCCCTCGCTTTCTACGATATCAATATGGATTTCAAAGTGGAATCGGGCGACTTTGAGATCATGGTGGGCAATTCATCGCGCGATGAAGATCTTAACCGATTAATGCTGTATGTGTACTGATTCACGCCTGATCGGGTCACCAATCAGACCGGTTTGTGGTCCTGAATGGTTGTTATCCACATTTTTAATAGTGATGTATCATGACTGACACTCAATCCACGCCGGCAGTGGTCGACATCAACAGAACAGCACTCGAGCGCCCCAGACTCACATTTATGGAGAAGGTCGGGTATAGTCTGGGCGACATGGCGTCGAACCTCTATTTCATGACGTTCATCCTGTTCCTGCCCATATTCTATACGGATGTGTTCGGTATTTCGGCCGCGACAATGGGTACCATGCTGCTGCTTACGCGAATCTGGGATGCCGTGAATGACCCGATTATGGGTCTTATCGCCGACCGCACGGAGTCGCGCTGGGGTAAATTCCGGCCGTATATAATTGGCCTCTCGGTACCCATGGCCATTATCGGAGTGTTTACATTTACCACACCCGATCTGGGCGAATCCGGCAAGCTGGCGTATGCCTATGCCACCTACATTCTGCTGATGATGCTGTATACAGGTATAAATGTTCCCTATTCGGCTTTGATGGGGGTTATTACTCCCAACTCGATTGAAAGAACCGAAGTGTCATCTTTCCGGTTTGTTGCCGCTTTTGGCGGACAGTTCATTGTCGGCGCATTCACCCTTACCCTTGTTCAGTATTTCGGGGCAGGTAACGAGGCAATGGGCTGGCAGATGACACTGGGCGCATATGGATTACTGGCCGTGGTACTGCTGTCATCCACATTTTTCATGACCAGGGAAAGGGTTACACCGGCGAAAATAGAACGGAATAAAATTTCTGACGACCTGAAAGATCTGGTCAGGAATAAACCCTGGATTCTGATAGCCGCAGCCACTGTATTTCAGCTCACCTATATCGTGATGCGGGGTTCTTCCACGGCTTACTATTTCAGGTATTTTGTTCAAGACCAACAGCTCATACTGCTGGGATATACCATTAATCTGTCGTATGAAATATTTGCCTCTTCATTCATAACGGTTGGCACTATTTCAACCCTGATCGGAGCGGTACTTACAAAAATTTTCACCCGCTTTCTCGATAAGAAAAACATATATGCGGGTTTTCTCGCAACCAGTGCCTTTTTTTCGTGTTTCTTCTTTTTCCTGCAACCCGACAATGTGCTGCTGATGTATACCCTGAACGTGCTGGTATCCTTCTTCTTCGGTTCTGTATCGGTGCTCCAGTGGGCTATCTATACCGATGCGGCCGATTTCGGCGAGTGGAAGTTCGGACGCAGGGCAACCGCACTTATTATGGCTGCATCCCTGTTTGCCCTGAAACTGGGCCTTACCCTTGGAGGTGCCTTCGTAGGGTGGATACTTGATTTCTATGGATTTGTACCGCTTGCCGTACAATCCGATCTTGCGCTGAACGGTATCAGATTACTCATGAGCCTGTACCCGGCTGCATTCGGGCTGATCGGCGGGTTGATCATGTATTTCTATCCGTTGAAAGATAAAATGATGGTGAATATTGAAGATGATCTGCTTGCCAGGCACAATTCGAACACCTAAATCAGCGTAAAAAAGTAGCCTTTCTTTGTGTAAAAATTATTGGAATACAGTGCGATTAGCTTTCTCCTTCTTTGCTTTTGGGGCAAGATATTAATGTCATGAGTTTTAATATTTTATATGCAACTGCTCAACCAAAAAACTGGGAGACAGGAAGAAGAGATTTGGTTGTCAAAACTATTAACCAAGTGGATGCTGATATAATAGGTTTACAAGAAGTTATGAAAATTCAAAAAGATCAATTAGAAAGTGATTTGGAAGAAACCTATACTCTTGTTACCCCATGGAACAATTCCTATTTTGGAAACAGTATAGGGTATAAAAATAACCGCTTTACCGAAATTGATAGAGGGAGATTTACATTTAGTCCTACTCCTGATGTTCCCGGCACTGATTTCCATAATAACGATAACTCACGCTATGCTAGCTGGATAATTCTTAAAGATAATAAAACTAATAAATCGATCTTTGTACTATCAACTCATTTTTATTCGCATAGAGAACAAAAAGTAGAGCGGCATAAATCAGCTCAAATCCTTATGGATAAAATACTTAAACTTTCTAAAGGGTTGCCAGTTATAGCTATGGGTGATTTTAATACTGTTGAAAACAGTGCTGCATATGTTACCATAACAGAACACAAGATCAATCCATTAACAGATACGTATAGAGTACTCCATCCAAACAATCCTGATATTGATGGTACCGTGAACGGGGGGGTCTCTAGATATCCTGGGCTCACGAATGGTGAGCGAATTGATTATATATTTTCCTCTCAATTGAGAGTTCTGGAGTCTGGAATATTACATACTCATTTCAATGAAAATTATCCTTCTGATCATTTTCCGGTAACTGCTAGATTTGGATATTAGACTGTTTTCGATAGCATCAATTAATAAAATATTCAGTTTAGCAATTTATCTGTGCAAACTAAACTCTATTTGAATAATTAACTAAAACTTGTTTTACGAAGATAGGGATGATTTTCTAAACTTAAGTGATATTACGAAGTAAGGAACCCGTATGGTTTTTAACGGTTGTTACCAACAGAGGCTTAGTAATTATTAACGTCTAACTTGTCTGATTCAAAATACAACCAATACATGTCTGCGATTTCTTCAGTATTCTTAACCACAATACTACTATGAACTTCAAATTTATGACCATTAGTTTGTCCGTAGATATAATACTCCTTTCCTTTAATTGTCAAGACAATAGCATTATCCCCAACTTGATCCGATTCATTTCTTAGCCATTTCAATTCTCCGACCTTATCCAACAACTCTGAAAATTGGTTTATTGATACTTCATGTTCCCCTTTTGTATTATGAATAACTATTTTCTCTACCTCACTGAGTTCTATGAAATCTTTTAACTTAAATTCCTTCTCTGATTTTAAATTTGAACTACACCCAAATATTACAATTAGAAATATTAATAAAGAGTATTTCATACTATGGGAATTAATTGTTGGTAACATTAGCATATCACGCATACTATTCATGATATCCCAGTTTCATCTTTAAGTTTTCTTCATGTTATTCCTATATGTATAAGAATATCGTAAATAAACAAGATTTATTACTAAAGTACAAACCTCTTCTTAGGTAGAACTATTAGTGACAAATAGGAAGCTAAGCTAATTCTTTGAACTCCTCCCTAAAAACTGGTCCATTTTTTGGGGAAGCCTACAATTGAGTAGTCAGGTTTTGTTTGTTCTGAACCGGGGAAGCCCCTTCTCTTATGTAGAAAGCCTTTAATTTCTAGAGTATTTATTATTCTATTCAGGTTATTGGTGAACACGTTTAGAATCATTGCAATAGTTACATTTTTCATATCTTTTATCGATAAATCATTAGTGAGAAATTTCATTTACCCACTTCATTACATTTGATGGTGCTCTTCGATTTTTCAATTCATTGGCCATAAACCGCATGTATGGATCAATATGGTTGAAGAATTTTTTATAACCAGCACATAAATAATTAAGGCCATCTTCACCATCAGGTGTTTTTATAAATCGATGTTTTGGACACTCACCATTGCAGGCAAAGCGAACCTCGCATTTCTTACAATAATTAGGGAGAGTGGTTTTTTTGTTGGTTCCAAAAGTGCGTTGTTGATCACTATCAACCAATTTTTGCATGGTTTGCTCAAGTATATTACCTAGCTTATTTTCAGGATATACATAGTGGTCGCAGGAATACAGGTCACCATTATGTTCAATAGCTAATGCATTTCCACAGGTTTCGTTAAACACACAAAGGCTAGGGGAGAGGCCAAGCCAAGCTTCTAAAGCCACATCAAATAACTGTATAAAGTAGGAGCCAACATCTTGTCGAACCCATTCATTAAATATTTCGCATAGAAAAGTTCCATATTGTTCGGCATTCACAGACCATTTCGAAACTTCTGCCTGTTGGGGTGAATCGGGGGAGAGAAGTTGCAAACCATCCGGTGATTTCGAGTTACCAATTCGTTCCACAATTGGAATGAATTGCATGAAATTGCTGCCAATTTCTTTTAGAAAATGGTAAATATCGAGTGGGAATTGTGAGTTATGATTTTGAACTACTGTAAGTGTATTAAAAGGAACCTCGTGTTTCTGTAAATAGCTTAGCCCACGCATCACTTTATTAAAACTTCCCTTTTTACCTTTGGTTACACGATATTTATCGTGAAATTTCTCTGGACCATCTATAGAAATACCTATTAATATATTGTGTTCTTTAAAAAAAGAAGCCCAATCATCATTAATAACAACTCCATTAGTCTGGATCGAATTTTCGATAATTTTACCATTCGCATGGCGCTGCTGTAATTCAATGGCTCGTTTAAAAAAATCAAGACCTAAAAGAGTGGGTTCACCACCTTGCCAAGCAAAGTACACCATATTCCCTGGTTGGGAATTAATGTATTGCTGAATGAAAGATTCCTGGACTTCACGGTTCATGCTAAAATTAGAAGTTCCAGGATATAAATTTTCTTTTTCTAGATAGAAGCAATATTCACAATCCAGATTACATACGGCGCCAATAGGTTTGGCCATGATATGAAATGGAGAATTAGTTGTCATCTTGATAAGCCATTCTTTAATGAGACTAGTTTAACGCCCTTATCCGTAACCAGGATAATCGGATGCTGGATAAATGGGTTCAGGTAAGTTTAAATCTAGTAAGGTTGGTTTATTTTGGTCTGATTAATCCACAAATTTTCTCCAAGAATTTCGTTTCTCATCAGCACCTTTTCCTAGCAGGTCACTTAATGTAGCGATTAAGTCAGGATTTAGACCGGCAATATTATAGTTTTCATGTGGATCTTTAGTTAAATCGTAGAATAGTGTGGTAATTATTCTTAACATTATTAATGCTTTTATGTTTTTAATTTTACTTAAAAAAGGTCGCTGAAAAACTCATCAAAACCATTGAAAATGACATCGAGCCGGAAAAGATCATTCACATGACCACAGAATTAGTAGTAGGGGAGACCTGCGGCAGTCACCCGGCTAATGATTATCAGAATCCGCATTTAATGCTACTCGAAAACCCATATTTCCGGTTGAACTGTCAGGAGTATTCGCTGTCCTTGCAGCCACTCTATAGCGGTTACAGTAGGAATGATGGCATAAATATGAGCCACCTCGAATTACTCTTGCCTCACCGTTGCCCGGTCCACTAGGATTATCGCTTACCCGCAACATGGGATAGAAAGGGCTGAACCAGTCAGCACACCATTCCCAAACATTCCCCGACATATTTTTAAGTCCATATCCGTTTGCTGGAAATAAATCAGACGGTGCAGTGCCAATGAATCCATTCACTTCCGTATTCAAATTGGGAAAATCTCCATGCCAGATATTACAATGATGCCGGCCGTCCTGTATGAACTCATCACCCCAAACAAATTTTTTCTGTTTTAGCCCTCCTCGTGCTGCTTTTTCCCACTCTGCTTCTGTGGGTAGTCTGGTTCCAGCCCAGTGACACCAGGCCATAGCATCATTCCACGATATATGTACAACAGGGTGGGTTTCACGGCCGGAAAGATCACTTCTCGGGCCTTCTGGATTACACCAACGGGCACCTTCAACAGCTTTCCACCAAGGCGTACCGAATGGGGACTTAAATTTTTCACGTTCATCCGGATCCAGAAATAAATGGAAAACATACGACCAGCCAAACTTTTCAGCTTCAGTGACATAGCCGGTATCTTGAATGAATTCTTCAAATTGCAGATTGGTAACAGCTATTTTTGAAATATAAAAAGAATCGACTACGGTATTCCTGACCGGACCTTCACCGTCTTGCGGAAATCCGTCATTGTCATTTGTTCCCATCAGAAAAGAACCGCCCGGAATGTAAACCAGGGAAGAGGAATCCATCTGTTTTTTGCTTTCAAATACCGGAGAGGGAGAACTGTTCTTCCGGTCAGGTGCAGTAGGAACACAACAATTGGGTTCAGGTTTTTTGTCTTTGTTCATTACAAAATTATATAATCCTGTTTCTGAAAATTTCACTTAGCGTCCCGGATAAATCAACTCTCCTGGAATACTGGTAGTTAGTCATTCTTCATAGATTTCTTTGCGTAATCTCCGGAATAAAAAGGGTACTCATCCCAAGGGGCTCTGCCTTCCGCACGGGGATCGCCGGTCTGCTCCAGATACTCGTTTAATTGCTGACGTAGGTCTTCCAGTATCTCCCGGTTTGCTTCATCTGAGGCAACATTATTGATCTGGTAAGGATCCTGACTCACATTATATAATTCTTCTGCAGGCAGCTTCTCAAAAGCCAGGGCGAACTTCTCCCGGACCTCAGGGTCATTTTGGTGCTCAATCATGTACTGCTTTGTTGGGCAGTCGTCAATATCTCCGTATACACCTTGGTGTGATGCCACAAAGTCGGGGTTGCCGGCTGGCCAGCGGTCGGGCTCATAGTTTCTGACGTACAACCAGTCATAGGTCCGAATGGCTCTGCGAGGGTACCCCTCACCATTGGGACGAGCCCACACATGTCGTTCGATGGCAGTGACCATCTGCGACCGCCCAGTAGCTGTTTTTCCAGTTGAATTTGAGGTGAGAACGGGCAGAATGCTCATTCCGGTCATCTGATTCGGAACATCCACACCTGCTGCCTGCAGAAATGTGGGTGCAAGGTCAGTCAGACTAATGAAATCATCGAGAGTGCGTGCACCCTGGACTTCACTACCCCACCGAATCGCCAGCGGTATGCGAACACCGTGATCACATAGGGTAGTCTTTGCACGGGGGAAAGGCATGCCATTATCCGAGGTCACCACAATTATTGTATTCTCAAGCTGATTGTTCTTTTCAAGATGACTAAGCATTTTGCCTAACTGAGCATCCTGCCACTGAATTTCGAAGTAATAATCTGACATATCATTACGCACCACGTCAATATCAGGCAGAAATGCCGGAACATCAATTTCATCAGGGTTGATACCGTGACGTTTGCCGACGCCCATCTCATACGCTAAATGCGGTTCTCTAGCGCCATACCAGAAAAAGAACGGCTTGTCCGCATCCTGGGATTCGAGAAATGCGCCGAAATTTGCAGCGTAGTCTATGCTGCTAATATGGTCTGGGGTTTCGTGCTGGATATCATTGTACGCTCTCCCGATTGGTTCTCTCCAGTGATCTTGGAGATCATGATTGGCGGGCTGATATCCTTTGCCGGTATAACCGATTGAATAGCCTGATTCTTCCAAAAGCTTGGGAAAGACCGGGAACTTATCCGGTAGGGCGCCAAACAAAAGGCCGCCTTCTTCCAACCGCCACATTTCTTGTCCTGTAAGAATGGCCGCCCTGGAGGGTGCACATGACGGCGCCGCTGCATAGGCGTGTGAAAACAGGACACCTTCTTCAGCAATTCTGTCAAAATGTGGTGTCTCCACAACGGTATCACCATATGCTGACGCGTGTTCCCAGGATTGATCATCGGAAATGCACAAGAGGATATTCGGACGTTTGGAAATATCTGCGGAATTTTTACTACCAATCATAGGCAGCAGAAAGGTGCTGAAAAAGCCAGCCCCGATTGTCCCGAGAAAATGTTTTCGCTTCATGATTATTTTTTATTTAGTATTTACTAGTTTTCCACCGAGGCGTCGTCGGGGTAGTAGGCTGCAAAATTGATCCAGTCGTTACAGATTTTAACTGCCATAGTGTAGAATTCCTAATTGGTAGTCAGGTTTTATTTGTTCAAGCAGAGGAATTAAGCTGTATCGCCTATCAAAATGTAATAAAATATTCACCTGATTTAGTGGTGTTAAATTCAATTATGTTATCACCCTTCATTGTATAAGCTATTATTTCACCACCACGATCTTTTTATTTGAGCACCTTTAATTCCCATATATTTAATACTGCATTTCCCTCCACTTTTCGAGATGATTTTTAAAGAAGAAACAGTACTCTCGTTCCAGCTCATGGCTAATTCAAAATTACCTCGGGCCACTAAACCATCAAACGACCCAGTTTCCCAGGCTTTTGGAAGGGCAGGTAGAAACTCAATGAAACCTTCATGACTTTGAATCAACATTTCGGCAACACCTGCCAAGGTGCCTAAATTACCATCAATTTGGAAGGGGGGGACTACCGTCCATAAATTAGGAAGGGTGCGTTCTTTTAAGAATTTAGAATACACTGTATGTGCCTTTTCGGCCTCTTTTGTTCTGGCTCGCACGTTCATTCGATGTGCCATTGCCCAACCCACGGTGTTATTTCCCCTGTAATCAAGTGTTTGGCTGGTGGCCTTCACCCATTCTGGTGTGCTGGAATTAATTAATGTTCCCGGATATATAGGACACAAATGAGAAATATGGCGATGTTCGGGATCTCCGATTTATCAGGGAGAGGGTAATAAACACCAAGGAATTGTAAGCCTGGTGCCTGTTACACTAGAAATCAGGCAGTCGTCGATTTCAGGTTATTCAAAATTGCAACCGGTTCGTTTCACTCGCAGTTTTAGCTATTTTTCTGCAACTAGATCACTTCTTATAAGAGCAAAAAATTAATCATAAATAAAGGATGTGAGCAATATTATGAATCCAGCTCGTGTGTATACTTCTATGTTTAATGAACTTTCATAGCAATTTTTGTAACATACCGGCCTGTATTTGAGCAAAAAAGAACAAATATAACGTGTAATATTGCTCAATTATTTCTTATTATGCATTTAAGAATGAAACAAAGAATATGATCATTATCCTTTTATTCATACCAAATTATTAGTAGGAGTGATAAATGTTATTTCAAGTAAATACCGGCGGAGCAAAAAATGCATGCATTTTTAGTGCGCTTCTGTTCACTATTGTTCTGGTGACTAGCCAGGCTGCTTTTTCACAAACCGGAGAAACGAAATACCAGTTTTTGCTGGCGATAGATAACTTTCGCGAAGAGAATATTCTTTTGGATACGGTAATCACTGATACCAGGTTCACGTTTCCTCGTGAACTGGATGGCCCAGAGACCTATCGATGGATGGTAAGGGTCGTGGGAGATTTTGAAGGCCCATGGACAAACGGTTCATTTAAAATCCAAGCGCCTGTATCGATCGAAGATGAAGGTGAAGTTGCCACAGCATATGTGCTGAGTCAGAATTATCCGAATCCCTTCAACCCCACAACCGTCATTGAGTACGTACTGCCGGTCCGCTCGCATGTAACCCTGAAGGTCTATGATTTGCTGGGCAGAGAGTTAAGAATTCTGGTCGACTCAGAGATGCAGGGGGGATATCACAGTGCTGTTTTAGATATGGGAGATCTTTCCTCGGGTGTCTACCTTTATCGCTTGGAAGCGGATCCAACCAATGGTTCCAGCCGTGGTAGATATGTGCGTACGAGATATATGACCATCATCAAATAGCACGGTCCGAATAATGTACACAATAATACAAATTCTGAATAATACAGGCCACCGTTGTGTTGGAAAAGTGACGAATTAAGACAATCACATAGAGTATAAAACCTGAACCTTGAGTAATCAAGATTATGATAAAACACGCAATAACTCTTTTTCTGGTAGTATTCACCTTTTTTGCCACAAGTAATGCGATTGCTCAAAGTACCGGGACAATCAAAGTCATAAAAAACCCCTATGCCGGCATCGACTGGGAAAGGGTGAATCAGTACATGGCGAATTTCCACGCCCACACCGTTAATAGTGATGGCCGGGTTGAACCCGACCACCTGATTAACATGTATGCGGATGCAGGCTACTCCATACTGGCAATTTCCGATCATGATCTTTACTACATTACACGGCCGGGGGAAAGTGATCCTGGTCCAACGACGGAAACTACCTGGCCCTGGACTCGGTGGATTGATGAACAGCCCTCACAGATCTGGGATTATTCTGGAATGGAAACCTCGGCTTTCTATCCGGATCTGGGGGATGGGGGTATGCTGGCGATTCGGGCAAATGAACTCACCCAACATCCGCATATAATTAGTCTTTTCAATGATTGCGGTTTTGCCGAAAGCAATCAGACAGATAACAGCAGATTGGATTGCATTGAGTCCAAGAATGGTTTGGGATACTATGCGCATCCACCCCTTTATATGCCGCCTGAAAAATGGAGTAATGTTTTAGGTAACTCATTTGAAAAGGCAGCAGCTCATTTTGCGGATCATATTATCCGATACCCAGGCAATCTAGGGATTGAGTTGCCATCATTTGTGCAAGATGAAGCGGTTAAGCTGTTCGATAAAATACTGATGGCCCATTACCGGGATCATGATATTTTTGCCCATGGAGGCGACGATACGCATGAGACCTATGTGAAACAGAATGCCGATTATACGATAGTGCTGGCCGAGGAGCTTACCGAAGAGGCCGTCAGACACGCACTTCAGAATGGGCAAACTATTGTAGGAAGTAGAACGCAATACCCGCCTATTATTAACCGCATAGAGGTGGACTCAGCAAGTAGTCGGATCATCGTGGATATTTTAGATCCAAGACTTGAGCTTATCCGGCCTACCGAAGGGTCAATAGCCGGTAATCCCCCTGAATTCGAGTGGGGGAGCAAAATTCAAATCACTTGGTTTAAAAATGGGCAAGAATATGCGACCGGAAATAGCATCGACTATTCCGGTTTTACGGAGGAGACTGTATTGCGCTTTGAATTTGTCTCGGGAGATGAGACGTTCTACTCACAGGCTTTTTACATTGCTCCAGAAGAGGGAATCTAGGCTGTAATGAGTTTAGCTGACCGGTAGATGTGGCTTTTTATATATGAACTGGATATTTCCATAACAATCACACAGAGTGACGATGAGAGCCTCTTGTAAGTCACATGTCCATGATATTAGAAACGCTTCAGGTGGTTCCTCCAAGGTATTGAGACCATCAGTTCATTCGCTCATAATAGATTACCCTATGCTCAAATTTGAGCAAATATATATTATTTTGCTCTTTACGATTGATCGTTTTTCATTTTCTGAACAAAACTTTTTTATACCGTTAAAGAGTATTCTTTGTTTGAAAAAATTTATATAAAGTCAATATAAATAATAATTTGAAGCTATAATTAATTTTTGACTCCCATTGATTCAAGCATTATTTTTCCACTTATATTGTTCTGGGGGTATTTTTTTATTATACTATTAAGTGAGTCAATTATTTGCTCAAAAAGAGCAAAAGATTTTGGAGGATTTAGTAAGTAATATATTTGCAAAATAAATCGATGAGTAATCAATTTAACATGTACATAATGCTGAAATCCCTATTGGAAGCGCTTTTAATTCTCGATTGGATGAATTCGAGTTTTCCAAAACGGTTCCGAATGCAATATTGAATGTTGGAAGTGGTAAAAAATTGAAAGTCGTTAATACAATGAAGTTTTCCCGATTAATATACATAACAATGAAAATTCTGAATAATACAGGCTACCGTTATGTGGGAAAAGTGACGAATTAAGTCAATCACAAAGAGCATATAACCTGAACATTGTGTAATTAAGATTATGATGATGCGCACAATAACCCTTTTTTTAGCAGCATTCACCCTTTTTGCCACAAGCAATGTGATTGCTCAAAGTACCGGGACAATCACTGGTACCATCTTAGACAGCTCCAACAATGAAACCCTTATAGGTGCCAACATCATAATTGAAGGTACAAGCATAGGTACTGCCACAAATTTGGAGGGGCAGTTTACTTTGCGGAATATCCAACCGGGGCAGTACACACTTATTATCACATATATTGGATACGATGAGGTTCGAAAGGATGTTGTTGTAGAATCTGGCCAGGAAACCAATGTAGAGATAGTATTGAATTATAGTGGTATCATCGGTGGAGAGATTGTTGTTTCAACACAGGCCAGGGGCCAAATGTCTGCGATTAACGAACAGCTGGGATCACGCAGTATCCAGAATGTCGTGTCCGCAGAAAGGATACGCGAACTCCCGGATGCAAACGCCGCAGCTGCATTGAGCCGTTTACCGGGGGTATCCTTGCAACAGGGTGACAAAATCGCAGTTCGTGGCATGCAGGCCAAATTTAACACCGTTAGTGTGAACGGCATCCAATTGCCATCTACAGATAAATATGACAGATCTACGAATTTGGGTTTTATTTCATCTAACATGCTGGAAGCTATTGATGTTACCAAAGCTTCGACTCCCGATATGGAGGCTAACGCAACCGGTGGTGCTGTGAACTTGAGATTGAGAGAAGCACCCTCAGGTCTGAAATTCGACGCGATGGTAGAAGGTAGTTATAACACCCTCGACCATACGTATCCTGGCCAGAATTACAGGATATGGGCAAGCGTAAGTGACAGGTTTTTTAATGAACGTTTGGGTGTCTTTATACAGGGAAATGCCCACAGAAGGGATACAGGTGCCGATATAGTGGATGCTGGATTTGGTTTTCATTCTGAGGTTAACGAAAGACATGTATTTATGGTGGACGATGTTACTTTCGAGGATCAGGTTAATATAACCAGCGACTATGGAGGAAGTGTGATCCTTGACTTCCGGCTGCCCAACGGAAAAATATCTCTGCAAAATACCATTGCCAATACAAATACAGATCTGGTGAACCACCGAGAAGTACTAGATCTTGGCATAACTCGAAGAAGTTTTCGATTAAACCGGGATGACCGGGACCGACAACTTCTGATCAACGCCCTTCAAGGTGAGAGTAAAATTTCAGACCTCAGCATTAATTATGGTTTGCATCATTCAAGTAGTAAGTATGTTACCAACTTGAAATACGGTGGCATTTTCTCTGAAGCCTTTTTTGCAAGTACTACCAAAGAGATTTCCGATTTTCCAGATCAAAATCGCCTAGAAATCACATTTGACGAATTTTTCGATATCGAATTTAATGAAGTTGATTGGCTTAATGCCAGTCATGGTGGAACCCACAGCCTTTTGGATGATGACTTCTCTCAAAGGAATATTGGTGGCAATCTCGATTTTACTTTTCCAGTAACTATCGCCCCTGCTATTACAGCCGAGTTTAAAACGGGGGGCAGGGTAACAGTTGCAAACAGGGAAAATGACCACGATTATGCAATGGGCAGTGGCCTTAATAGACCCGCTGTTTATGAAAGTGCCAGAATATGGGCAGAGGAAAGGGGAATAGATCCAAACAAACTACTCAGATTTGGAGATTTTATGCATCAATCGTATGCAGATGGGAGAGGCCAGTACTTTTTTAACGGAAGAAGACCAATGGAACTGGTCATAGACTCCAGAATACTGGATAGTTTCTATAGCACCATGTTGGGGCAATGGCCCATCCATGAAACAAACTCACAGCGGGAAGACTTTACGGCTCGCGAACAAGTAACGGCAGGGTACGCCATGGGTACCTTTGATGTCGGTAGACGTTTCACATTGATAGCTGGTGTGCGGTATGAGCACTTCAGTTTTGATTACGACGCCAATTTTGTTTACAACACGCATAGTGGCTGGGGCGACGTTGTAAATATCGACGCAAGGGAACCTCATGTCCGTGCAATGGCAGATTCATTAACGAATGTCAAAAGGGGTTATGGACATTTCTTCCCGAACGTTCAGGCTCGCTTGGAAATAACCGACTGGATGGATGTGAGGGCTGCTTACACCAGGTCCATTTTACGGCCCGATTTCAGGATGCAGATGTCTAATGTGACCAGAGGTGCAACCAGTGGCCAGGATGCTGCCCTTCCTGAAGAAGTAAGCTTTCCAGGACCGGAAGTGTGGGAGGCAATGGGATTCTCGGTTCCGGAAAGCAGCTACCGGGTGTGGACGTACATGAACAACCCGCACAATGCCTATGTTCACGGCTTTGAGATAGATTGGCAGACTATTTTCTGGTACCTGCCAAAACCGTTTAACACTTTAGTGCTGAACACCAACTATACTCGCAACTTCTCTCGAATGGACTATCAGTTGATTACCTTTAGAGAAGAGAGAGATTTAACTGTACGCCCGCCTCGCATAGAGCTGGTAGAAGAAGAAACTATAAGAGAAGGTCGTCTGCTGTATCAAGGCGATGACATTATCAATGTCGCTCTTGGCGTAGATTACAAAGGCTTCTCGGGAAGAGTTTCATATAGATTCCAGGGAGATGTGATTACCAATGTTGGGGATAGATCAGAATACGACAGGTTTAATGAAAATGTGTCTGGATGGGATTTCTCTCTTAGACAACGCTTGCCAATAGATGGGTTGAGTCTGTCGCTTAGTGGTGTGAACATCACACACAATCCAACAAGAACATACAGGTATTTTCAGCGCTTCGAAGATGGTCAGCTTCAGGAAAATCCAACAAACCAACTCAATCGTGTGCAGTATGGAGCACGGAATTTCATTCTAGGACTGCGATATGATTTTTGATTCGGTTGAAGTATTTCACAAATGGACAGGAAACACATCATTTGTATTCCTTTCCCAAACAATAAAACAAACAACTAATACTATGAAAAACAAAATGCTACCAATTATAGTCGCATTGCTGTTGATGGCGGGAGTAAATCCTGCTATTGCTCAGTCATTCGAGGATTTCATTACCGAAACCCGGGGTGACACAGTAGTGGTGATTGACGCAGTAGAATCTGGACTGAATAATACTCTTCATGATGCTATTGAGTTAGATGCGAATCCGCCTGAAGGCCGGGTATATGAACTTGCAGCTAATGGGATATACTGGTTTACCAGATCATTACAAACACCTGAAGATCGACCATTGGTTATCGCTGGACCGGATTACACCCGATTGGTTCAGAGAGATAGCGAACTTGAACCACCTAATATTCATGGCACAACGGTGGATGGAAGTGCAACAACTAGTGGGTTCTTCCAGTTCCGTAATGACATAACGTTCAAAAATCTAATCGCAAGTCCCAGTGCAACAAACAACGCTCAGGGATGGCATATGATAGTTGCAGCTTCAGCCGGAAATACGGTTACCCTTGAGAATATTCTTTTTGAGCACAATAACTGGGTATTCGTGCATTCCAATGATTATGAAGGAACAAAACTGCACATACGTGACAGCTACTTCTTGAATATGAGTGGCGAGCCTATACTAAGGAATGGCGGGATTTATGACAATAGCAGAAATCCGACCGGTGAATTAATAGTTGAAAATTCAACTCATGTCATGGCCCAGGGACAGTTCTACAAATTCCGTAGCTTCAAAGTTGATAAGGCTTTCTTCAACCATAATACGTTTGTTAATGTAGCTAACAATGTGTTGGTGGGCTGGGGTTATCATACCAATCTTACAGTAACCAACAATTTGTTTGTTAACAGCAACGCAACACCATACTTTCCCGGAAAGAACCTTTCTTCAACGGATCAGGATAGCCTGCCTCATGGCATTATCAATGTAGCCCATCTGCCGGAAGATAATGATTCATTTGATGATTGGACTCTCTATGGCGCTGAAAGAAAAATCCTGGTATTCAATAATGGGGTATTCTGGGACGATCGTCTTGATGATATTGTCGTTCAATTAAACAATATGGAAGCACGAGACCGAACCGATTGGGTTACTCAGATGATTACCATGAACTCCAGAACTCAGGAGATCTTCAACGATAATGAACGATATCCGCTGATGAACGAAGGTAACTGGGTAATGAGCGGTGATCCTGATTTTATTGATCATAAAGGTCTGATGACAGATATGGTTGATGAGATAATCCCTTCCATTGTCGATTTAGCGAATGAAGGGACCATTGTATTTCCAAAATGGAGAATGCCCGGTAATGAAACTTCAAGAGGCGGAGATGATGGACTTTTGCCGTATCCAGACTGGCCAATTCCTGCTAACCTGGCGTATAACAACAGTGAATATCTTACTGCAGGGCTTGGAAACTTGCCACTTGGCGATTTGAATTGGTTCCCAGAAAGTAAAGCATTGTTTAATGCAAATAAGGATGATTTACACGCCGAGTTGGATAACGCACTCAACGAAGGTAGAAATCCTGTATTTACGGGCACATCAATTGACAATCCATCGATCCAGCCTAATACACCAACAAGTTTTGAATTATCTCAAAATTACCCGAACCCATTCAACCCAACTACAAGTATCAGCTTTAACCTGCCTAAATCTCAGGAAATTACGCTGAAAGTATTTGATATGTTGGGACGTGAAGTGGCAACTCTTATTAATAGTGAGCAGTATGCTGCGGGTCAAAGCGTGGTTAATTTCGATGCAAGCAGCCTTGGTAGTGGTGTATATATTTACCGTCTTACTGTAGGTGAAGAAGTACAATCACGCTCGATGACACTCATCAAATAACATTCCGGGCTAACTGGATGTTTTATTTATTTTAATTTTAAAAGCCCTGGCAGAATTACTGTCAGGGCTTTTCTAAAAGTTTTGTGAATCTTGAATAAATAGTTCATTGCCTTAAAATGATTTATATGTATAAGCTTATTCCTAAATATATTGCATTCATTTTCTTATCTGGTTTTTTCGCATTAATAGGTTGCGGGGGTACTGGTACCACTGACAAAGATTTAGTGGTGGACTCAAATGTTATTTACACTATCGGAGACTCTTATACGCTAACCTTTCAAGATCTTGATGAATATGCCAGAAGGCAGGGAGTTCATTTTCGCTATGATGATGCTTTATATGGGTACACGGAAATAATGAAAGAACTAGTCGGTAACCAGTATAAAAGGTTTGATTTCTTTGAACGGAAACTCCATGAAAACCAGGAAATAATGCGTCCTATGCAGAGATATATCAATGAGGAATTAGGAGCAGCATGGTATGAGCATAGTTTTTTGGGGAAATACCTTACAGATGAATATTTGCGAGCGTCGTACGAAAAAATGAAATATGAAGTCATGTACAGACAAATTGTACTATCCGATGATGATACTTCAGATTATGGCGAAGAGACAATTGAGTCAAAAGTTCTTCAAATAGCAGATAGGCTTGAGAAAGGCGAGGATTTCTCAAGCCTTATGAATTTGTATTCTCAAGAACCAGGTTCTCGGCGAAATGGTGGTAACGCGCCGCCAGCTACCTGGAGCAGTAGTTTTGAGAATCCTGTAGATTCGGCCGTTCGTAAGTTGAGTCCGGGTGATGTAAAAGTCGTAACACATAACAATGTAAATTACATTGTTCAAATTA
>JAIVHB010000155.1 GCA_020201275.1 Rhodothermaceae bacterium | reverse complement strand
GACCCTGATGGAGCAGATGGGCTGGACACCGGAAAACGCCATAGGCAGGGCATTCCGGAAGTATTCGGATGAACAGCTTGTAATCGGCGTATTTGAGGATTTCAACTACACCGGCCTGCAGGAGTCGATCAGCCCCATGATACTCGATATGCCCGACCAGGAAATACAGGTGCCGCAGTACATACGCTTTATTTCGGTGCGGATTGCTCCGGGGAACCCGCGTGCGGCCCTTGACCATATCGCGCAGGTCTGGACCCGGTTCGACCCGACCCGGCCCGTTGAGTACTTTATGCTCGACGAGGAGCTGGCGGCCCTGTATGAAGCTGAAGAGATGATGGGCAGGATAGCGGGCCTTTTCGCCCTGTTCTGCGTATTTGTGGCCTGTCTGGGGCTCCTCGGGCTGGCATCCTACACAACGCAGATGCGCAAAAAGGATATCGGCATCAGGAAAGTGATGGGGGCATCGGTCTTCAACATTGTGAATGTACTGTCGTTCGAGTACCTGAAGCTGGTGCTGGTTTCCGTACTTATTGCGTGGCCGGTGTCGTGGATTTTACTGAACTGGTGGCTGGAAAATTTTGCCTACCGCACCGGAGTAACGATCTGGATACTGCTGGGCGCCACGCTCGTCACCATTCTTGTAGCTTTCATCACAGTGAGTTACCAGACCATGAAGGCGGCGTACACAAACCCTGTGGATGCCCTGAAAACGGAGTAACGCATGCCCGAAACCCGGATCCATGAGAGTGATGTGGTCATAGCAGGAGGCGGGCTTGCGGGACTTGCCACTGCCATCGAGCTGCTCGACCTGGGCCAAAGAGTGCTGCTCATCGACCGGGCGGGCGAAGACCACCTCGGGGGGCTTGCCCGTGAATCGTTCGGGGGAATCTGCATGGCAGGCACGCCGGAACAGCGGAAGATGGGGATTAAAGACTCGCCCGATCTCGCGTTCAGCGACTGGATGTCGTTCGCCGAATTTTCCAAAGAGGACCGCTGGCCGCTGGAATGGGCTAAATACTACACCCGGAATTCGGTAGAGATGGTGTACCACTGGCTCAGGGAGCGGAAGGTTACCTTTCTGCCCATGGTGGCCTGGCCTGAACGCGGGCTGTACGTGCCCGGCAATTCCGTGCCGCGGTGGCATATCACCTGGGGAACAGGGCATGGGCTGATCCTGGCCATCCTGGCCCATCTCGAACGGCATCCACGCAGGGATAACCTGAAGATGCTTTTCCGGCATAACGTGCAGGGCATCGAATCGGTGTCCGGGCGCTATACGACCTGTTACGGTGTGGATGAGGCCGGCGGAACGCCATTCAGGGCCAGCGGATCGTCGCTGGTAATCGCATCGGGAGGCATTTGCGGGGGAGATCTTGAACTGGTAAGAAAACACTGGAGCAGCGATTTCGGCGATGTGCCGCCGGTAATCCTGAACGGCTCGCACGAATATGCCGACGGTGCCCTTCACCATGCGGTGCAAGCGGCCGGCGGGAACCTCACCCACCTCGACAGGCAGTGGCATTACGCGGCAGGCATCCACCATCCGCGTCCGGCCCGGCACATGCACGGACTGAGCCTCATACCGCCCAAATCGGCGTTATGGGTAAATGCCAGGGGTGAGCGTATCGGTCCGGTGCCCCTCATTACGGCCTACGATACGCGGTACCTGGTGGAGAGGATATCAAAACAGCCGGGTGGTTATTCCTGGCAGGTACTCAATTATAAAATCGCCAAAAAAGAGCTTGCCGTCTCCGGGTCGGAGTACATGACCGATTTTCGCGACAAAAAGAAATTCAGCATGATCAAAAATCTGCTGCTGGGCAATGAAGCCCTTGTAAAAAGGCTGCAGGATGAGTGCCGGGATTTTATAACCGCGTCCACACTGCCCGAACTTGTCAGTAAGATGAACCGGCTGAACGGGGATGAGGCCGTAGACCTGAACACCCTGAAAAACGGCCTGCAGACGTACGACGACCAGATCGGCCGGGGCAGCTCCTTTATGAATGACGACCAGCTCAGGCGTATTGCCCATCTGAGGCAGTACCGGGGCGACCGCATGCGCACCTGCAAATTCCAGAAAATCCTCGATCCCGATGCCGGTCCGCTCATCGCGATAAGGGAGTTCATTCTCAGCCGCAAAAGCCTTGGCGGCATACAGACCGATCTCAAGTGCCGCGTGCTGAACCGCAACGGAGGTGTAATGCCGGGCCTGTACGCAACCGGCGAGGCGGCAGGCTTCGGCGGCGGGGGCATCCACGGCAAGCGGTCGCTCGAAGGCACCTTCCTCGGCAGCTGTATCCTGACCGGCCGTACCGCCGGTAAATCCATTTTTTACGGGTAATGCACGTCTGCCCCCCCGTCATGCAGAGCTCAACGCAGCTTCGCTGCGTTGAGCCCCCGTCATACTGAGCGCAACGCAGCGCAGCTGCGTGAAGTCGAAGTATGTGAGCAGTGCCGCGCACTGCTCATTTGGGGAGAAAAAGTTGAACCACTTTATGAATACTTCCGTGAACTTTTTCACCATTCACCCCCAGAGCAGTGCGTGGCACTGCTCATGTGCTTCGACTTCGCTCCACTCCGTTCCGCTGCGCTCAGCATGACGGGGCTAGGCATGACGTTGGGAAAATGGATATATTTGGTCGATTGAATTACAAACTGACAACCAACTGAAGACAATGGAAGAATCATACCGCAAATTTTTTGAGTATAACCGCAAGTGGGTAGAGGAAATTACCACGAACGATCCCGATTTTTTCAAAAGGGCCTATGCGGGTCAAAACCCCGATTTTTTCCTCATCGCCTGCTCCGACAGCCGTGTTTCGCCCAGCCAGATGCTGGGTACAAAGCCCGGTGAAGTTTTTGTTCACAGAAACGTGGCCAACCTGGCGGTGCATACCGATCTCAATTTTCTGTCGGCCCTGCAGTATTCGGTCGAGGTACTTGAGGTTAAGCACGTTGTGGTGGTGGGCCACTACGGGTGCGGGGGGATTCGGGCATCGCTGGGCGATCAGTATAACGGCCTTATCGACAACTGGCTGGAGAATATCAGGGATGTGGTGCGGCATTACGCCGAGGATCTGAAAGCTATTGATGACCTGGATCAGCGCTGCAAGCTGCTGGTTGAACTGAATGTAATCGAGCAGGCGGTTAATGTAAGCCACACCTCCATCATTCGTAAGGCCTGGTCAAAAGGCAGGAAGCCCGAAATTCACGGATGGGTATATGATCTGGAAAAGGGTCTCATCCACGATCTTGAGATCCGCGACAAAGTCATGGCCGCCTTTAAAAATTTCCCTTAGCGGTAGATAACCACAGGAGCACCATATGAAGCGTACCGGAGCGTGGCTTGCCGTTTATGCGCTTGAACAGCTGGGTATCACCCATACGTTTGGTATACCCGGCGTGCACAATACCGAGATGTATGATGAACTCAACAGATCGGACAAGATCACGCCGGTACTGGTAACCCATGAGTGCGGCGGGGCTTTCATGGCGGATGCGGTAAGCCGGACGGGCAACAATGTGGGTACGCTCGTGATAGTACCGGCGGCCGGGGCCACCCATGACATGAGCGGTATCGCCGAAGCCTTTCTCGACGGCATCCCCATGCTGGTCATCAGCGGCGGTATCCGCCGCGATACGGGGATGTCGTATCAGCTGCACGATATCGACCAGATCGCGCTCATGAAGAACATCACCAAAGGGGCGTGGCTTGTGGAGCATCACCGCGACATTGTTCCGGTCCTGTTTGAGGCGTATCAAACTGCTTTAAACGGGGTTCCCGGACCGGTTTTTGTCGAAATCCCGGTAAATCTGCAGCTGTTCAGGGGTGAGATCGACACGCTGCCTGTCTACACGCCAAAAAGCGTGATCAGTGATCCCGATCCGGCGCTGATTGATGCAGCCGTACGGATACTCCGTGCCGCGAAGAAGCCCGGCCTGTTTCTGGGATGGGGTGCCAGGGATGCGACACCCGAGGCGATAGCGATTGCTGAACAGCTGAATGCTCCGGTGTGTACCACGCTGCAGGGCCTCAGTGTATTTCCGGGTAACCATCCCCTGCATACCGGCATGGGATTCGGGCCGCATTCGGTGCCGGCGGCCGATGAGGCCTTCCGCGATTGTGACGTACTGCTGGCAGTCGGTACGCGTTTCAGCGAGATTCCGACGGGCAGCTTTGGCATGCCGGTGCCGGGGAACCTCATCCATATCGACATCGATCCGAACGTATTCAGCAAAAACTATCCGGCGACAACAGCCATAACCGCCGACGCCGGGCTGGCGCTGAGGGCACTGAAAAAAGGATTGCTGGTGAAGACGGACCCTTCTGAGCAGCCGAAGAGGGCCCCTTCAGAACAGTCGATTACGAAACCTTCAGAGCTGGTGAAGACGGACCCCTCTTTGAAGGTAAAGACAGACCCTTTATTGAAGGAAACAGACCTTTCATTGGATCAGCCTGGAGGCGTCCGGGAAGTTATCCGCCAGGCAAAGGAGGGCTATTTCCGGGAGTGGGTGGAGGCTTCGGTTGATGGACGGGTGAACCCGGCGCTGTTTTTCCGTGAGCTCAGGAAGCAGCTGGCTGATGACGCGATTATGGCACTCGACGACGGCAACCACACTTTCCTGGCAGCCGAGCTGTTTCCGGTGCACAGGTCGAAGCACCTGATCTGCCCGACCGATTTCAACTGCATGGGGTACTGTGTGCCGGCTGCGATCGGGGCCAAACTGGCAAATCCCGGCAAACAGGTTGCGGGCATTGCGGGCGACGGCGCATTTATGATGACGGGTAACGAACTGATTACAGCCACAATGAACCAGCTCGGCGTTGTGATTTTCGTGTTTCACGACGGTGAGCTTTCGCAGATTTCGCAGGGGCAGGAGATTCCCTACAACCGCAAAACCTGCACAGTGCTGGGCGATTTCAGGCCGGAGGGAATCGCCCTGGCAACCGGGGCGGCCTTTTTTCCCATGAACACCAACAGCGACATCGAACCCACCATAACGGAGGCGCTTGCCATGGCAGCCACCGGCCGTCCCGTGGTTGTGGATGTACGCATCGACTACAGCAAACGCACACGTTTCACCAAAGGCGTTGTGCATACGAACCTGAAACGGTTTCCGCCGGCCGAAAAAGTACGCTTTATTGGCAGAGCGTTCTGGAGAAAGATATTCGGGTGATGCCCCTCCCGTCATGCTGAGCGCAAGCCGTCGCGCAGCGACGGCTGAAGTCGAAGCATGTGAGCAGTGCTGCGCACTGCTCATTTGAAAAAAAAGCCTCGTTTGCGTGCTATTTGCGTGATTTTACGGCTTGGGGGCTTTTTAAAAAGCCCCCACGTGCTTCGACTTCATTCATCGCTTCGCTCTTCACTGCGCTCAGCATGACGTATTTTTAGCTGCGCTGCGCTCAGCTCAGCCCCCACGTGCTTCGACTTCATTCATCGCTTCGCTCTTCACTGCTCTCAGCATGACGGGTCAGATTACCGGGAGGATTTTGCCGCGCACTTCGCCGAAACCTACGCGGTAGCCGTCGCCCTGGCACCATCCGGTCATGATCACTTCGTCGCCGTCTTCGAGGAAAGTGCGTTGTTCGCCGTTGGGGAAGCTGAGCGGTTTGCTGCCGCCGTGACCCAGCTCCAGCATGGAACCGGATGACGTTTCGCCGGGGCCGCTGATGGTGCCCGATGCCAGCAGGTCGCCCGGACGGATATTACAGCCGGTTACGGTATGATGCGCCAGCTGCTGGTACATGTTCCAGTACAGATATTTGAAATTGGACCGGCAAATCCGCTCGGGTGACAAAAAACCGGCACCCTTCAGATTTACATCCAGCCGGATATCAAATGTGTGGGGCCGGGATGGAGCGGTTTGAAGGTAGGGCAGGGGTACCGGATCGCTCTGTTCAGGTCCGTGAGTACGAAAGGGCTCAAGTGCGTCGAGTGTTACGATCCATGGAGAGACCGATGTGCCGAAGTTTTTCGAATTGAAAGGGCCGAGTGGCACATATTCCCATTTCTGGATGTCTCTGGCGCTCCAGTCGTTTACCAGGGCAAGCCCGAATATATGATCGCCGGCCTTATCGACAGGAATGGGCCGGCCGAGAGTATTACCTCGCCCGGTGAAAAATCCCATTTCAAGCTCAAAATCGAGCATCCGGCTTGGGCCGAAAACAGTGAGCCCGGTTTCGGCATCGGTCATCTGCCCGCAGGGGCGGTACAGATTGGTGCCTGATATAACCACAGAACTGGCCCTGCCGTGATAGGCTACCGGCATATGTAGCCAGTTCGGGTGCAGGGCCTGCTCTTTGCCGCGGAACATGGTACCCACGTTGGTGGCGTGTTCGCGGGAGGAGTAAAAATCGGTATAGTCACCAATGTCGACCGGCATCACCATCCGCACGTTATCCATGGGGATGAGAACCTTTTCGCGGAGTGCATGATTGTCGCGCAGGTTTGGATTGTCGTAGCGGAGAAGCCGGCTGATGGCGGTCCGTGCTTCGGCCCAGGCTTTCCTGCCCATCCCCATGAATTCATTAAGAGTCGGGCGTAAAAAAAAGTTCATGCTGTTAAAACTGCCTGTCTGGAAATACTCTTCCCTGGGGAGGGCGTGCAGATCGAGTACAAAATCACCGATAGCCACGCACAGATGGGGCTCACCGGAACCGTCTGCAGGCACAAATGCCCCGTATGGCAGGTTCTGAATGGGGAAATGGCTTTCCGGGTTCACCGGAATAAAAGATGTCAGCTTTGGGTCGTTTGTTTTTTCCATTATCGGATAACTATTTTTTATGCCAGCCGTTTATGTACGCGAACAGATTATCGTATCAATATGTAAAGATAGTATATTGGTGCGGCCAGTCAACTTAAATAGCACAATCATGATCAATACCCAAGTAAAAAAAGCCCGCAATATCTATTACACAACACTGATGGGGGGATTTCTGGTCGTACTGCCCACTGTAATCCTGTTCCTGGTATTCAAATGGATATTCCTGTTCATTCTGGAAATGATATCACCAGTTACCAAGGTTATTATGAAGACAGGCCCCATGAATGAATGGGTTGCAGGCGTCATGGCCATTGTAGTGATCCTTATGGTCTGTTTTCTGATCGGAGTGATCATAAAAACCCGTTGGGGGCTCAATACCCACCAAACATTTGAAGATAATATTATGAGGTACGCCCCGGGTTATAACCTCATCAAGGAAACGATAAATATATTTCTGGGTCGAAAAACCCAGCCATTCTCCAAAGTGGCCCTGGTGCGCATCTTCGCCACACCTACGCTGATGACGGCCCTGATTACGGATGAACATCCCGACGGCAGTTTTACGGTGTTTGTTCCTACAGCCCCGAACCCGACCTCCGGAAATATATACCACCTGAAGCAGGAAAACGTATTCCTGGTGGATGTACCTGTGGAAGAGGCTATCCGGTCGATTCTCGGCTGCGGTGCAGGCTCAACAAGAATGGTCGAAATGAGTACGCTCGACGGCAAACTTGGCCGGCTGGATGCATGAATTCTGCCACACTAACCGGGCTATCAAACAGGGTTACCGGATCCGGGCCAGCATAACCTGACACGAAAAAACAGCACCGGGATGCGGGCCAGCATCATTTCCCGTTACCAGAAGCATACTATTTGCCCGGGAATGAATTGCTGTTGTGAAAGCGGGGTATCGGGTATGGGCTGGACAGTATTTGAAAGCGGGGTGGCGGGTACGAATTCAGGCGGATTTTACTTGAATCCTGACTAAAATCTCATATCTTTATTAGAAATTAAACTATTGAATCTGGCTGCCATGACACAATCCGGTTAAGCAGACAATCGCGGAAAACGGCGACCGGCAATCGGCCATGGATAATCAGCCTGTTGTTGTTTGAAATCACTTGAAAAACCGGCATCACAAACGGGTGCGCGGTATTTTTTTTGTCGATTCATTTTTGAAATTATTGACGTGTCGGGGCCGGGAACGGCCGGCAGGTTTTCTGTCAAAGGGCAGTAATAGTCAGAGAGCCGTGCGGGAGAGCGGGAATTTACGTTCGGGCCTGATTTAACTCTGTTACCTGTGCTATATTGCAGAAAGGTGTTGTTCTATGGATACTTCTGATTACAACCTCCGGAACCGTATTGGCCTGTTTGCAGGACCTGTCGTATTTCTGATCATGCTGATGATGCCAGTGCCTGAGGGGCTCACCGAGGCTGCCTGGATGGTGGCTGCAGTGGGCATTTTCATGGCAATCTGGTGGGTGAGCGAGGCCATCCCCATACCTGCCACGGCCCTGTTGCCCATTGCCCTGTTCCCGATATTGGAAGTGGGAACGGTGAGGGAAGCCACCACACCGTTTGCCAATCCGCTGATTTACCTGTTCATGGGCGGATTCATCATCGCCCTGGCCATGGAGCGGTCGAACCTTCACAAGCGCATTGCCCTGAATGTTGTGAAGCTGGTGGGGGTAAAGCCGGGATCGATCGTGATCGGATTCATGCTTTCGGCGGCTTTTCTGAGCATGTGGGTAAGCAATACGGCTACCGCCATGATGATGCTGCCCATCGCGCTGTCGATCATCAAGCTGGTTGAACATCCCGATGATGTGTCGTCGGGCGATCTGCAGACCAACTTCGGGCTGATCATGGTGCTCTGCATTGCCTATGCGTGTAATATCGGGGGGATCGGCACCCTTATCGGTACACCGCCGAACGCGCTTATGGCCGGGTATATGCTGGAAACGTACGGGGTCGAGATCGGCTTCTCGCAGTGGATGCTCATAGGCGTTCCGCTTGTGGCGATCAGCCTTCCGGTGGTGTACATCCTGCTGGTCAAAATCATCTATCCCATTAACCTGAAAGAGTTACCCGGGGGAAGAGAACTCATCAATCAGCAGCTGAAAAAAGCGGGTTCGATAACCCGTGCCGAACTGATGGTTGCGATCGTATTCAGCGCCACGGCACTTATGTGGATCACCAGGCCATTGCTTGAGCCGTACATCCCCAATATTTCGGATACGGGGATTGCCATATTCGGGGCGATCGTGATGTTCCTGCTGCCGGTGAATTTCAAAAAGGGCGAGTTTGTGCTGAAATGGGAAGATGCCAAACGGCTTCCGTGGGAAGTACTGATCCTGTTCGGCGGGGGGCTGAGCCTTGCCGCGGCCATCACCGATACGGGACTGGCCGAATGGATTGGCGCGTCGCTGTCGGCGCTCAGTGGCTGGCCGGTAATCATCCTGATCGTGACCTCGCTGCTGGTGATCATCTTCCTGACCGAAATTACCAGCAACACAGCAACGGCGGCGGCATTCCTGCCCATTCTGGCATCCGTGGCCATCGCGATGGGCCAGGACCCGCTGATTCTCGTTATTCCAGCGGCCATCGGTGCAAGCTGTGCCTTCATGCTGCCGGTTGCCACCCCGCCCAACGCCATCGTATACGGCAGCGGACTGGTGAGCATCCCGCAAATGGCAAAAGCCGGTTTCGCCCTCAACCTGGTGATGGTGGTTCTGATCACCCTGGTGATGTACCTGCTGCTCGGCTACGTCTTTAGTATAACGTTGTAATTTGTCCCCCCCGTCATCCACTCCGTCATCCAGAGCGCAGTCCTGAGCGTAACGCAGTGGAGCGATGGACGAAGTCGAAGGATCTGGAGGCTGTTTAAACAGCCTCCCGGGGGATGGGGATTATGTACCTGAGTACTACACTGAAAGCATGCCCATGTGCAGTGCGCAGCACTGCACACTGGTTCGACTACAGCCGTCGCTTTGCGCCGGCTTGCGCTCACCATGACGTGGTTCGGCTACGCTCACCATGACGAGGGGGTCACGTCGTATACACCGAATTGAACATCACATAGTCGGTGGTCAGGTCGCTGCCCCAGCCGGTGCTTTCTTCGGTACCGGTATTCAGGTCGAGGCGTACGCGGATGTTCGATTCCCTGAGCAGCCTTTTGATGGTGTTCCGGTCGAATTCGAGGGGTGTGCCCTTCTCGAGTACCTGAACCATTTCATCAACATCGCCCAGGAAGAGATCGGCTTTGGTGTAATCGAATGGGATGCCGGCATTGCCGCATGCCGAAATGATCCGACCCCAGTTGGGATCGCGGCCGAACATCGCTGTTTTTACGAGTGTTGAGGTGGATATGGCCCTCACAAGTTTCCGGGCTTCCTCGCTGGTTTTGGCTTTTGTCACCGAGTATTCGATGAACTTCGACGCGCCCTCACCGTCGGAGACGATCAGCTGGGCGAGGTGTTTCATGAGCTGCATCAGCTTGTTTCGGAAAAGCTCGTAGCCGGGGTCGTCGGTGCTTTCAATCTCCCGGTTCCCGGCCAGCCCGTTCGCCATGATCGCCACCATATCGTTGGTGGATGTGTCGCCGTCTACCGTGATCATGTTGAATGTGCGGTCGACACAGTAGGTGAGAATGTCCTGAAGCAGGGCTTTTTTGATGTTGAAATCGGTAACAATAAACGCCAGCATGGTGGCCATGTTCGGATGGATCATCCCCGAACCTTTGGCGATGCCGGCCAGATTTACCTTCACACCATCGAACTCGAACTCGACAAACCCCTCCTTGGCAAATGTGTCGGTGGTGAGAATAGCATTGGCCGCAAAGGAGCCTGCTTTGGAATCCTTCGACAGCTTCGGGATGTTTTTGTGGATTCCGTTTACAATATCATCGGTGGGGAATTTCTCCCCGATCAGCCCCGTTGAGGCCACGATTACCTCTTCGGGGGCAATGCCCAGCAACTCCGCCGTGGTATTGGCCATAGCAAGGGCACCGAGGCGGCCCTGTTCGCCGGTGCAGGCATTGGCGTTGCCGGCATTGCACACAATTACCTGTGCCGTGTTGTTCTCAAGATGCTTCCGGGTAATTTTTATGGGTTCCGCCTGAACCGTATTCTGCGTGAAACAGGCCGCGGCGGCGGCGGGCACCTCCGAATAGATAATGGCAAGGTCGCGGCGCATCGATTTGATGCCGGAATGGGCACCCCAGCAGCGGATGCCCCTTACATTGGTAATATTTTTTATGAGATCCATGGGAAATGGTTAAGGTTGAAGGGGGACATGCATCAGGCCGGTTTCCTGGGGCCATCCGAACATGATATTCATGTTGTGGACCGCCTGGCCCGCCGCGCCCTTCACAAGATTGTCGATGGCCGATAAAACGATGATGCGGTTGGTCCGGGGGTCGAAAACGGGTCTGATGTCGCAGAAATTACTGCCCCGTACATCTTTCAGCGATGGATTTTCGTCGCGGATGCGAACAAAGGGCTGATCCCGGTAAAAATCACGGTAACGTTTCTCAACAGCAGCCTGATCTGTTGCTTTGCGCGGACGGGCATACACCGTTGCCAGTATGCCACGGTCGACCGGCAGAAGATGGGGAGTGAATTGTACCGTTACATGGTGACCGCAAAGACCGGCACACTGCTCCTCGATCTCGATAGTGTGACGATGATTTGTCACCCCATAAGCCTTGAAATTATCATTCACATTGGAGAAGTGGGTGGTGGCGTTGGCGCTGATCCCGGCTCCGGTCAGGCCCGATTTGGCATCTATGATGATGGTGTCGGTCAGGATGAGGTCATCGGCCAACAGCGGGGCGAGGGCCAGGATGGATGCCGTTGGATAACAGCCCGGATTGGCAACAAGACGCGCATTACGTATCTCATCGGCGTGAATTTCCGGCAGGCCATACACCGCCGACTGCAGTCCGGTTGGGTAGGTATGCTCCTTTTTGTACCAGTGAGAGTAGACTTCCGGTGTGCTCAGCCGGAAATCGCCCGAAAAGTCGATCATTGGGGCACGGTGGCCCGACCATTTTTCCGCGAATTCCATCGATACACCATGAGGGAGTGCCAGGAAAATGACATCCACATCGCTTTCGGCAACTTTGCCGGCGGAAACAAGCGGTATGTCGAGAAGTCCATTGAACTGCGGATGCAGGGATGAAAATGGCTTGCCCTTATGCGTTTCGGAGGTGATCATTGCAGTTTGCTCATGTACTGTCTGTGGTAATACGTATTCGATATTAAAGCAACACAAAGTAAGGATTATGAACGAGATAATCAGGCTCGCTTGAGAATGATGCCGGTAAAAGAAGCAATATCAAACGTGATGCTGCGCGCCCATCGACTTCAGCCGTCGCTTTGCGCCGGCTTGCGCTCAGGGCTGTGCTACCAGTAACGGCTTTGCAAAAGCGGCGCGGCGATTATTCCGAATATAAGCAACAAAGCGCAACCGCGTCCGCTTGAATTGATATGCAAGATTGATTAGTGAAATCAAAATAATTGTGGGATATCCCACATAGTCTTATATTATGATACTATACAAATTAGACCAAACTTCACATGGCACAGGTATCAAAAGAATATGACGCGCGCTTAGATTCGAAAAAGCGCATTACACTTCGTGGAGCAAAATCAATGTACTATCGCGTTCATGAAAAAAAAGATGGCACTATTGAATTAAGTCCGCGCGTGTTGGTTCACCCCGACGACATTTCGCAAAATACCTTATCAATGGTAGATCGTTCGGTTGAACAACTGAAAAAGGGAAATGCTTCAAGACCGGTTGATATGAAGGAATTAAACGAATTATTGGACTAGATGACCAGGTACACCATTCGAATGGGTGTTCCCGATATGGAAGCCTTTTGGCAGGATATGCTTCAAAGGCGCAAGAGTAATACTTTAAAGGCTGATGAAAAAGAACTTTTTACCCGATTCGGTAAAGCGATTTCTAACCTGAGTTTAAACCCGAAACATCCAGGACTACGAACGCATGAAATTGAACCTTTGAGCAAGAAGTATGGCATGAAAATATGGCAATCGTATTTGGATCAAGGTAAAACGGCCCGTCGTTTTTTTTGGGCGTACGGACCAAATCGCAAAGAACATGAATTGTGGGGTATAACATCTATTTTTTTACAACCTCTTTCAGGTGGAATAATCGCAGTTTGATATGCACGTTTTTGATTTATTGATTCATAAGATTCAACGACGTACCGATGTAGCGATTTATATCAATTCTACAGGGTGCAGCTATGTCACCTCCCAAATAGTGTTGCCCGCATTGGGAAAATCAGGGGTTACCGGCAACATCCTCCCAAATCACTTCGCCGTTCTATTGTTCACATGTTCTACTGTTCCCTAATTCGAAGCATGTTAACAGCACAAATGGTGTAACCCCGAAATTACTTAATCAGGATAACGGTCCCGGGAGTACCATTTTCCAGAACCAGCTCTCTGATCTGTGCCGGTTTGGTGCCGTTCAGCATCACGGCCCTGCCCACGCCGCCCTTAAGTGCGATCTCGCACGACTGTACCTTGGGGATCATCCCGCCGCGGACCACATCCCGGTACAGCCTGGGCAGCTCGGAGAGGCCGATTTCCCTGATCAGGGACCCGGGATCGGGAAAATTTCGGAAAAGCCCATCAACATCGGTAAGCACGATGTATTGATCAACAATCAGCGCGGCGGCGATATGGCCGGCCAGCATGTCGGCGTTAATATTATAGTCGTTGCCGGCCGCATCGGAGGCGATACAGGCGATAACCGGGATGTAGCCGTTTGATAGCATCAGGTTGATCAGGAGCGGGTCGACCGAAATAACGTTGCCGACCTGACCAAGATCGATCCGGACCTCTTTTTCACCCGCGTTGTCATCCCCGTTGCCACTCTTATTGCCACCCTCAATTCCGCTTTCAGTTACACCTCCGTTGTCATCCCCGTTGCCACCCTTATTGTCATCCTCAATTTCGCCCTCTTTTCCACCCGCGTTTTCATCAGCGTTTCCAACCTGATTTCCATCCCCGATCCTGGTGTGCCAGCGTTTTTCGGCCGTCACCATCAAGCCGTCTTTACCGGAGAGCCCTACGGCCCTGAGTCCGGTGCGGTTCAGCAGCCCGACGAGCGTGCTGTTGACCTCGCCCTTCAGCGCTTTTTCGATATGCACCAGGGCTTCGGCCGTTGTATGGCGCTGCCCGTCGAAAAACTCGGATACGATGCCTGCAGCCTCCAGCGCCCTGTTGATGAACGGCCCTCCGCCGTGCACCAGTACCACCTCCACGCCGGCCTTGCTGATCTGCGCAATGATGGCCGTGATCTCTTTTTTCAGTTCATCGCTGGTCATGGCGTTTCCGCCGTATTTGATGAGAATCCTCTTCTTTTTCATGATGCTTTATTCATGCTGCTATCATCTGCTGAGCTCAATATGATGCTATTCATGAGACTGTGGTCGATATTGCGCGGGATATTGCGCATGATATTTCGGGTGATATTGTTCGGAATACTGTTCGTGGTACTGTTCTTGATATTATATTGTAATACTGTTCGTAATACTGTTCATGATGTTATTCATGTTGTTATTCATGATACTAACTTCCTGATACAGCCGATTTTTCGATGGCCTGTAGGATGTCGGCCAGGATGTCGGACGGGTGCTCCAGACCGGCCGATACGCGAATCAGCCCCGGGGTGATGCCAACGGCGGCGCGTTCCTGATCGGTGAGTTTCGAATGCGTGGTTGTTGCGGGATGGGTAACGATGGTGCGGGTGTCGCCCAGGTTGGCGGTTAGCGAAAGCAATTCAAGCGCATCGAGAAAGCGTTTTGCACGCCCGGGACCGCCGTTAAGCTCAAAGGTGAACAGGCCGCCGCCATACCGCATCTGCCTGCGGGCAAGGTGGTAGCCCGGATGGGATTCAAGGAAAGGATAACGTACCCACTCAACCTGATCATGCTCCTGTAGCCGGGATGCCAGCTCAAGCGCGGTCGCGCAGTGGCGGTCCATTCGCACGGCGAGCGTTTCCAGGCTTTTTGAAAGGATCCATCCGTTGAAGGGCGACATGGCCGGGCCGGAATGGCGGGCCAGGAAACGGACTTCTTTGATCAGTTCCGCGCTGCCCAGTACGGCACCGCCGATTACGCGCCCCTGACCGTCGATGAACTTGGTGGCGGAATGGGTAACCAGGTGCGCGCCGTACCCGGCAGGGTTCTGCAGGTAGGGGGTGGCAAAGCAATTGTCCACATTGAGCAGGATACCGTGCTTCGCGGCCAGTTTCCCGGCAATTTCGAGATCGGCGATGGCCAGCCCGGGGTTCGACGGTGTTTCCAGGAACAGCATTTTGGTCTCCGGACGGATCGCGGCCTCCCAGGTATCGGGCTTGTCGAGGTCGACAAAGGTGTGCGAGATATTCCACCGGGGGAACAGCCGGGTGATGACCTGGTGCGTTGATCCGAATACCGACCGTGATGCAACAATATGGTCACCGGCGCTGAGGAATGCCGCCATGCTGATGAACATCGCGGCCATGCCGCTGGCAGTGGCGATGCCGTCTTCGGTGTTTTCCAGCAGGCAGAGCTTGCGGATGAACTCATCGTTGTTCGGATTGGAAAAACGGGAGTAGATATTCCCCTCGGCCTCGTCGGCGAAGAGCATCCGCGCTTGCTCAGCATCGTCGAAAACAAAGCTGGAGGTGGCAAAAATGGGCACCGAATGCTCGCGGTGCTGCGAGCGTGCAACCTGACTGCGGATGGCGTTGGTCTCGAACTTTTTTTTCATGTGTTTATCTGCAGTCCCGGGTATGTTCACATCACTTAGTGATCTCGTAAGAGCTGGTGATGGTGGCTGTTTTGTCGATTATGCGGGCAACGGAGCAGTATTTGTTGAGTGACAATTCTATTGCACGGGCCACTTTGTTTTCGTCCAGATCGCCACCTATGATAAAATGCAGGTGGATGTCGGTGAAAATTTTGGAGTCGCCTTCCTCTTCCCTTTTGGCAGTCATCTTCATGCTGTAGGAAGTGGGGTTCAGCTTCTGTTTGTGCAGAATAGAGATCACATCGATGGAGCTGCATCCGCCGAGTGAAGAGAGCAGTGTCTGCATTGGACGCATACCGGCATTTACGCCGCCGATTTCGGGTGTGCCGTCCATGTCGATGGTATTTCCAGATTCGTTTTCAGCCCTGAAATGATGGTCGTTATTTACCCTTTTTAGTGTGATTTCCATGGTAGTCTCAGATGATTTGCAGGTGTTTAGTTTTAAATTACAGGCGTATAGTTTAGAATTAGCAGTCGGAAAATAAGCCTGAAGAAACAGTGGTCAAAGTTTCTTTCTAAAATGTTTTCGAAACCGGGCCGGAAACGGATGTTTCCCCTGACCGAAGGAACGGAAAGCCGGATTGCGGGTAAAAGCTTTCATGGCTGTTTTTATAAAATCACCGGGAGGATTCCGCTTTGCGCTGCTGGCTGTTCTGGCAATTATGGCTGCCTGCGGATCTTCGCGTCCAGCAACAGAAACTGGAACTGAAAGACCGTTCTTTTATGATGAAGCGCATCATGTTATGGTCAGGATTGGCGACGAACCGCAGCAGGACATTCTGGAACGCTACAACCGCCATATGGAAGAGCATCCCTGGCTTGCCTACCGTTTTTATCAGGATGAGGTGCTGAAGCTCGAAACCGCTTTCGACCGGATCATCTATACGGTGCCCGAGTTCATGGCCATGGGTTTTCAGCCCGAACTGACCGGACGTCCGTTACCGGTCTATCCCGAGAAAAAGCCGATCGCCGGCAGGGTTCTCATCGTTGAAGTATCGATGATTATTGCCCCCGACGGCCGGGTTGAGTATGCCGAACTGGCGAACATCCGCAGAAATGAGAACGAGCCCGAGAGCCGGTCGTCGACAGCCGTAAACGGCGAAATTCCGAAATGGACCGCCAGCAGCCTGCACGAGCTCGATCTGCCCTACATCCTTCAAAGCCTTGAAAATGCTGTTGAGTATATTTTCAGGCCCGTTGAGCTTGATGAGGGGCCGGTACGGTTTAATGTGATCGTATCCTATATATATGAGGCCGATAAAGTGAGGTAGCAAAGGTTGAAGGGGTGTTTGTGAATCAGGGAACAGATTTAACGTCACCCCGAGCGCAGTTGCGGCACAGCCGCGGCGAAGTCGAGGGGCCCAGGTTAAATAATGCAGTGGGAGGCTTTTGAAAGCCTCCCATTCACTCGTCCCTCGACTACAGCCGGCTGCGCCAGCTTGCGCTCGGGATGACGGGGGGTGTCCCTCGACTACAGCCGGCCCGTTTTTGATTTATCGATTCATAAGATTCAACGACGTAGCGATTTACCGATTTATATCATTTCTACCGGGTGCAGCTATGTCACCTCCGGAATAGTGTTGCCCGCATTGGGCAAAATCAGGGGCTGCCGGCAACATCCTCCCAAATCACTTCGCCGTTCAAATGTTCTATTGTTCACTTGTTCCCTAATTCAAAGCATGCTAACAGCACCAACGGTGTCACCTCTCAAATGGTGTAGCCCCAACAGGGGCGAAATCAGGGGCTCGGGATGACGTGGGTGTCCCTCGACTACAGCCGGCTGCGCCGGCTTGCGCTCGGGATGACGGGGGATGACGTTTGAAAATTCAGTTGAGACCGCATAAAAAAACCCGGCCGGGTTTTCTGTCCGGCCGGGAATACTTTTTTCTCTTGATGACACTAACTAAACCAGGTACGTTTATGGTGTACCAAACCAGTGTGTGTTCTTATATAGACGGATGGGAAAAACTTTTGTTGCGTTACTTCCCGGAAAAGGTTGGAGTTTTTTGAAGATTATTGAAAAATGATATTTATGGTCATTTTTAAACGTTTTACGCAGGTCTATTTTATTGCTGGCAGTTAAGAATCCGGATCAAATGTCAGTTAAGAGACCGTGACAACTGGCCGGCCCGGCACGGGCACGGGAACGGCTGATGTTTCGGCAAGTGCAAGCACCTGATCCACCAGATCCCATTTGTTATCTGCGTAATCCGGTTTTATGGTTCCAGGCTGGTCGAGCCAGTTACTGATCCGGATCGGGAAGTCGTTTCTGATGGTGTTCACGACTTTCACACCCATTTCGCTGAGGGCGGCGGCATTGCATTTCTGTTCGTACTGATTCTTCATGGGAATCACCATCAGCTTTTTGCCCAGATACAAGCCTTCAGCGGGTGCCTCAAAACCGGCCCCGCACATTAATCCATGGCACGACTCCAGGCTTTTCAGATAGCCATCGCCGCTCACGGGCATCACATCCACATTACCGGCAGTGTAGGCCGAACGGCAGGATTTGGAAAATACATGCCATTTCACCCCCGGAACAGCCTGGAAAAACCTGAGCAGCCACTGGTCGTCGTACGCCGGCAGATAAACGGTGACGTGGCCCCGGTTTACAGGATTCAGGTTCCGAACCGCGGTGCGGATCAGCGGCGTATGGATAAAACTGTCGTACCGGCTGAAGTGAACGCCGACCGCACTCTGCGCCGGTGCGAAGTATCGAATAACCGCCTCGGCAGCCGGGTTGCGCAGCGCAGGGCGGGGGGTGTTTTCCGACAGGAATGAGGCCTGATGGCTGAGTGCAACGCAGGGTACGCCCGCCTTTTTTGCGGCCCAAGCCGTAACAGGCTCAAAATCGTTGATCACCAGATCGTACCGCTGGATCGGGAAATCGCGCACTTCCCTGTAAAAACGCATAAGCGACAGCTTCTGAAGCGTTTTCGGTATGTCGATACCACCCTTCCTGCCAAAAGAGTAACTGATTCCGCAGAGGTGGTAACTGACCGGCTGGCCCATATCGACATCCACGCTGTTGCCGCTCACAAGTACATCCACAGAACCATGCTGCCTGAACAGGGGGATGAATTCTGATGCCCGGCTGGCGTGGCCGTTACCGGTACCCTGTACGGCGTAGAGTATCTTCATGGATGATTTGAAATTATGTGTTCAAAAATTTCATGGTTCATCTCGAAATAACTGCCGTTTTGAATCTCCGGCTCTGGCTCAGGTTCAGAATCTATGGGAAGATGTTTTTCGTCGTAACGGTACAAAACCCACTCATCGTTGTGGTATTCGAGGGAGGTCAGGTTTTCGACCCAGTCGCCGGAATTCAGATAGGTAACGCTGCCCGTCCCGTTCACACTCCGTTTTATAACCGGGCGGTGGATATGTCCGCAAACCACGTACTCATAGCCGTTGTCGATGGCCAGATCGGTGGCCGTGTTCTCGAAGTCGTCGATGAATTTGACCGCCGACTTTACGCCATCCTTTATGCTTTTTGAAAATGACATCTTGCCCCGGCCGAGCTTGCAGGAGATAAAGTTAACAAGTCGGTTCAGCAGAATGAGCAGGTCGTAACCGAAGCCGCCAAGCTTAGCCACGGTTTTGGAGTACCTCATGGTAACATCAAACACGTCGCCGTGGAAAAACCAGGCCGTTTTCCCGTTTAGCTCGATGAGAAGTTTGTCGCGCAGATGAAAGTTGCCCAGCTTGAAATCGGAGAATTTTCGCAGGTTTTCGTCATGGTTGCCCGTGAGGTAGTAAATTACGGTTCCCTTCGAGAGCAGAGATGTGATCGTTTTGAGCACCTTCATGTGCGAATCGGGCCAGTAGTATTTTTTAAACTGCCACATGTCCATGATATCGCCGTTCAGGATCAGAATGCCTGGCTTGATGCTTTTCAGGTAGCGGTTCAGCTCAGCGGCATGGCAGCCGTACGTGCCCAGGTGCACATCCGAAATAACAACAAGGTCGACCGGTCTTTTGCTCATTTTTGAGTTTTTCCAAAGATGGGCATGGAATATGTCTTAATTGTTACGCGCGTGTTACTTAAACATTAAATGTGCAACCAAACGTCATGTTGAGCGCAGCCCTGACGTCATGCTGAGCGCAGCCCTGAGCGCAGGCTGAGCATAGCGAAGCCGGAGTCGAAGGGCGAAGTCGAAGCACGTGGGCAGAGCGCAGCTCTGCCCGTGGGGGGTAGGCTTTTACGAAGCGGCGCGTTTCCGGAGGCTATGAATAGCCCCCACGTGCTTCGACTTCGTACTACGCTGCGCTCCGTACTGCGCTCGTTGATGTGTATTTCAAAAAGAATCCGTTTATTGGGCGCATTGATCGGATTGGCAGCGCCCTTATAACCAAATCAGTTGGTTATATGGATTTTAAATATTGATCTGCAAGTATTATAATAGCCATATTAATTTATGGAGGAAAAACAGTGACAATCGGAGTTGTTAAAGAAAATCAGTCCGGCGAGAACAGGGTTGCCCTGAGTCCGGAATCGACCGGGAAACTTGTGCAGCAGGGCCATACGGTACTGGTGGAAAAAGACGCGGGCAAGTCGGCCCATTTTACGGACGAGGCCTACACCAATGCCGGCGGAACCATAAAAGCCACCGCCCGGGAGGTGCTCGGCGCGTGCGAGATCATCGTTAAGGTGCAGCCGCCGGTGCCCGAAGAGGTTGCGGCCATGAAGGAAGGCACGGTGCTGATCGGCTTCCTGTGGGCGCTGCAGAACAAGGATCTTGTTGAGCTGCTCAAAAAGCACAAAATTACCGCCCTGGGAATGGAGGCGCTGCCGCGCATCAGCCGTGCCCAGAAGATGGACGCCCTGTCGGCCATGAGCAATATTGCAGGCTATAAGGCGATCCTGATAGGCGCGTCGCTGCTGGGCAAGTACATGCCCATGCTGATGACCGCTGCCGGAACTGTGGCACCGTCGAAGGTGCTCATACTGGGTGCCGGCGTTGCGGGTCTGCAGGCCATTGCCACCGCCAAACGGCTCGGCGCCGTTGTGGAAGCGTTCGACGTTCGCAGTGTGGTGAAAGAGCAGATCGAAAGCCTCGGAGCCAAATTCCTGGAGGTGGAACTCGAAAAAGAGGATACCGAAACCGCCGGCGGCTACGCGAAGGAACTCAGCGATGAGAACAAGCGCCGGCAGCAGCAGGCCGTACACGAAAGGTCGAAATTGATGGACATGATCGTCACTACCGCCCTCATCCCCGGCAGGCCGGCCCCGAAACTGCTCACCAAAGCGATGGTGGCCGACATGCAGCCGGGAACGGTAATCGTGGATCTGGCAGCCGAGCAGGGCGGCAACTGCGAGCTCACCAAACCCGGCGAAACATATACTACGGAGAATGGCGTCATCATTGCCGGTCCGCTGAATATACCCTCATCCATGCCCTACCACGCGAGCCAACTCTACTCCAGAACGGCCCTGGCATTGCTGCTGCACATCCTGAAAGAGGGGCAGCTGAACCTCGACTTCGACGATGAGATTACCGGTCACACAACCATCACCCATAACGGAGAAGTGGTGAGCCCGCTTTTGAAGGGTGCCTGAGTGAGGAACAGACAGAGCATCCGGTAAACTGAGCATCCTGAAACAGAACATCCGGAACTAACCGGCGATCACGGAAAATTCTTTACATCCTGAAAAGTTTATGAACACCCGCTTAAGCCCGGAAACAGCGGTCATCAAAGCTTACTAACACGAAAAAGCAATAAATCGGAATTATGGAGACAATGATTTTTAATCTTTTCATCTTTACGCTGGCATGCTTTGTCGGTTTTGAGGTGATATCGAAAGTACCCCCAACCCTGCATACCCCGCTCATGTCGGGCGCGAACGCGATCTCGGGCATCACGCTGATCGGCGCGCTGGTGGTTGTTGGCCACGCCGGCGGAGTGATGAGCACCTGGTTCGGTTTCGCGGCCATCGTGTTTGCCACTATCAACGTGGTGGGCGGATTCATGGTGACCGACCGCATGCTGAACATGTTCAAGAAGAAGGGGGATGACCAATGAAAAATCCGTTGATCCCCTCCGGTTTTGAAGACCTGACCATACTGCTCATCCAGTTGGTGTACCTGCTGGCCGTAGGTATGTTCATTCTAGGGCTCAAGCGGCTCAGTTCGCCGGCCACGGCGGTATCGGGCAACAGGATGGCCTCGCTGGCCATGTTCATTGCCGTTATTGTAACCCTGTTCGATCAGCAGATACTCGCGTTCGAATACATCATCGCCGGTGTGATTGTTGGCAGCCTAATCGGGGCTGTGCTGGCCAAAAAGGTGGAGATGACCTCCATGCCGGAGCTGGTAGC
>JAIVHB010000024.1 GCA_020201275.1 Rhodothermaceae bacterium | reverse complement strand
CATCAGGGGAGGCATCAGCAGTTTTTCAGGTACCGATGATGTGGCCGACGGCCTGGCCTACAGCCGGGCTAATCCACCGGCAAAATCGGATTGCCGTGAGCTGATCTTTACCCTTCAACGGGTGGCAGATCCTGGCGATGAGGCTCTGAACAGAACCATTCTG
Organism: Rhodothermaceae bacterium; assembly: GCA_020201275.1. Taxonomy (GTDB): domain Bacteria; phylum Bacteroidota; class Rhodothermia; order Balneolales; family Cyclonatronaceae; genus RECM01. The sequence continues at coordinate 33,854 of JAIVHB010000024.1, read as the reverse complement.
CAGGCTCTCGGACGCATGACACTCACCACTGCTGACGACAAGCCCGACCTGAACTCACTGCTGGCCGAAGCGCGCTATTTCCGGCGCGAAGGCAAATCCGGCAATGCCCTTGAGATGCTTAACAGTATCATGCAGCTATATCCTGACAACCAGGAGGCCAGGCGCATAAAGGTGGACATCCTTGAGAGTCAGCGACGCTACGTTGAAGCAGCCGAGCTGAAGCACGGACTCAAAAAAGCTCCCGCCGCCGGTTTTGCAACAAAAGCGGATGTACCTCATCCCGCCGGTGTAACGCCTGTTAAGAAAACGTCAGACTCTGAACCGACACCAGGAACTCCGGATGAACACGTGACGGCAGCCGATCCGGATAAGACAGCAACCGAAGTCGAGGCAGGAACATCTGATGAATCGGCAGCAACCGCTGAGCAGGAAGCCGCAGACTCTGAACCAACACCAGAAACTCCGGATGAACACGTGACGGCAACCGGAGAGGAGACCGCAGATACTGAGCAGCCCGCAGACACACCTGTTGAACCCCCAGCCGCCGCCGGGCAGGAAACCGCAGAAAAAACGGGTGATGTTAAACCGGCAAAAATCAGGGTATCCATTGTCATTCCAACGGCCATTCACCGAAAACTCCTGCTTGAAGAATGCCTGGCCGCGCTGAGCATTTATACTGATCCTTTCTCAACGGAACTGATCATTGTGGACAATGCCAGCCTTGACGATACATACGACTATCTGGATCAGCTTGAGCAGGACGGATTTATGAACATCCGTGTGATCAGCAACAGGATCAACCGGGGTTTCGCGGCGGCAGCCAACCAGGGTATTAAAGCGGCATCCGGCCAATATATCTGTGTGATGCATAACGATGTAGTTGCGGCCAGTGATTTCACCGGAAAACTGGCCGATTTGATGGAGAAGAACCCTGAGTATGGCCTTATCGGTCCTGTTTCCAACCGCTGCATGAATCCTGCACAGGTGCGCCAAAGCTCAAAAGCCGAGGGGACACTGGCGGAGGCTACAATCATCGACAGTTTCTGCATGATGTTCCGGGCTGATGCATCCCCGGAATTTGATGAACAATACGGCCTTGCCTATGCCGAAGATGCCGATATCTGCTATCAGCTTCGTTCCAACGGCTGGAAGACAGGCATCGCCGGTCAGATTTACGCCGAACACTACATGGGCTCCACAACACTTGAGATCGGCCTCGACACCAACGGACCTGAATACTGGATCAACGCCGCCATCTTCAATCATAAATGGGGGCTGCAGACCGATTTGCCTGATTTCGGCGACATAGACGAGGTTGATCAGCTGGCCATGCTGGGTAATCTGATGAATACCTACCAACCAGAAGAAGACCTCCTTGATTACGCCAAAGGGTTGATGACCAGTGAAACACGGACTAAAATTTTGGAAGGCAGTCATGACAGGGAGCGCCTTACATCACTGATCAAGGCGTTGCTGCTGCTTGATCAGCGGGATATTCTTCGTTCTGTAGAAGAGAAAATGGACCACTACGAACCTGACGCCGAACTGGCACTGCGCCTGATACACTTTTACTACGACAGGAACATCTACTCGCGGTGCCTCAAATACATCGACGCATGCGGGTCGAAACTTCCGGTTACCGAGAAGTTTTTCAGGCTGAAGATTGCTGTGGGCGAAAAAGACATGGATAAGGCCGTTGATTTGCTCACCCAGCTTATGAATGAAGCACCTGTACACCCCGGGATTTATAAACTGGCGGGTGACATCCACAAGCTTGAAAACAACCATAACGAATCCGAAGAATTTTACAGTCTGGCATACCAGATCGATCCGATACGATTCGGCAAATCGGGGAAAACAGAAATTGCCTTCTCAGACAGCGTACTATAACCGGCACAAACAGACGTAACTATTTTCATGAACACCATCAGGCATTCGTTTTTACTGTTCACTGTCCTTTTTTGGGCAACCCTGCCGGCATACCACGCCGGTGCCCAGCCGGTTGACACCTGGCAGACACATACCTCGCTGGCCAACGTGGACAAGGTACTACTCACCGGAAACGGAGGCCTGGCCGCGCTTACAAGCGGCGGACTATACACCTATAAGTCCGGTGAGGCCCTCATCAGGTGGTCGACGGTTGACGGGCTGTACCGGCTGAGACCCGCCACAATGGCTTATGACCCGGTAAATGAGGGTATCTGGCTCGGGTACATCGATGGCACCTTCGAAGTACTGGACATTGAACGGGGCACCATCCAGCGGTTTACCGACATTGCACGCAGCACCCGTTTTCAATCGAAACGGATCAACAAAATGGTATTAAATGGCAGTGAGCTCTATATCGCTACCGATTTCGGGGTTGTAGTGTTCGATACCGACCGCAGTATTGTGATCGATACCTATTCCAATCTCGGCAGATTCGAATCGGCGGTGAATGTGAGGGATATCGTTATCCGCGACAATACCATTTATGCTGTGACCCGTTCTCGATGATGTATTATATGTTTCTACCTCGGGCAACAACTACATTTTTTCCGGTGGCAGCTGGCAGCCAACAACCGGTTTCGGTCCTGCACCGGTTCGGCAGTTTCAGTATTTCAACAACGGAGATGACCTGCTCGCAGTTACACCAGACCGCATTTATGTAATTGGCGGATCCGGTTTTTCGCTTCCCGGAACCGTATTCAATTCCGCCATTCTCGATGCCGAGAGAAACATTCTCTACGCGGGTACCGGCGATAGGGGTACAGCCATTCTATCGCCGCTAACATCGGATAACTGGGAGTTCCTGAACCCAGATGGGCCATATCTGAATTTTTTCACCGGCATGAAGAGTGAGGATGGCATACTGATATCGGGTTCGTCTCCCGGACCCGGCCGGGCCGGGTTTCCTTCACCGCCACAAACCGGCTATTTCATTTATGAGAACGGTGTATGGAACAGCTTTAATACCGACACCACCCCCGAACTTGCAGGATCGCAATTCAACAGTGCGTTTAACTCGGCCATATCACCCAATTATTTCGTTTTTGGCAGCTGGGGCCGCGGCGCCGTACTGCACGATCGCAACACCGGTGAAATTACCGTCCTCAACCGGAACAACTCACCGCTCGAACCCATTGCGGGCAGTAACACCTTTATTGTTGTGCCGGGAATCGACACCGACTCCCGTGGAAATATCTGGTTTGTGAGCTATCTGGCACCGAACAATACCCTACAGATGTACGATCCCGCCGTGGACGAATGGAGCCTGTTTCAGCGCTCATCCGCATCCAGTATAACGGATCTCTATTTCTCCCTGACCATCGATTCGTTCGACCAGAAGTGGATCACCCTGCAGTCAAGCACCGGTGCCGGGCGTGGCCTCCTTCTTATCGGCAGCGACAACACCGATGCCGTAAAACTGACCAGTGCATCCACTCAGGGCAATCTCCCCAACGATCTTGTAAACCAGGTGGTGCAGGACAAACGCGGTGAAATATGGCTGGCAACAGAGAGGGGCATTGCAAGGTACCTTTTCCCGGAGAGGGTCATATCGGGTACCGCCCAGGACCGCCAGGCCAGTTTTCTGATCAACGAGGATACCACGGCCGCCTCACCATTTCTGCTGCGCGACCTGAATTCGACGGGAATAACGGTGGATGCAGCCAACAGAAAATGGATTGCCTCACGGGATAACGGTGTATGGCTCATTGACGAAAACGGCCGCAGGGTTATCCGTCATTTTACCACCGATAACAGCCCGTTGCCATCCAACAGAATTCTCTCCATTGCCGTTGATGAAAAATCGGGGACTGTTTTCTTTGCCACTGATGAAGGCCTGATAAGCTACACCGACATCCCACGTGAGGGTGTAAGGAAAATGGATGAACTGTTTGTATATCCCAATCCCTACTCCTACCGTATGAACTCGGGTCCCGTTGTAATAGACGGGCTGTCGGAGCGGACATCCGTTTCCATTCTGACCGCAGATGGCAGGCTTGTGAACCGGGCTGAAGTCAGGAGCGGACGGGCCTCATGGGATGTACGCGATTTTCAGGGCAACCGAGTTGCTTCCGGTGTCTATCTTATTGTGGCCGTTGATGAAAACAACAGCGAACGCGGTTTGGGCAAAATTGTCATAATACGTTAACCAAAGGAACAGGCTACCCCCTCTTTTCGTTACAAGACTGATGACCACTACCAAAACCGAAATAGAATCCCTTCTCTTTCTTCTCGAAGACCCTGATCCTTTCGTTCGAGACTCTGTAAAGAAACGGTTTGATGATCTCGGAGAGAACTGCATACCCATTCTGGATGAGATGCAGAGCGGCCTGCGAAGCGGCAAGCAGAAGGATTCGCTGCGGCAGTTAATCAGGCAAATCACCTTCGCCGGGATTGAGCAGGAGTTCATTAACATACTCGAGGGTGGGGTAAAAACGCCCAAACAGCTTGAGGAAGCCCTTTTTGTAATATCCCGTCTTGAAAATCCGACCCTTCGTACGGAAATTTATACCCGGGCACTCGACCGAATGGCCGATGATGTCGATTACCGTATCCGCTATGCGGTAACGCCCAAAGAGCAGATGCAGATACTACTTACCTACGTGTTCAGGGAGAAGGATTATCAGGGCTGCACCGACGACTATCTGAACCCACGCCACACCTATCTGCACACGGTAATCGACGCGCATATTGGCATACCGCTCACACTGTCGCTGATCGTGATTTTTCTGGCCAGAAGGCTGGCCCTGCCTTTCCATGGGGTCAATATGCCCCTTCACTTTCTGCTGCGGTTCCAGAACGAATCGGAGTCGATCCTGATCGATCCGTTTAATAAGGGGGGCATCGTATCCGTCGATCAGTGCTACAGTTTTCTTAAGAACAGCGGTATTACCCCCGATCATGAGCACTTCCGGATTGCCAGCGAACAGGAGATGCTGGTCCGGTTCATCAGGAATCTGATAAACGGTTACGATCAACAGAAAGATGACCTGCAAAAAGACGATCTGAATAAACTGCTCAGCATCCTGGAAGCTTTTTCGGTTGAGTGAGTCCGTTTTACTGATCCCGTCCCACTTCCAAAGTTTTTCACTCCGGCCCATCTAAAGACCGAGCGTGGCCATTTTACTTCTAAATCGTTGGCATATTTTCTATACCGTTGGTATGCTTTCTATGCCGCTGGCATACCACATATATGCTATACCCTAAAAGAACCGTGTGAGGCCAATACCGGCTGTAAATCCGGGTTCGTCGAGCCGCAGGGTGGCATCCAAACGCAGGATTCCAAATATGCCATTCAGCGACAAACCCGCTTCGTGGTAGTAACCATCAGGAGCGGCATAGCGATGCATGCCCGATTCACCGTTTTGCCAGGTACGGCCCGATGCTCCGTGTACAACCAGGCCCAACCCGCGCCGGGCCACACCATACATGCCAAGGGCCTCGAACGGGATGGTCCTGAAGTTGTGCTCCCAGAACAGAAACGCGTACTGCGGGGCCATCACCGGGCGGTTAGTGAGTGACCGGAGTGTACCGAACGGCCGGAAGATGCCCATACTGCCGTCCACCGTCGCAAACCTCTGAACAGGGAGCTCTCCTGAGTATGTACCGGCCATGAGCTGCAAATCGAGCGCGTTGGGTATCAGGCGTCTTTTATAAAAAGTGGGGATTCTTGCAGCGGCATTCAGGCTATACCGGGTGAAATCAAAATTACCGCCGAACAGATCCGGGTCACTGTGTTCAACGGTGATTTGCAGGTTATTTTGGCCCACAACGCCAAAAGGTACCGGAGTATCGCCCACGTTCAGACGGATTTCGGCCGAGCGAAGCGTGCCGCCTTCAATTACCGGATTTTCGGGTTGTATGTAACCGCCGGGTATTGAATAACTGGTGGTCTGTTCCGTACCGGAGTGGATTTCATGGTTAATCCGGAGGCTGATGGTACTTCGCAGCCGACGGACACGCTGTTCCATTCCAAACCACACCTGTTCATTTCTGAAATAATCGTAATAGTCGCGGGTACCGAACAGCGGGAGTATTCCGGCAACGGACATCGAGTAGGTACCTGTTTCACCGATTGTGGCTGTATTATTGCGATATCCTGTTTCGAAGCGGGTTCGACCGGTTCCGAAGAAACCATTTACGGGAGAGCTGTAACCCAGCTGCCCTCCGTAAGCCCAATCCTCACTGCCGGTACTGTAACCCACCGATGCCCTGGCCCGTAGCCCTTTCCAGCGGGGTGTTTCGTAGCCGGCGCCCAGATGAAAGGCATCCACCCTGTTGTACCAAAGAACAGGCTCAAATCCGGAACTGAACCGGCCCAGGCCCGACCGCTGCCGTGGTTCATCGTCGCCGGTTGTTACCATACCAGCCAGAAAACCGGTAGGCCGGAACGCTTCCTCCAGTGTTTTCGTGCTGTCAACTTCCTCATAGGCAATCTTCTCGGCCAGGGTAAGCGGTAAAGGCTGCCCGAGTTCTTCAAGCGATTTCCCGCTCATCGTACTCAGTGTATCCACAACCAGCATCCTCTCAACACGGTACAATGAGTCGGGCAGCTCCACATTTATCCGGTAATCGGTGAGTCCCGATATCTGTGCAATTTTAATCGTTGGTATCTGCAGACCGATAAATCCGATATCGATCAGGCCCTCGATGCGCATATCGACCGGCAGCCACGGATCGCCACCAAAATTACTGAACTGTTGCCGGTAGTGCAGGTCGATCCGTTTCACGGGAGGGGGAAACATGACGGCCGGACCGGGTTTGAGATCGACTTCAAGCAGCGCGTATTCCCCGGCCAGTACAGATACGGTGCCTTCAAACACAGGCTGCAGTTTTCTTTTCGGGATTACGCGGATGTCGTAGATCACCTGATCATCGATATTGCGGAGCCCCTCCAGCTTGAAATCATAGAATTTCAGGGCATCGGGGTGGGTCACACCCACTATCCGGTATCCTGCAATATCGATATCATCATCGTACAGGTTGGGCAGATAGCCGGCACCGGCAAAGTTCTGCGACTCCGCCAGATTGTTCGTTTGCCTGCGCGACATCAGCACCTCACGTGTGCCCCGGTCACGGTCCCAGTGCACCCTGCTCACGCTTTCGGTAATGGATACGATGCCTTCGTCGTTTTCAAGCCGCTGACGGGTGTAGGCTTCGGCCGTATAGGTGGCCAGATCTTTCCTCCACATTTGTTTTCGTACGATTACCCGCTCCATAATGCTCAGGGCCGGATCTTCGCCCGTAACCACCACTTCATCCATATCGATGGTAACCGGCTGCATCATCACTTCCACCGGTTCACCGGCCTTTTCAACCGGGATGTTCATTGTAGCATAGCCGATGTATCTCACAATGAGCGTAACAGGAAGCGTCTCAACCGGCAGTTCAAAAAAACCCTCCATATTGGTGATGGTACCCCGGTAGGTATCCATGATCTGTATATTGGCTGCCGGCAGGCTTTCGCCTGTTTCAGCGTCGGCAACTCTTCCGGTGATTACATTCTGGGCGAACAGTTGAGGTGACAGAACTAACAGAAAAGCAGCAATAGCCGGTATTTTCATGAGGAGATATTCGGAGTTACAGGAAGAGGTGTAAATGATAACAATGATAATAATGGAATATGGCAATACAAGACGAATTCCCGGCAGTATTGTTTCGTTTCCATTATCGGCTAAACTCCCTATATTTGTGTCCCGTTGGCCCGGTAGTTCAACAGGATAGAATAGAAGCCTCCTAAGCTCCAGATCTGGGTTCGAGTCCCGGCCGGGTCACTTTTTCCATAAAAAAGAAAAACGCCACCCTTTTCAGGAGTGACGTTTTGGGGGTTGCATATTGTTCCTGATAGTGAGCAGAAGGGTTATTGCTCAGTTAGGAACAGCCTGGAGTAAAAGATGATTCGTGAATGTTACGTTTAATTCAGCTACTGGCCCTTCCACAGTCCCAAAGCTTACATTGTTTTCATAGTCGGTAACCTCATAGGTTCTGCCGGCCTGCAGACCTCTCAGCTCAACAGTACCGTCATAATCGCCGATATCGGATACGTCCCTGCCGGGGTTCTGATCGGCATAAAAACCATAGTACATGGCGTCGTCTTTGCTGATGGCATGGGTTTCAGGGCGGTAAAATCCTATGTCGTACAATTCACCCATATACTGACCTTCTGCAAGACGTTTCGACTGATAGATATCGGCCCATTTTTGCCAGTAATCGTCCCGCTCGGGAGTGAGGTCGGTTTCCGGATCCGGCCCTGCTCCTACCGGCCAGGTGAACTTGGTACCAATAATGGCGCCTGTTCCAACCTGTGAGGCAAAATCTGATCCGCCGCGGCTCAGCTCAACATGGTCGCCGAAAAACGGTGTATTACGGCCCATAAGAGCCTTAAGGGTACGGCCCTTATGGCGCACCTGCCAGGAACTTGTCGGGTCGGACGATACGCCCTGTGTCATATAAGGCAGCAGATGGAAAGCATAGGCGGTACCGCAGGGGCAAATTTCGATCAGGGCATCATCCACAATGGATGTTCCGGTATCATAGATCGCCTTGAAGAATGCCGGCATGGCTTCATGGGATTCTTCCGGTCTGGCATGGTTATGAGCCGGGTTAAAGCATTCAGGTGCTGCGTTGAGGTGCTGACCATCGATTTTAAGCCCTTCATAGCCCCAGGTATCCATCATGGTACGCACAAGATCGGTGTGGTAGTCGACCACAGGCTGGTAAGCCGGGCACATGTAGTGCACATTCCACCAGGTGATGTTAACGGGTTCACCATCTTTGTCGAGTATCAGGTATTCGGGGTTGGATGCATAGATATCGGAATCGGGATGCATACCAAGAGGGGCCCACCACAGTTTGGACCGGAAGCCCGCGTCATGTACGGTCTGAACAAATTTTTGCATGTCGGCATCGCCGGCCGGATATTTGTCGGGGTGCAGGGCCCAGTCGCCCACGTTGGTCTGCCAGCCATCGTCGAGAACCACCCAGTGGTATTCGAGGTCGCCAACTTTAGGGAGGGTACCGTAGACCTGCTCCATGGTAAATGTGCGCTCATAGCCCCATGCGCACCACTGTGTTTCATAAGCACTGTCGTTAATCTCAGGAAAAGAGATACCGCGTTTTACCATCATATCCTTATAATCGACGAGGGTTGCGAAATAGTCACCTTCCTGTACCCGTACGAAGGTTGTGAACGTTTCGAAAGACCCGCCTGCAGGCAGTTCAACCCCCTTATCATAACGGATGTGAATGTCGGCATTTTCTGCTGTTTCCATGCTGACCGGGATTTTTACCAGCTTGGGCACCATCTCAAGATGGCCGACTGCCAGGCCGCCGTCGGGACGCCAGAGACTGCTGACGGGAGTACCTCCGCCGTAGTCGGAATTATTCATGCCCATGTAGTTCTGCTGACTGAAACCTGCTGAAACCGGCAGTACCCAATCGTTACGGTGGCTGGTCGATTCGCTCTGATAGCTCCAGAACGGGTATTCGTAACCGGAGGCTGAATTGGCAATTCGGTAATGGTTATTTACCCAAACATCCACAACCAGATCATCATTGCCCGTATTCCGGTAGGTTACATCAAATACTGCCGTATTGGGAAAATTATCGTAGGTGCGAACCGTCACCGTTTTTTCGACAGCACCATTCGTACCTGTCAATGTGAAGGTGGTACCGCCACCCATTCTGTCGTCAACACCCGATTTAGTGACCTTATCCAGCTCAAAATCCCGTACTTCTGTTCCATCTACAATCAGATATTCGGATGGTGAGAATCCGGAAAATTCCATTTCTGAACCCGTGGTTTTTGAGATGATGCGGCTGTGCATCAGATCGTTGAATTCCAGCCGGAACTGAGACGTTTCCACAACCGGTTCGGTTTTGCCGCAACCCGCCAGGGTCCAGGATGTTATCAAAACCAGGATGATGAGTAATAATTTCTTCAGCATAATTGTATGAGTAAATGGTTTCTATTTAATTAAGATCAAATGCTTTGCAATGAATCCGGCCGGTTCCTCCAATCCGTTGAGCCAAACATCACCCGGGAAACCGGAAGCACCCGCCTCAGGTCAGATTCTTATTTAAGCAGCAGCATTGAGTTGGTCCTGCTGTTGTTACCGGCAGTAAGTCTGTACATATAAACACCGGCCGGCAATCCTTCAGCGCTGAATGAAATAAAGTGACTGCCTGTATTAAACCGTCCTTCTGCAGGTATGGCAACCCTTTGGCCAAGAATGTTGAACACTTCAAGGCGAATTTCCATCGATTCGTCGAGCTCGAAGGGTATTACTGTGGAGGGATTGAACGGATTCGGATAGTTTTGGAGCAGTGAAAAGCTGTGGCTGTATGACACCCCGGCTTGTTCCAAACCTGTGCTGGTACCCTCCGGCTGAAAAATCAATCCTTCGGTATACTCTTCACCTTCGGCATCTCCAGTAACCAGAACTACGTGCCCGAGTGAATTGAAACCGGTTTCACTTTCCCAGGTCCCGGTGTTTGCAGTGCGGATGGCATATTCGGGCCGGTTATACAATTCGGGTTCCGGGTCGGGGAAATGAAGCATGAGTTCGTACAGATCTTCCGGCATACCTGCTGGAATGCCTATCTGGTGCGCCAGTACAACCGGTTCACCGGTGTGCCACAGCCTCGGATCCTCCGGTGGATTTACCTCATAAATCTGTTCCGGGTCGGTCAGGCTTCTGAGCACTACCCTGAAACCACGGGCATTGAATGGTGAAGCCCAGCCTTCATTCACCAGATTCAGTTCGAAGCTGAACAGATTACCCGGTGCTACTTCAGAGGAGTATCTGCCATTCTGCAGTACAAACCTGTAACCCAGTTTTTTTTCGACTTCAGGCATGCAGCCATCGTTGATCCAGCTCTGCAACGTAGGACCGTACCATCCCCTGTTAAGGTGCGACCATCTGAGAAAGGCCATATCCTGCAGGGCGTTGTCACATTTATAATATTCGCCCTCGCTCACACCGCCTGTTTCCCCGCCCATGGGAACAAATCTGTTCTCCTGGTTCAGGTAATTCTTTTCATATTCAACATTGCCGTATGTACCCAGGTCGGTGCTGCTGGCCAGAAATCCGTCGTTGTGATGCCCGGTCCGGGATCGGTTGGTTCCCGTATAGGCCTCTTCATCGGGCAGCGCGGTAAAATTATTGTAAATGAACATTTTGTAACCCGGAGTTCTGACGTTCACAAACCGTTGCTCCGGCAGCACTTCCAGGATTTTGAACAGAACCTCCCTGCGTGAAGCTGTATTGGTCAGATTATTTGTGGATGAATGCCACTCACCCCAGGCCCCGATAAAACCCGCATCCATCAGGGCAATCACATCATAATGTTCTTCAAAAACGGGTTTGAGCTGATCAAGGTGTGTTTTAATGATGTCGAGTGGCGCATCCGGATCGCCGATGTTGGTGGAATAGCGGAACCGGAGAACTACCTTGACACCAGCCTGGCGTGCCGCGTTAAAATCCTGCCGTACAATATTCAGGAAGGTTTCTGTTAAAGGGGCATTCTTCCACGAGGAAAGTGTATAATTTCGCATAACCAGGCTGCGGGTGTCGTCACGGATAGCGAGGAGTTGTTGTACTGTGAGTGATGGGTAGCCCGGCCGCCACTCTGTAAACACATGAAACCCACGTTCGGGGTTGGTAATAATATCTTCGGAGGGCAGATAGTCGATTTCGGCAAGCTGTTGCGCGCGCAGTTGATTCGGTATTAACAACAGACAAATCAGGAATAGTACTAATCTCATGGTGCTTTTCAATTTAAACTGTGCTCAGTTTCCGTCGGGTTTTATAGACCGCATTTGTTATAAAATGGGTGAGAATGTATTACTTTCAAAAAAAAGCACCGGGCAAGATTCGTTTGGCAGCCGGCTTACGCCATTTACAAAACAAAACCTACCCGGTGCCCGCATCGCTAACAGTTCGCCCCCCTGTTAACGGCGTTCGAGAAAAAAATGATCCGGAATCCTGCTGTACTTATGTATTTCGCAATAATTCCGGATCATAACAGGTTCTGATATCGCTATCAGATTAACTGGTCGTCTGGGTATTAACCGGATGATTACTTCAGAAGCATCATTTTACCGGTTGCAGTGAAGTTGCCTGCTTTTACCGTGTAGAGATAAATACCGGATGTGAGGCCTTCGGCATCGAAGTTCACACTGTGCGTGCCAGCCGAGAACATTCCGTTTGCAGCTGTACCAATATAACGGCCAAGCATATCATGTACTTCGATCGTAACCTGGTTTGCATTCTGCATGGTGAAACGGATGTTTGTAGTCGGGTTGAACGGGTTGGGATAGTTGCCCAGCAGTGCGAAGTCGGAAGGAACTTCCGATTCAGGATCAATACTTGTGCCTGTTTCAGGATCTTCACCATTCCATTCGGTTTCGTAGGCGTAGATGTAACCGGGCACAGCTCCTCCGGGATCGTTTGATACACGTTGTGCCCACCATGGATTCTCCTGATGCGTATTAGCTGCACCGGCAGCGATATACATGGATACGAAATCACCGTGGCCATCATCCACAAAATTGGGAAGGTGTACCGGCTGGAGCAGGATCGATTTCGGGATGGCAATTTCCACCTGATTCCACTCGGCGTTCCATGCAAGCTTTACACCGAGATCCGGCCTGCGTTCGTAGATACTGAAAGCCCACTCATTATTACTCTGATTGTGTTCAGTAATGGGCATGTGATATCCGGTACTGTCAAAGTATTCCGGGTCATTCGGGAAGAGAGGTACGATAAAATCGACACCGTTTGCATACCAGCCCCAGGTCATACCCGATCCGTCGGTAAAGTCAGCCAACAGGTCAGGGTCTACAGACAGGTGAAGTTCGATATGGCCATTCGACGGATACATATCTGCATCATACACGTCTGTACTCGGGAATACACGACGCACATCTGCACGATGATTCATATTAACCCGTACATACAGGAACATATCGTCTTCTGACACATATAGTCCGGCCACATTCACATCAACCATGTAATCAAGATTATCCGGATTAGCCGGCGAATTGTCACGTAACAGGTTTACACCCATGACACCATCGTGCCATGTTACGATTTCAAAATTCGGTGCAACGTCCAGACGCATCTCCTCGGTCCAGTCGCTCATATCACCATCAAGGGTAATCTGAGCCTGCATCGAGGAATTCACTACCAGCAACAGAACCAGGGCTGCTGTCATCATAAAAGTAACTTTCTTCAGCATATAATCTCCTCTGCGATTTGCTTGTTATCCACCGTTGATGGTGGGTTCATTATTGAATTTCCGGACCGACCCTTCAATTATTCGATATCCGGTGACGATCTTTCATTACAAGAGTTATTGTAACCAAACGAAATATAAAACGCAACAAAAAAGAACATTAATATTTCATTTTATTATTATTCGAAGAATATTAACCGGTTGGAATGTACTATACTCATACTTTTTATTCGTTTCGACCTAAACAGAACAGATAACATCCGGCTTTTTCGGTTTTATTGGCTTCTTAAACTTTCAAATAGTTTCAAAGCATTATCACGATAGATTTTTCTGAGTACTTCATCCGGCAGGTCAAACCCGTTCAGTGCCCAATGGTACGAGAACATATCATGAGCATAAAAGTGCTCATCTGCTGTTTCAAGGATTCTGAATGTTGTACGGTACATACCCGGGTTATAACCCATATCGGTACCATAGAGCAGACGGTCCTGATAGCGAATGTAAAAATCGCGCATGAACCTGGGTATTGTTGCCGTTTCGGCGTACCTGGCCGATATATCGGCGTACAGATTCGGGTACTTGTCGAGCATGGCAGCCAGCCTTTCCAGATCATAGCTGAGATTGGCAAAATGTACGGCGATGAAGGTGGTTTCCGGATTCCTGCTCACCGCCCGTTCCAGAATATCGATCATGCCGCTGTGCCCAACGATGTCGGGCCGGTTATCGAGCCGCCACTTGAACGCATTCATCATGCCATCGTTGGTCGAATCCATGGGCATGTACATCCAGATGGGATCGGCCACGTGGATGTTGATCGGCAACCCCAGCTCACCCGCTCTTTTAAGTACAGGTTGCAGCAGAGGGTCATCCAGATGCATACCATGGCCGGTTACCGTACCGGAGCGTAAACCCCAGCCCTTGTCCGACATCTCCCCGATGCCCTTGCCACCAATCTCCTTGCAGCGTTCCAGTTCGGCCACCGCTCTCTGCGTAAAACCGGGCTCCTGGTGGTTTGCCAGATCAAGACCGCACCAAACCTCGAAACGGTCCGGGTAGCGGCCATATACCGCCATCAGTGAGTCGAGACGTTCACCCACCGAATAGGTGAGTATGACCGTTCGTTCCACATTCACCGAATCCATGTTCCGCACCCACTGGTCAACAGCTGCGAGTGATCCGGCATAGGGATGAGAATGCACATCAATGACCGGGTAACGGGCCTTACTAACCTCGGTTACCGGGATTTTATAGATCGATACCGGCCGGAAGTCCCGGAGCAGGATCTCTTCCGGGGCAGTTTGTGCAATTGCACGGTCCAGGCCGGGATACAGCACAAAAACTGAGAATAAAAGGGGTAAAAGCAGATTTTTCATAACGGATGATTTGAATGAACATTGAATGGCCCTGAAACCGTAATTCCAGGCATATTTTCGTATAACGGGGGCGTCGAAAACCTTGAGCCGGGAGAAAGAACAGGTTTACCTGGTAAGTCAGTACTGCAGCGTTAGAATACCGCGTTCACCCTGGATGTCATGACCGTGTACTTTTACGGTGAAAAGGCCTTTAGTGGCATCATATCCGGTTTCCATTACACTGAGCCGCTCGTTATCGAAGACAACCGACGAGGGCTCGCGTTGCGTATATATATGGACATCCTGGGTGCCATACATCTGCAGATCGACCTGCAGGCGGTCCCGGTTTTGGGTAACACCGTACACATTGTAGGTCCCGTTTATTTCCACCCGTTCGGCAACCGGGGCCGGACCGGTTTCATATTCAAGGGTATAACTGCGGCGTTCCAGCTTCGGCAGGTAGATGAACTGATAGCCTGCATCGCTGAAGAAGCCCGGAACCGGATTACCATCGATTAAGGCCTTGCTGATGTAGCTGCCTTCCGGAAGCTTCAGGGCCAGAACCATATTGCCCAGCATGTCGGCACGCTCATACGCCTCGGCCGGCATGGAGCGGGCATCGATCTGCACCCGGCCTGCAAGCTCTTCGGTAACCGTTACATACCGCCGGTACAGCCACTGGGAGTTGAATTGCTCGGTATTTTTGGCCAGGTAGTAATCGGGATGCTCCTGTACAGACCGGTAAAATTCCGCCCACTGGTTGTTCACCGATTCCTGAAGGAAATCGTCGGCTGCCAGCAGGTTGGGCCAGTGTGTTTCAATGATTTCGGTTTGATAGGTACCGATCGGTGTACGCGGCAACGATTCCAGCTCATACCAGGGATTGCCGTAGTTATGACGGTCGATAACCAGTACACCATTATCAAATCCACCCGAACCGTCGGCCGGCGGATTGAGTTCACTGACGTAGTTGAGCTGGGTATTCACATATTTCAGACCTCTTTCCGACAATATCGAACCCGTGCTGTAGGTGCCATCGGGATTCCAGTAATACCCGTAGGCGGGTGGAACAAAACTCTCGGGAAACGAGTGTCCGTTCTCGGGGGTCAGACCATATTGCGCCATTATCTGTTCGAAAACATCCAGGTTTTTGTTCATCAGATGTTCGGGCCTGGGGCTGTTCTCATCGGTGTTATAAAACTCGGCCCTTGTACGTTTGCCGTTTTCATCCCAGAATTCGTGGCCCACGCCGTGCAGCCCGAATTCCAGCCATGCGGCATTGTCTTTCACATAATCCATAATTTCGATCTGATCCGGGCCGATATTACGGGTGTTATCCCATTTACCCTGCTGATAGGTCATATGAGGATACTGCCCAATGATATTAAGCCGGTCGAGCTCACTCAGAATAAATGCTGCCTGAAGCCTCACGCCGGTCGCTTTGGCAATATCAACCACCGCTATATAGTCCCTTACATCAAAATCCCTGCGAAGACCCGTACGCCACGGACCGCCTTCATCACCAAGGGAGCTTCCATCCATCCAACCCAGGTCGTCGATGGCTATGGCGAATGGTTTTGGAAAGAGGATGCCGTCAGATCTCACTTCTACCGGATGTTCTGTTCCCTGGGCATTTATAACCGACTGGGATGAGGTAATGGCAAATGCCGCAAGCAGGCTTACCGAAATCACTATCGCTGATCTTTTCATTGTGGTCTTTCGCGTCATAAATAATTGAACAGTTCACATTTCCATCAGCATTGATCACCGGGTCTGTTTTCTCAGCTCGATGACCCCGGTTTCTCCCTGTACATCCCGTCCCTGCAGTGAGATAACCAGTTCCCGGTTACCTCGGTCGTATGAACTCTCATGAATAGTGAATCCGTCATGATCCGTTACTGCTTCAAATCCCTCTTCAACACGGAAACGGACATCCTGTGTACCATACATGCGGATAGTAAACAGATATCCGGCGTCGGTGGGCTGAACATCGTATACATTGTATGTGCCTGAATTATTGATGGTACCGGTTACCGGGGTGTCTCCGATCTGCCATTCGACTTCATAGATCTGTTGCTGCAGCGATGGAAGATAGATAAATCCGTAGCCGGCCTCTTCGAAACAGGCAGCGACCGGTTTACCGTTAATGGTTACCGCACTCACATGTTTGCCATCGCTCAAAGGTACGGAAAGCACCATATTCCCGAGGCTTCCCTTTTCATAGGTGATGTCGGGCATGGAACGGTTGTCGATGCGGACCTTGCCGGGTGCAGTCAGGGTTACATCAGTGTATTCTTTGTACAGCCACTGCGAATAGAGTTGTTCGCTGTTCTTGGCAAGATAGCGGTACGGATAGGCCTGAATGGTGCGGAAATAGTCAATCCAGCGCTGGTTTACGGCTGGTTGAAGGAAATCGTCCTGAGCCAGCCAGTTTGCCCAGTGGCTTTCGATCAGATCCGTTTCATAATTCCCGGCAGGCTCATGCGGCGGGTCATCATAGGTATGCCAGAGGTTACCGTAAGCGCTTCTGTCGAGTACAAGCACACCCTGATCGAAACCACCGCTCTTCTCGGGTGGCGGGTTCAGTTCGGGGATAATGCTGAATTTGGTATTCACGTAGCGTACACCATATTCACTGAAAATGCTGCCGGCACTGTACGGGCCATCGGGGTTCCAGTAGTAACCCAGGGCACTCATAGACTGAGGGAACGAATGGCCGTTCTCTGATGACAGGCCGTACTGGCCGAGTATATTGCGGATCACATCCATATGCCGGCGCATCATGGCTTCGGGCCGTGGCTCCTTGTGGTCCAGGTTGTACCATTCTGACCGTGTTCTTTCACCGTCGACCCACCATTCGTGGCCAACGCCGGTAACCCCGAGTTCTATGAAAGCTGCCTGATCATGAACATATTTCATGATTTCGATCTGTTCCGGTTTAATTCTGGCCGAATTATCGAAAGCGTGGCCTTCGGGCCGGGCGTGGGGCAAGGTGGCCACAATATTAAGACGGTCCATTTCGGCAAGCGCGAACAGGTTCATGAACCTGATTCCGACTTCACGGCCAACTTCGGCCATCGGCCGGTAATCGCGCACATCCATGTCGCGCCGGATACCGGCTCTCCATGGCCCGCCATCTTCACCCAGCGAACCGCCTTCCATATAACCAACCTGGTTTACGGCAATTCCAAAAGCACGGGGAAACAGAATGTCAGGTTCCGGACTAAGGCTTACATCCGATTGGCCGTATGCATTTACACTTAAAAGCAGGGAAAACGGGATTAAAAGAACTACAGTTTTGAGCCATTTTACAGGGTTATGTAGACATTTTGAACATAGTGTTACAGATAGCATGGTCAATCCCGCCCATAACGTGGTGCATTGCGCTCATCGATAAAAATTCTCCAGATTCGACCAACTGTTCCGGATGCTACCTGATCCTGCACCAGGTACATCACCGAATTGTTCATATATATTTCACCGACCCTGATATCAATTTTACGGAATGGGTTGGCACGATCTTCTTCATTTGGTATTTCGGTAATATCACTGTCGTTAACCCGGTCGGGAGCAGCCTTGAACACATAATCGCGTACAAAAGCCGAAGCATATATATTGCCGGATGCAGCCAGATCAAGGCCGGCCAGAGGTGTATTCTGCTGGAAGGCGATACCATGGGGACCAAGTGTACTGCCGGTTATTTCGAAACGGGCCACACGAGAGTTAGCAAGTTCAGTAACATAGACGTGACCATCAAAAACCCGTAATTTTTGCGCTTGCCGGACGGTTGCCACCTCTTCGGTCGCAGATCCGTCGAACCGGTGAATCCGTGCAACCTGCAGCAGATAGATACTTCCATCGGGAGCCCAGTCAAAATCTCTTACCCCGCTCAGGATAACAACATCTTCAACAGTTGCGCCATCGGGCGAGATACGAGACAGACCTGACGCTGTTACCACATACAGCCATCCGTTCGGTCCGAACTCCATGGTTCCGGTAACAGGAATATCTGTAAGGGTTGTTTTAACACTATCGACCGCGTCAATTTTGTAAACAGCCTGATCGTTAAAAGATCCAATATAGAGATTGCCGGTATCGTCAACAGCTACGCCCCTCGGGGTCAAAATATTATATTTCACCTCCACGAAATCAGAGAGGTAGAATACTGACAATTCATTACTCCAATTTTCCGATCCCCATATGGCAACGCGTAC
This sequence comes from Rhodothermaceae bacterium, assembly GCA_020201275.1. Taxonomy (GTDB): domain Bacteria; phylum Bacteroidota; class Rhodothermia; order Balneolales; family Cyclonatronaceae; genus RECM01. Next base: position 15,064 of record JAIVHB010000024.1, on the reverse strand, counting down.
TTTCTGATTCCCGTTTTCATTAACCGGCAATCTGGCAACAATTTCTGTTTCCGTTATCGATACTATTGTTGCCGATGCCGTACCAACGTTAACCATTGTCTGCTCTGCCGACGGACGGAACCCGCTGCCGGTTATAACAATTTCGTCGCCGGCAAATCCCCGGTCGGGGGTAACTTCGGTTACTACCGGCGGTTCAGAACCGGTGGGAAAAGGATCAGGGTTTTCACCGTCGTATTTGGGATGCACCGGCCCTTCACAGGCTGCCGCAATGAATATGGCCAGTATGAGTGTGGCAGGCACTATCATCTGCCGGATTAGTTGTGTCATAGGATTCTTCATAATTATTATCTCCGATGGGCTCTGATTACACAGAGGCATTGAATCGGTCAGAAACCAAAATCGAGGGTGAACATGTTTACACCGTCAAACAGATCCATCTGAATGTAGGCGTAATCAACACGGGCTTTAAAACCCGCTGCTTCTACTTTTACACCGGCACCGGCCGAAAAGCTCTCCAGGTCGTAATTAACCTTATATCCGCCTCTCAGGAAGAAGAGGTCCCTGAATGCGTATTCAGCGCCTACGTTAAGGCGCTCGCTGTAATCTCTGGAGTGGATAAAATCAATTGCCATGGTGAGTTCATGATAGGTTTCATCAACAAAAGGCTTAAACAAATCCATGGCTGCACCAAAACGGAAGGTCATGGGCAGGGGGAATGTTTCTACCCGGTAGGCCTCTTCGTTTGAGAAATTGCGAAGCGACATACCGAAACGCAGATCGTGGTAGCCTATATAGTAGATGGTACCAAAATCGATGGCCAGCAGCTGCATTTTTGCGGTAAATGACTCAGGATCATCGAAACTGCCGACGAGGGTGGATCCCAGCCTTTCGTAGAGATACTTAATGTTGGTGCCTACCGCAAATTCATTAGAAATCCTGTAGGCATAGCTGAACCCGGCCGACATGCTTGCAGGTGAAAAGGTTCCTGTTTCCACATATCCGACATCATTGTCGGCCCTGCGTGTACCGTGGAAGGTACCCCAGTCAACACCGGTAAGGTTGAAGCCATAAACGCCCCACCGGCCTGCATTGAATGACGCAGCCACGGAATTTACATTTATATCGGCGATCCAGTTGGTCCTGTTGACGAAAAATGTTGTTTTTCCGCTAAAAGCGTAGCCGGCAGGATTCCAGAAAAAGGAACTGGCATCATTCACTACAGCGACGTTGGCATAGCCCATGCCTGCTGCACGCGCACCGAGCGGCATGTTCAGCCAGGTCATTCCCGACTGTGCAACTTTGGGTGTCTGGGCCATTGCCGGGCCATATAACATCAGGACTGCTGCCAGGAGTATCCCGGCTTTGAAAATCAGATTATAGACAGGCTTCTTCATGGTATTATTTCCTGTATGGTAGAATTTGGATTGACCTTTTGTCATGGCCTATCTCACTATTACAAATTTTGAAATGGCATCCGGCAATGAATTCTGGTCTGCATCCCTGGCATCAGATACATGCAGGATGTACACTCCGCTGGCAGCGAGCTGGTTGTAATCAGTAACCTGATCCCAGGCTTCATCAGCACTTCCGTTTGTGTGATTAATTATTTTGACCAGATCTCCCATTGCATTGAATATCCTCAGTGTCGCATACGGAGGCAGATTCACGATGAGCAACTTGTTCGTTTCGTCCGAGAAGTTATAATCTCCGGCTGAAGCCACATATGGATTGGGCACAATACGGATACTGGACGTTGAGCCTTCGCCCGGCTGGAACGAGAATGCAGGTTGCTGGCTCCGGTTTGTATAGGGAGAACTCTCCAGCGGACCCGGTACAAGCCCGGTGTTGTTTGCTCCCGTACTTACAGCGGTAACACCATAATAATAGGGTTCACCGCGAACGACATCCAGATCTTCATAGGTGTTCTGGGATGAGGGTACCGTGGTTACCACCTCCCATTTTCGTCGTTCCCCGTCGGGCCACATTTTACCATCACTTCTTTGGCGGATGATGGCTTCAAGTTCTTCATCTGTGTCGTGCATAAAAGAACCGCGTTTCCGCCAGATCCGGTAGTGATCCACATCCGGATAGCGGGCATTCAGGTCTGTCCATGACAGGGAAATGCGGTTCGCACCCTCTGTAATGATCAGGTCGGGTGATGGAAGCGGATTGGATACATTCAGTCCGTTTTCCCAGGCCCAGGCGGCTTTGTCGAGGGTTTTCATAAGTGAATCACGGCCACTTGCAACAAGAGCATTTTTTGCGGCATCGTCGAATGTTGCACCGGGTTCATTCCGGTACCAGGCCAGCCACTCCTTGCCCTTTTCTTCAGCAACTTCCCTTGATATTCCACCGGATCCTACCGCAAACACAATATTGACCGTATCGCCCATTACCAGATTGTACGGGCCGAATGATTTGAAAACCATGCTTCCGGGACGCTGCCCGGGATCGGACGGCCAGCCCGGCACATCCTCTGCACGTTCCTTGACGCCGGATGCAGCCCAGTCCCACCAGGTTGCAAAACCGTCAAATTTGCGGTCCCACACGTTTTTGATGTTCGCATTGGTGAGAATGGAAACCGGCTGGTTCACAGCATTTTGCCTGTTTTGCGGACTCTGGTCTACATGCAGGATGGTATACCCTGTATATGCAGATGAGGTAAATTCAGCGGTAGGCAAATATGATGTACCCGGCATGATACCAATGGCATAGCGCGGGTTGCCAATATTATCGAACGGTTTCCCATCCGCTTCGAAGGTCTGGATATCGGGGTGCTGGGCGTCAAAACCGTAAGCCACCGTCATGGTTTTACCGGGCACATACTGCGAATTGACTACTTCAAACGTGCTGAACTCCCCTTTCGCCTCACTGTACCAGCGTGTCTGGTTCATATTTGTACCGGCAATGTTGCTGAAAGCGTACGCAATTACGAAATAGACGTCTTCCAAAACCTGGGTAGGATCGATGCCCAGATCGACACCCGGATCCTCGTCCGCATCGAACGTAACGATATATTGATTGTGCTGTATCACGTAATCGTTATGGTACTGATTCGCAAAAGAGTAGGAATGAGAATTCAGGCTGTGAACTTGTATTGTACATGTCCTGGGCATCGATTGTATACTCAAAGCGGCCCATAACATGGGATCTTCTTTGCGCATCAGCCAGGTCGGTCATTATTATTAGCAGAATCAGCGCCAGTATTGAGGGCAGGATTCTTTTTTTATTCTGGAGGTTGAGCATGTGCTTCCTCATTCCTTTTAGGTTATGGTCTTAATACTGTGCGGGTCAGAGCTGCATCCGGAACCCGAATGAAAAGTGTCGTGGATTGATAAACTGATTCCAGCTGTGATAGCCCAGATCGATATGGTCTTTATCCCATTCACCCCACTTGTCGTTACCTTTACGATCACCCTGATACCACGGGAATCTCAGTGATTCGCGATAGCGGATCGAGTTTTGCGGGTTCGGGAATCCCCGGTAATTGGTCAGGTTGGTAACCTGGGCGAAGAAACCGATGACTGTGCTGCCAAAGTAGAAGTTCTTGCTCAGCTGCATATCGGTGTTCCAGTAATCGATAACAGGCACATAACGGCGCTGGCCAACACGTGCCTCGGGATTTGTGAGAAATTCGCCGCCATCACTCCATGCCTGGTTGATATTAAGTCTCCAACCACCGAAGAAGTTATTGCCAAACCATTGCGGACCGAAATCAGGCGGGGTCATAATGGTAATATTGGCGGAAATAGACGGTCTGGGCTCCTGCCGCTGCTGATTGATGGTTTCACGCTGATCGCGTGCTCTCAACGGGTCTTCAAAGATATACCTGAATCCGGTGAAACCGGTACTCCTTGTGCTGTACTCAAGTGCAGACCATCCCTGCAGCCAGCGTCCAACCACTTTCTGGAAACGCATCTCAATACCCCTGATGTCGGCGTAGCTATTGTTCTCGAAGGTTCTGATGTCGTTGTCCTGATCCCATGATACGATATTGATCGGGCTCAGCTGGTTCTGAACATCTTTATAATATCCGGTAAAAGAGAGCAGATAATCCTCAAGCAGTCCGATTTCAAAACCAACCTCATATGAGATGGTTTTTGGCCATTCTGCATTCAGGTTCGGAATAATTGCTCCCTGACCCAGGGGGCGCACCGTATAGAGCTGATCGAGAACCGGAGGCTGGTAGAAGTGTCCGTAGTTGAAGAATACCTTGCTCGTTGTGGTTATCGGGTGTGATATACCCAGCCTCGGACTCAGGTAAAATTTCGATACTTTATCGCCTGTTTGCAGGTGTGAGAACGAAAGTTCATTTTCACGGTATCTTGCCAGGGTATAGGGCAGCTGATTGAAAATAAGATCAGAATCGAGTTCATACGCCCGTTCACCATACCACATGTAATCGGCCCTGATACCGATATTGGCAATCATGGCCCCAAATTCGAGCCTGTTCTGTACGAATGCCGAAGTATTGAGGGGTGTTGAATTAAAATAGGTCCAGTAGTGGGGGCGCTCTTCACGTGTGTGTGTGGAGGCTTCATTGTTCAGTTCCCGCCGCTCACTGTACCGTGCATATTCAATATCGGCACCTGCCTTGACCTGATAAAATCTGTTGACCTGGGATGTGATATTGAAACTGGTTCCCAATGTCCAGTAACGGGAATTGTCGCGCCCGCGGCCGCCGCCCGACATCATGAATTCATTCAGCAGGTCATACGTTTCACCTATACGGCCGATTTCGCTGGAAACATATCCGAACGGTGCTTCATCAAAACATCTGTTTCCGATAGTTTTGATACATGTGATATCTCTCACGCCAGTCGGTTCCTGCTTTGTCTGGTAAGCTGTAAACTCGGAAGCCACTTCATAGTAGGTCCGGGAACTGAGGGCATGGTTGTACTGCAAACCACCACGGTAATGCCAGGTTTCTATCGGGTTCATGGCGGCGTCGTGCCAGAGATGTTCAACCTGCAGACTGTTCCGGGCATAAGAAGTACCCTGTCGTGTACCGTCGATCATACCAATACTGTTGCTGTACACACCGGAGCTGACACCCCTTTTGAGCAGATATCCGTTATGGATGCTGAGTTTACGGCCATTACCGAGGTGTGATGTGATTTTAAACAGGGTTGATGAAGCAATCGAATTATCGCGGCTCAGCGGGTAAACCAGCATCAGATCGTCGTAGCGTTGAGAGGCCATGAAGGTTGTATTCTTCAGGAATGGAATGGGTCCGCTCAGCGTCATATCAAGTATATAGTCTGCACGGTTGGCATATTCGCGTGGCCGGTGCTGCCATTTCCAGATTTCAAGTGCCTCCTGAGGGGTCATATCGGTTTCCGCGTTCCCGTCGCTCAAACGCTGCCGGGCAAATTCATTCCAGCCAATGAACGTGAACGGGTACTGCCCGTTGTTGACCATGTCGGTGCTAACACCGGTCATAGCATGTTCGCCTGCATAGACCTGCCAGAACGGGCCGTCGAGGCTGTACGGGCTCGGGCCAAAATGCTTCTGCTGGGGCGGGGAAATCCTGAAATCGACCACTGCATCAAAACGGTCGGTGCGGCCCTCTTTGGTTACCACGTTCACCATACCCGACCTGACCCCTCCGTGCTCGGCAGTAAAGCCACCACTAATTACTTCGAGCTCATTAATGGCCGTCAGGTTGAGTGTAGTATTGGGTTGCTGGGTTCTCATGTCGCGGGTCGACAACCCATCCACCACAATATTGGTCTCATTAATATTTCCACCCCTGATTATAATACCCGAACCTTCAGAGCCGGCAGTAAGTGTGATACCAGGATAATTTGCCAGTATTTCCTCAAAATTGGAAACCGGACTGGCGGCAATGCTCTGTGAGGTGATCAGAGTACGGCTTGAGGAGACGTCGAGCTTTACCCTTTCGGTTTCGGCCATAACAACCACTTCCTGGCCCATGATCGTCTCTTCGGTAAGTTCGAAATTGAGTGTATGGTTCTCATTAAGGTGAACCCTGAATTCCTGAACGATCTGCCTCGTAAAGCCGATCATTGACACCGTGATATCGTACGTGCCCGGCGGGATGTTCATAATATAGTAGTAGCCCTCAACATCGGACATGGCTCCCATTGTAGTGCCCTGAATGAAGACGTTCACACCTACCAGTGGTTCTCCGGTAGCCTGTTCCATAACACGCCCGGAAATGCGGCCACTTGACTGGGCTACTACTTCGGTGGCAGCAACCGACAGCAGAAACAACAGGCATACTATCTGTGTCAGGCGAAGATTTAATTGTGATATATTGGTTTTACGTTTCATAACGTGTGGGGTTTTGGATCAGCTGAAAACGCAGACAGTGTTTGATTACCGCAGTATCTGTTCTGAAAATCAATGTTCGGGGTTAAAAACACTTTTGATAACATTACGATAACAAAGTGCAAGCATAGAAGCAATATTTTTGTAAGCTAAAAGAAATATTTCGTAAGCATTCAAACCATATTAAGGTTACTAATCGAAATTTAATCACTTTCATTATGCGATATCACCCGTTCCGTCACAGGTCCGGATTTTCAACCGGTATAGTATTTTTACCATTAACGGCCGGTTCGTCTTTTTCGAGCGACAGCAGTATCGCAGCAGAAACAGCAAAGATCATACCCATCAGGGTAATTGTGTGCGGTATTACAGCATAAATCATCAGAGAAAGTACAATCGTAATAACCGGTGCTACAGCATTGGTCATTGGCGATACGATCATTGCCTTTCCGTATCTGAATGCATACACCAGGAACAGGGCACCAACGGCATTTAATATCTGGATAAAGAATGAATAACCGTAACCCTCAAATCCCCAGTTTATGTTTTTGTCGAAGTCGGTCATCAGTATAGCTACCGGAGCCAGAAGTAGACCTGACACCATCATATAGAAGAAGATGTTCTCTGCCTTCATCGACTTGTTGGCCACTTTAATCACATAAGCCTGGGTACCCCAGGCAAGAAACACAAGACTGGCGGGTATAACCCACCACATATTGGCCACCACCTGATTTTCGGGCGGTGAATAGGAAAGCAGCGGAATGGCAATGAGTGCGAGGCCTACACCGACCCAGCCATATACGTTGGCCCGTTCTTTCAGAAGAATGAGCGACATGAGGATGGTTACAATCGGCGACATGGATATGAAAGGATAGACCAGATACGCGGGGCTGATGGCCAGGGTCTGAAAAAGGATAAGCTGCCCGCCAGCCCCCAGGATCCCGACTGTCATACCCAGCATGATGGATTTTGTTCGGAAGTCAAAACGCCAGTTGATGATTTTCAACGCTACCAGTGCGGGTGGTATCATAGTGAACGCCCAGACCACATAGATGAGCGTGGCCGGAAAGCCCGCCTTCTCCGGTATTTCTATCAGCGCTCCCCAAACACCCCAGAAAACAGTTGTAATTATCGCATACAAGAGCCAAAGCTTCGATTTCATACAGGGAACCTCCCAATAGTGGTAATTTTAGTAACCGGAGAACACTACCGGCTTGCTGTTTCATTTAGTTTCGAAATAGTAGCAATTAGAATTTTAATCTGCAAATTAAAAAAGAATACGAAAGTCGATGAATGTTATATTCAATTTTATAAATAAATACAGCCGTGGGAGCGTCCGGTTAACAACGGGTTGCAACATGGCATACCCTGACGGTTTCTGGTTAAATCGGAAAACCATGCCGAAATGAGTATGGTTGGAACCGGCAGCACAGTTACTAAACAGACAGATACCATTACCGGCACAAGCAGGATATCGCCAGGTGCAAAGGTGGCCTGTTTCGGTACTCAGGCGATGATCAGGTTGACTTCTTTTTCTTCGAGCATTCTCCTGATGCCATCCGGAATTCCTGAATCGGTAATAATAGTACTGATGCTTTCTACACCGCATATGCGGCTGAGTCCGCGCTTGCCGAATTTGGATGAATCCATCACAACAATGGTTTCCTGGGCCGACCGGATCATCACCCTGTTCAGGTGGGCTTCGAGTGCATTGGTAGTAGTAAGGCCGAATTCGGGGTCGAATCCGTCGCCTGCGAGGAATAATTTGCTGCAGAAGTGCTCACTGACCATAGATTCGGCGTAGGGACCAACAACAGCCGCTGATGTCTGACGGATAACCCCGCCAAGGATAATGAGTTGAATATCGGGAATCCTGTTCAGTTCCATTGCTACATTTACGGCCGAGGTGAGAATGGTCAGCTTGCGTTTTCCGTGCAGTTGCCGGGCGATCTGCATGATGGTGGTACCGGCATCCAGAATCAGGGTGTCGCCATCCTTCACCAGATTGGCTGCAGCTTCGCCTATTCTTCTTTTCTCCTCATGGAAATGTTTACTTTTCTCTTCAAAATGCTGGTCATGCACCAGATAGTCATTCTGCATTGCACCCCCGTGCGTTCGGATGAGAAGATTTCTCTTTTCGAGGTACTGCAGATCCTTCCGTATGGTTACTTCCGAAACATCCAGCAACTCACTGAGTTCGGCAACCGAAACCTGCCCGTCTTCTTTTAGCATTTTCAATGCTTTATTACGCCTTTCAGCAACACTGTACATAGAATTGGCCCGTTTGAACTTATGTTTATATTCATCTGAAAATAATCAACCGCCTGATATTTCCATAAAACAATAATATTCATTTTGTATCGCAAGCAAATAATAACACTTAATAGATTAATTCGTAACTCATCATTAACTTGGTTGAACACAGAATATTAGCACATCCTGATGATCACAATAGTGTTAGGGTTAGGGCAAAAATATAGTTCAATGCATTTCATATTCTTTTGATTATGCTTTTTATTTGTTCGTAATATTGTAATTGAAATTTCATTTCGTTAACATTAATGCAATTACACTTCGCTTTTCAAGTCTGAAGTGCATTTTCAGGAGTTTCAAATGTCATCTATAACAGAAAGCTTTACAGAACAACCGGGGGTTCCGGCCAAAAAGGATTTACTTGTTGCAGGCGAGCTGAACATGGACCTTATCATGGAACAGGTACAGGGTCATCCCGAACTCGGCAAGGAGCGCATATCGGAAGGCATGACCCTTACCCTGGGCAGTTCCTCCGCTATAATGGCTTCAAATGCATCCTCACTTGGCCTGAGTACGGGTTTTGCGGGACGGGTTGGCAACGACCTGTACGGGAACAAAATCAGGGAAATACTGCAATCCCGGGGCATCGACACATCTCACATTCTGGATACACCGGGTGTGCAGACGGGGCTTACTGTAATCTATACCATTGGTAATGACCGCGGGATGATAACCTATCCCGGAGCAATGGATTTTCTGACGGCTGAAGATATCTCAGAAGAACTGCTTGAAAAGCACCGGCATTTTCACATTTCATCCTACTATCTTCAAAAAGGCCTGCGGGAGGGTGCTGCCGGCCTTTTCAAAAAGGCAAAGGCACTTGGTCTTACTACCTCCTTTGATACAAACTGGGATCCGGATGAAAAATGGGGCGAGGAGATATTTGACATACTTCCCTATGTGGATGTCTTTCTGCCAAACGACGATGAAGCGATGCGCATCAGCCGGACCGGCAATGTTGACGATGCGCTGGCAAAACTTGCCGGTTATGCCGGTCTTGTGGTTGCCACCTGCGGAATAAAAGGAATTAAGGCACGCACCGGGAACACACTTTATGAACTGCAAACTGTAACTGTTGATTCTGTTGATGCCGTAGGTGCCGGCGACAGTTTCAACGCCGGATTCCTCTCCAGATATCTGAAGACGGCACCGATTGAGGATTGCCTGAAAGCCGGGGTACTGGCCGGTGCTTTCTCAACTACAAGAGCGGGTGGAACGGCAGCCTTTGAGAACCTGAAGAATTTTGAACGCTTCGGCAGTAATGCCAGTCCCGAATTAACAATCGTTGAACCTGACACACATCAAAACTGACCACATTACAGCCAGCGACAAAAATGCAAATGACCAACACCCTAGACCATAAAACCGGAAAACTGCGGCGCCTTGCCCGCCTGGCCGATAGCCGCGGATGTTTTTCGATGCTGGCCATTGATCAGAGAAAATCACTGCGCCAGATGATCTCGGCCCGAACAGGAGAAAACCCGGCCGATATTGCCGATGAAGGGCTAATCAAAGTGAAGCGGATAGTAACTTCGCACCTGTCGCCCATGGCAAGTGCCATCCTGACCGATCCGCTCTTTGGATATGCCTCAACATACCCCCATATACCCGGCTCAATTGGCGTGATGCTGTCTATCGAAGTAACCGGATACAACATTGTTAATGGAAATGAACGCCATTCACGGCTCATCCCGGCATGGGGTGTTGAAAAGACAGCCCTGGCGGGTGGTGATGCCGTTAAACTGCTTATCTGGTACTGGGCAGAACGCGTTATTGATGCGGCTCAGGTTTTTTCAGATCCGGAGTTCCGGGTCGACATGCTCAAGCTTGAATTTCCCGGCGAACTCAGCTTTGTTAAAGAGTATCAGGACCGGTCTTTCAGCGCCGGTGAAGTTGTATACAATCTGGATGACATTAAAGAGTACTGCCGGCGTACCAATGATGCTTCAGCCGTACCCTGGGTTATTCTGAGTGCCGGTGTTGAGCCGGAAGAATTTATTGAAAACATAAAGATCAGTAATGCAGCCGGCGCCAGCGGATTTCTTTGCGGCCGGGCTGTCTGGAAGAATATCATCGATTATTACCCTGATGAAACTTCTATGGAGGCTTTCATAAGCGATGTTGCTACCGGATATTTCCAGGAAATTCTGGATGCCAATACCGCTGCTTTGCCATGGTTTGAACACAACTATTACCGTGACGCCCACACGGCTACATCACCCTGAATCTGTTTACCAGGTAACATTATGGGAAGTATTACAAATAAAGCACAAAAGGCGGTAAACAATTACCTTAACCGGTATCAGGACCATGATCATATTCTTGCCAGACTTGTGATTGAACCTCAGCCGGCGCTCGGTCTTGTTCATACACCCCGCGAAATAGCGCAACAACCTTATACATGGAGAGAAACTGCCAAAATCATGGCCTCTCATCGCGGGCCCCTTTCCGGTTTTCTTGAAATGTCGGGGCTATTCGATTCGGTTAACCGTGCCCACATCATCCTTACCGGTGCTGGAACATCCGACTATGTTGGGTCGTCGCTTACCGACCTGCTCAGGCTTCGTTTCAAAACAGCCAGCAACAACTGGGCTACCACACGTATCACTGCCAGCCCGGACGATTACATTACCAAAGACCACCGTTATATTGTTGTTCATTTCGCACGTTCAGGTAACAGCCCTGAAAGCCGTGCCGTACTTGAACTGGCCCTCAATCGCTATCCGTTATCGACCAGGCATATTGTAATAACCTGCAATAAGGACGGGGTTTTGGCTACCCAGGGCCGTGAAAATCCCGACAAGGTGTATACCATCATTTTACCTGAGGAGAGCAACGACCAGGCGCTGGCAATGACCAGTTCATTCAGCAGCATGGTTGTTGCCGGGCAGGCACTGGCCCACCTCGATAAATTTGATGTATTTGAGAACCTTATCGACCGGATCGCCTCATCTGCGGAGTATTTCATCGATCGTTATTCCGATGATATTTACGACCTGGCCGATCCTGATATCAGGCGGGCATTTTATCTCGGAAACAAAGACCTGCTTGGTGCTGCTGCCGAATCGGCCCTCAAGGTGCAGGAACTGACCATGGGCAAACTCATCGCTAAAGCTGAAGACACCCTAACGTTCAGGCACGGCCCCATCTCGGCTGTCGACTGCGAAACAATGGTGTGCTTTTTCCTGTCGGAAGACAATTTCACCCGACGTTATGAAGTGGATGTGCTGAAACAATACAGCTCGGCATTCAGTGAACTCGGCGCCCGAAGTGTTGTAGTAGGATCGAATCACAGCGATGATTTCAAGTCAACAAGTGCCCGGTATTTTTCATACGACCCCGACCGTATCTGGGGAATACCGGCTCATTACCAGGTTAATCTGGCCGTATTATTCGGCCAGCTGTTTGGCATGTCGGCATCCACCCGGATGGGCATTAACGTCGACAATCCATCTATTGATAAAGCATTATACAGCCGCATCGTGCAGGGCGTTCGTCTCTACGAACCCTGAACCGGGCAACCGTTCCCCTGCCCCCCGGGGATCGCCCAAAATCAAATATTCCAATGCAAACCACGTCAACCGCGATGACCTCACGGTCGGACAGCATCCGTAATCTGGCCCGGCAAGGCGGAGTTCCCGTCGTAAAATTCCTGATCGACCAGATAAGGGACCGTCATCTGAAAAAAGTATCGCTTCTTGCGGTCTGTCCGAACTCGGAATCGGTAGCAAGGGCCGCACTTCACGCCGCCAAAGAGGCCGATGCCCCCATCCTGTTCGCTGCAACACTGAACCAGGTGGATACCGACGGAGGATACACCGGATGGACTCCCGCCGAACTGGTTGGATACCTTGAAATAACCGCTGCAGACATCGGGCTCGACACCCCGGTTCTCGCCTGTCTTGACCATGGCGGCCCCTGGCTGAAAGACCGTCATACTACCGACAAGCTCAACTTTCAGGAAACCATGGCCGAAGTAAAAAAGTCGCTGGAGGCCTGCCTTGACGCCGGTTATGCCCTGCTGCACATTGATCCTACGGTAGACCGCACCATTCCCGGCGACGATCCCATACCCATCGCGTTGGTGGTAGAACGCACTGTCGACATGATGGTACATGCCGAAACATACAGAACAGCCAACAATCTGCCCCCGGTAGCCTATGAGGTAGGAACAGAAGAGGTGCATGGCGGCCTGGCCAATATGGACAGTTTTGAAACCTTTCTCACAAAACTCGACGAGGGTTTAAAATCAGCAGGTATTGAAGAAGCCTGGCCCTGCTTTGTTGTAGGGAAAGTGGGTACAGATTTACATACAACCTACTTCGAACCCGATATGGCCCGAGATCTTACGCAGCGCACGATTCCCTATAAGGCCCTCATCAAGGGCCATTACTCCGACTACGTGGATAACCCCGAAGATTACCCGCTCAGCGGTATGGGCGGTGCGAATGTGGGTCCGGAGTTTACCGAAGAGGAATTCAAGGCCCTGCTGGAACTGATCGGGCTCGAGAAAAAAACCGGGAACGATTCCGGCTTGTACGAAGCCCTTGAGCAGGCCGTACTGAACAGTAACCGCTGGCAGAAATGGCTTTTCAAAGAGGAGAAGCAGCTCGGTTTCTTCGATCTGAAACATGAACGCAGAGAGTGGCTCATGCGTACCTGCAGCAGGTATATATGGACCGAAACCGGTGTTATGGAAGCCAGAAAGAGGCTGTATACCAATCTGGCCCCTTACAGGGATGCCGATGCCTATGTTATCTGGAAAATCAAAACCGCGATTCTGAAATACTATCACAGTTTCAATCTGCTGCATTTCAATTCACGTCTTATTGAAAACTGACTGGCGTTAAACGAACATACATTACCCTCATAATTATCCGGCTGACTGCCGGATAATTATTCTTAATCTACCTGCCGGAACACCTTACACACCGCCTTGTGTAAGGCATAATCTGCAATCGCCCGAACGCGATCGGTTCTCCGCACTTGTTACAGTTGTCGAATCCGGCATCATCCAGCCGGTCGAGAGTTTTCTCAAGTTTCTGATGCAGTTTTTTCTTCTCCAGAAATGCCGCATCATTAATCGCCTTGTTATTAATGGCATCCATTCTGGATATACGTCCGATGGATGAGTCGGGTGAGACCGGCCGGGTATATTCCACGAGCTGAACAAGTTCCTCTTCAGTTTCCGATATCATTTTATCGATGATGGAACGCAGTTCCTTTTTTTGTTCTGTTGTTAAAGCCATTGCATAGAATTGGATGTACCGGCAAAATACAAAACATATCCCGATGAACGAACAAAGGCGGCGGGCCCGTTTTGGTGGCAACTATCCCGTTTCGGGCGGATTTCCCATCCCGTTTTTGTCAACTTTTCCGTATCTTGTTGTCTTTTTAAAATTCCGGAAAAACTATGGCTGAAATCAAGGCAAAACCGACTGCACTAAGCGAAACCATCTCCAGAGAGGTGGCAGCCCGGCGCACATTTGCCATTATTTCGCACCCCGATGCCGGGAAAACCACCCTTACCGAAAAACTGCTTCTCTACGGCGGGGCCATACATGAGGCCGGTTCGGTCAAGCAGCGCAAGGCGGCCCGGCACGTGGCATCCGACTGGATGGCCATCGAACAGGAACGCGGAATATCGGTTACCTCATCGGTACTTCGCTTTGAGAAAGACGGCATTAAATACAACCTTCTCGATACACCCGGCCACAAGGATTTTTCGGAAGATACCCTGCGCACCCTCATCGCGGCCGACTGCGCCCTTATGGTAATCGACGTGGCAAAGGGCGTTGAGGAACAGACCGAAAAGCTGTTTGAAGTGTGCAAGATGCGCAATATTCCGGTCATCACCTTTGTGAACAAATGCGACCGCCCTGGTATGGAACCCCTCGAGGTTATGAGCAATATTGAATCAATGCTGGGAATCCGGGCTGTACCCGCCTCCTGGCCGGTAGGCTATGGGAGTGATTTTCAAGGTGTCTACGATCTGATCGGCTCCGAAATGCATCTCTATGTAAAGGCCTCACACGGAGCCAAAAAAGCTGATACCGCAGTGGCCGGCCTGCACGAAGGGCTCGGCATTACCACGCTTTCAGTATCCGAAAAGGAAGCCTTGAGCGAGATCATTGAACTGATCAGCGAGGATTTCCACTCTATGGATGCCACCGGATTCCGCAATGGCAAGATAACACCCGTTTTCTTCGGGTCGGCCCTGAACAATTTCGGCCTCGACCTGTTCCTAAACTATTTTAAAAACCTGGCCCCTACACCACGCCCCTACACCGATACGGCTACCGGAGAGGTGCCCCTTGATCACGATTTTTCCGGTTTTGTTTTCAAAATGCAGGCCAACATGAATCCCGATCACCGCGACTGCACCGCATTTGTGCGCATAGCCTCGGGTGTTTTCAAACGGGGGATGGAGGTGCAGATCGACGACCAGCCCCGGAAG
>JAIVHB010000023.1:21875-23363 GCA_020201275.1 Rhodothermaceae bacterium | reverse complement strand
TCCGGGCACCTTGAATATCTCGCGAACCTCTACAGTCGAGGTTATTTTCTCGCTGATTTCCGGACTTAACAATCCTTCGAGGGCATCGTGTACAACATCAACGGCTTCATAGATTATACTGAACAGGCGAATATCGATTTGCTCACGTTCGGCAAGTTTTCGGGCTGCGGTACTCGGCCGTACCTGGAATCCGATAATGATAGCGTCGGATGCCGAAGCAAGCAATACGTCAGATTCGGTAATAGCTCCCACACCGGTGTGTATGATTACCACCTTCACCTCTTCGGTACTCAGCTTTTGCAGAGAACCCGACAGGGCTTCGATAGATCCGTCCACATCACCTTTTATGATAATGTTCAGTTCGGATACATCACCCAGCGACAGTCTGCGCGACAGATCGTCGAGGGTCATATGTTTCACTTTGCGCAGATCCTGCTCACGCTTAATCTGTTGACGTTTAAAAGCGATATCTTTGGCAGTTTTCTCATCATTGGTTACAACCAGCTTGTCGCCGGCCTGAGGTGTTCCGTCAAATCCGGTTATCTGAATGGGTGTTGATGGCCCGGCGGTATCTATTCGGGTGCCGAATTCATTTTCCATGGCCCTTACACGCCCGTAGTGATGACCTGCTACGAAGGTGTCTCCCACTTTCATGGTGCCCTTCTGTACAAGCAGGTTCACGACTACACCCTTGCCCTTATCCACCCGCGATTCGAGTACAATTCCGGATGCATTACGGTCTGGATTTGCCTTGAGTTCCAGAAGTTCAGCATCAATAAGCACTTTTTCGAGCAATTCATCAATCCCGTCGCCGGTTTTAGCAGAAACCAGTCCACACTGAACATTGCCGCCCCAGTCTTCAACAAGCACATTGTGGTCGGCAAGCTGCTGCATAATTCTTTCGGGCTTGGAGTCTGGTTTGTCGATTTTGTTGATGGCAACCACGATTGATACCCCGGCCGCTTTGGCGTGGTTAATAGCTTCAACGGTCTGCCGCATTACTGAGTCGTCTGCTGCCACAACCAGAATAACGATATCGGTAACCTGGGCTCCTCGTGCACGCATGGCAGTAAAAGCTTCGTGACCAGGCGTATCAAGGAACGATATTTCACGGCCATCATCAAGTTTCACCAGATAGGCCCCAATATGCTGGGTGATGCCACCTGCCTCACGGTCAACCACCTTGGTATGGCGGATGTAATCGAGGAGCGAGGTCTTGCCGTGATCTACGTGACCCATTACCGTAACAATCGGGGCACGCGGTTTGAGATCTTTCTCGTCATCTTTATCCTCGATGAGTTCCTCGGTCATCTCTTCGGCGTCAACGAACCGGACTTCCCTGTCAAATTCGGCAGCAATCAGCTCAATGGTGTTGGCTTCAAGGCGCTGATTGATTGATACCATCAGCCCAAGTCCCATGCACGCCGTAATAATACTTGTAGGAGGCACGTCCAGCAAATCAGCCAGATCGCTCACTGTTATATATTC
>JAIVHB010000023.1:19642-21853 GCA_020201275.1 Rhodothermaceae bacterium | reverse complement strand
TTCGCTGTCGGCTTTGGCCGGAGCTTTTGCCGCAGGTTTTGATGCAGCTCCCGGAACAGCTGTTTCGTCTGATTTGCCGCCAACTTTCTTTTTACGTTTTTTCCGGCCTTTTCCGGGTGCCTTGTCATCTGCAGGCACGTCTTTCTCAATGGAAATCCTGCCAAGTACGCGTGTTCCCTTAAGCCGTTCACTTCTGGCCCTGATTACCCCGCTCTCCTCAGCAGAATCATCCTCTTCATCGGTATCTGTATCTGACAGGTCAGCACCGGAAACATCTTCGGCTTTTTTACCCATAACAGGTTCCGATTCTTTCCTGACATCGCCTTCAGGCTCGGATACGGGTTTAGTTTTTTCTTTTTCCGGTTTGGATTCAGCAGCGGGTTTAGTTTCTTTCTGAGCAGGTTTGGGGGCTGTCTCCTCTCTTTTATCTGGAGTAATGGCTGCTTTATCTGCAGGCCCGGCTGAGGTTTCGGGTGTCTGCTCTTTTTTTGCAGGTACATCGAGCGGTTCGAGCCCGAGTGAATCGGGTACAGGAGGCGTAAAAGGTTTCTCTTTCTTGGGTGCATCATCAATAGGCTGCAGGAAACTGTCGATAGAAACGGATTCCTGGCGGGACGATTTTATAGTGCTCCTTTTTTCCTCATACTGTTCACGGGCCTTTTCATGATCGATATTCCGGGCTTTATCTTCTCCGTAAATCGTCTCAAGCACAGCATACATCTCTGGCGTGATCCTGGTATTAGGCTTATTGTCTATTTTAAAATCTTTACCAGCCAGCGCTTCCACAATTGACAGAGTGGACACGTTAAATTCTGATGCGACTTTAAATAATCTTTTAGGTTTGCCTTCCGACATATGCTTGGTATAGTGTTCTTATATTAATTGAGTTCGTCTTCTTCGAACTCTTCTTCAATGGTCTGTAAGATTCTGCCGGCCAGTTTGGCATCAATTTTGCCACCTGAACGATTGGCAATCTCATCAGCTTCGAGCTCGAGTACGGCACGGGCCGTATCGAATCCCATTTTGTAGAGTACATCTATGATGTCTTCACCGAAATCTTCAGCAAATTCTGAAATTTCAATATCATCGTCGTAATCCAGTTCACGGTATACATCAATTTCACACTCTGTAAGCGCGGATGCAAGCCTGATATTTACGCCGCCTTTTCCTATGGCTTTTGATACCTGCTCGGCGGGAACGACTACTTTGGCATGTTTCCCGCTCGGGTCGAGATCCACCGACAGTACCTTTGCAGGTTGAAGCGAGCGTTTGATGAACTCTTTTTTATCTTTTGAGTAGTTGATCACGTCGATATTTTCGTTGCATAGTTCGCGAACGATAGAATGGATACGAATACCTTTCATTCCCACGCAGGCACCTACGGCATCAACGCGTTCGTCGTTTGAGATAACGGCCACTTTAGAGCGTTCTCCGGGTTCGCGAACCACTTTAACGATTTCAATAATCCCGTCGTATACTTCGGGGATTTCGTTTTCAAACATTCTTTCCAGGAACAACGGCGAGGTTCTGGATACAATAATAGCCAGATTGCCATTGTCGCGTTTAACTTCAGCCACTACGGCGCGAATCGTATCTCCCTTGCGGAACCGGTCTTTCGGAATTTTCTGGCTGTTGGGCATGATCAGCTCAGTGCCGTTATGGTTGATCAGTGTATCGCGGGCCCTTACCTGATAGATGTCGCCCAGAACGATTTCACCGATCCGTTCTGAATAGTCTTCAAAAACATTATCCTTTTCAATTTCACGAATGCGTTGAGCCAGGGTCTGGCGAGCCATCATAACCGAACGGCGACCGAAATCCTCAATGTGGATTTCCTGCGCGAACTCATCATACAACTCAAGATCAGGGTCAAATTTTTTCGCTTCAGTAATTCCAATCTCGGTAACGGGATTGGTTATTTCATTGTCGGGCACAACTTCACGTATGTGCATCATCTGAATCTCACCACGGTCGGGGTTCAGAATTACGCTGAAAGAATCGTCAGAACCGTACTTTTTACGGATCATAGACTTGAATACATCTTCCAGAATCGACAGAAGCATATCCCTGTCGATCCCCTTGTCTTTTGCTATCTCGGCAAAAGAGTGGATAATTAGTTTTGAAATATCAGTTTGCATGAACGCTCCGAAAACGTAGAAGTTAGAAAACCGGTAAAATTTTGGTCTCCACCACATCGACGAGTGCAATTTT
>JAIVHB010000023.1:0-19637 GCA_020201275.1 Rhodothermaceae bacterium | reverse complement strand
GGAAACATTCAATCTGTATTTTCCACCGAACAGGTTATGGGCTTCAAACAATACCGAGAGCTTTTTACTGACCGAGGAGCAGGTATCAAGATTCACACCGCCCTTTTCCGACTCGAGATAGACCCAGATAGTCGGATTATTGAGGTTGCCATGCATCTCAACTTCGATCAGATAGCAGTCGAAAGTTTGAATTGATTTTTCAACCAGCTCACTGATTTTACTTAATATGTCTTCTTTTATTAACAACAGAATCGATCTTTACAGGAACAAAAAAAGTGAGGCTTTTTTGGCTCTCACTTTCATCGTCCTAATATACCTCTTAATCGCCTAAAAGACAAAAAACAAGGCTTTTAAGTCTGAATGGATAGAAGCCTGACGCGTTTGTAAAAAAGCATCACACAGATTTTCAAACCATGAGCATTTACATAACCTTGCCGCATTTATAAGACTCCCCGGCTGGAATTTTGTTGTAATCCTGATACGGAATAACCCGAAAGCGGCAATAGAATTTCAGGTACTATTATTTTGCCTTGATATTTGCTCTTAAAAGTTATGGCATAGCTGTATTGTGAAGAAATCTCTTATTTTAAAACTCTGAAATGACATTAAACAAAAACCTTTTCGAAAGTATTTTGCTTAACTACATTGTTGTGCCCGCCCTTCTGCTGGTCGCTATATCAATTGTGTCGGGTTGCGGTTCAAACGAACAGCCGCAGCAACGAGAAACCGGGCGGACACTAATCTATACAGGTAGTGTTACTTTTCTGACAACCGGTAACGAGGAAATCACAACAATAGACGCAGCTATTGCCGAAACTCCCGAGCAGCGCAGTCTTGGCCTTATGGATGTGCGGAACATGCCCGCCGATAAAGGCATGCTTTTCATTTTTGAACATGAAGAACCCCTCAGCTTCTGGATGGCAAATACACCACTGCCCCTCGACCTGATTTTTGTTAACAGGGCCAGGCAGATCGTCCGGATTCACCACAACGCCCAGCCCTATTCGGAGAGGCAGTTCCCTTCCGGCGAGCCTGCCCTTTATGTGGTTGAAGTTAACGCCGGTTTTTGCATCGATAATGACATTACCGAGGGCCAGTTCATCCGCTATACTAAGTGATGACCTAGAATATCCGGCGGTGCATCAAATATCAGGCCGGGCATTGCAACACGCTGTTCACTCCGCCAAATAATGACCGGTTTTCAGCATCAGTGAATATATGCGTACTGCCTCCTCCTTCAGATGTGCTGCATCTTTGCTGTTATCGATTATATAATCACTTAAACCGAGCATATATTCCTCACTTTGCTGGTTTCTGATCCGGTTCCTCACCTCTTCTTCACTCACCTGGTCACGCTTTGCGACGCGCCTGATTCTTTCGCCTTCAGGGGCGGTTACTACAACAATGCAATCCAGGTTCTCGGGACGGCCGTTTTTGAGAAGCAGTGCCGCTTCCTTTACAAAAACCGGGTAACCATCCGCTTCAGCTTTACGCATCAGCTCATCCGTTTTTTTGTAGACTAACGGATGAACCAAGCTGTTCAGCTCTTCAACCCGCCCGGTAGTGAAAGCCTGCTCAGACAAATATCCCCTGTTTAACGATCCGTCAGGGTTGTACGATTCACGGCCAAAAACAGAAACAATCTGCTCCCTGAGCTTCATGTCGGTCACCATTAGTTCTTTAGCGAGGCTGTCTGCATAAATAATACAGGCTCCAAGTACCTCCCAGTGCCTGGCTACGGATGTTTTCCCGCTTCCGATCCCCCCGGTTAGTCCCGCTTTAATCATCTGTGTGTCCTCTCATCCAATCACTGTATCGTTACGAGCCTGGCCTGATACTGCAGGGTAATCGGTACTGAAATGAAGGCCACGGCTCTCCTTCCGCATCATCGCACTGCGGATAATAACATAAGATACGGCAATCAGATTCCTGAGCTGGCATAGCGAAACGCTTACCGTGTTGCGTTTATAGTAGTCTTCAACCTCCTCGTGAAGCAGCCGGGTACGGCGAAAAGCCCGTTCAAGACGCAGATCGCTGCGTACAATACCGACATAGTCCCACATGACCTGCTGCAACTCTTTTTTATTGTGTGAAACCAGGATCCACTCTTCAGTTTCTGTTGTCCCGCTGTCGTCCCAGTCAGGGATATTATCTGGAATATTAGCCTTTCGGATGTAACCAGCCGCACACTCCGCGGCCCTTTTTGCAAAAACAAGCGCTTCAAGAAGGCTGTTTGAAGCAAGCCGATTTGCACCATGAACTCCAGTACAGGCAACTTCACCGGCAGCAAACAGCCCCTTTATGGTAGTAGCGCCGTCCAGATCTGTCCAGACTCCGCCGCAGATATAGTGTGCTGCTGGTACTACCGGAATCAGATCGCTTGTTATATCGATGCCATGTTGCAGGCAGGTGGCATGAATGGTTGGGAATTCGGTTCGCAGTTTTTTTGCATCAATATGAGTCACATCCAGAAACACACATTCATCACCCCTTTTTTTCAGCTGGTCGTCGATAGCACGGGCAACGATGTCGCGGGGGGCGAGTTCCGCTCTTTCATCATAGTCAGGCATAAAGGCGTTACCGTCGCTGTTTCTCAGGATGCCGCCATGCCCGCGAACGGCCTCGGAGATTAAAAAAGAGTCTGAACCGGGAGTATATAACGTGGTAGGATGAAACTGGATGAACTCCATATTGGCGACCCGCGCTTTTGCACGGTATGCCATTGCAATACCGTCGCCGGTGGCAATCTCCGGATTTGTTGTATGCAGGTAAACTCTGCCTGCACCTCCAGTTGCAAGCAATGTTGCCCTGGCCAATACTGTTTCCACCCGGTCTGTACTGGTATTCAGCACATATGCGCCGAAGCAGTGCTTGTTTTCGGAGTAACGCGTAATTTTTTTACCGAGGTGGTGTTCTGTAATCACATCCACAGCAAAATGGTGTTCGAGCATGGTAATGTTCTCATGATCTTCCACCGCTTTTAGCAGTGTCATTTCAATCTCCCGCCCGGTTGAATCGCGTGCATGTATGATCCGCTTCTGTCCATGCCCACCTTCCCGCACCAGATCAAGAGTCCCGTTATTGCTGGTAAATTCGGCCCCGCGGCTAATCAGCTCCCTTATGATCGCAGGTCCTTCCTTCACGATCAGTTCAACGGCTTCGGGATTGCACAGGCCCGCTCCTGCTACAAGCGTGTCGCGAGTGTGTTGTTCAAAACTGTCGTCAGTGCTGCGCAGCATCAAGAGCAAATTCAAGCCCGGCACATCCGCTGCCTATAACCAAAAAATCGTAAATTTGTGCCATCACGACATGAGGTATGCTTTGATGAAATCATCCAGATCGCCATCCATTACCGCCTCAACATTCGAGGTTTCATAATTGGTACGGTGGTCTTTCACCATGTTGTATGGGTGCATAACGTAGGAACGGATCTGCGAGCCCCACTCGTTTTTCTTTTTGGTGCCTTCCAGCTTGTTTTTTGCCGCTTCCCGAATCTCATTTTCAAGATTGTACACCTTGGACTTCAGAAGTACCAGCGCCTTTTCACGGTTCTGAAGCTGTGAGCGCTCCTGCTGGCATTCGGCAACAACCCTTTCGGAAGTACCGTCGGAGAGTTTACCGGTCCATATAAGCCGAACACCGGTCTCCACCTTGTTTACGTTCTGGCCGCCCTTGCCACCGGCATGGAAACGCTGAAGTTCGATGTCGTCCGGGATTAGATCAATTTCAATCTCATCATCGATAATCGGATACACAAAGACCGAACAGAACGAAGTGTGACGCCGGGCATTACTATCGAAAGGCGATATCCGGACAAGGCGGTGCACACCATTTTCAGCCTTCAGATAACCAAAAGCAAAATCACCATTCACCTCAATGGATGCACTTTTAATGCCGGCCGTATCCCCGTTCTGCAGCTCAACTGTCGTCACATCAAAACCGCTCTTTTGTGCCCAGCGCACGTACATGCGGTAGATCATCAGCGCCCAGTCCTGGCTTTCGGTTCCACCGGCTCCGGGATTGATCGTAACAAGGGCATTGCGTGTATCGTCTTCTCCCTGAAGCATATTTTTAAACTCCAGGTCTTCAATGCCCTTAAGCAGCAACTCGTACTCACGGTTCAGTTCCTCGATTACATCATCGCCCTCCTTCAGGATTTCCTGATAGAGCTCAATATTCTGCCGGTGCTCATCGAGTTTATCCCACCCCTCAACCCAGTTTTTCTCCTGGTTGAGTACTTTCATTATGGATGTGGCCTTATCGGGGTCATCCCAGAAAGCGGGATCCATAGACTGATGCTCAAGTTCCGCTATACGTTCTTTTCGTCGGTCGTAGTCAAAGATACCTCCTTAGCTCATTGAGCCGTGTTGCGAGGTTTCTGATTGTCTCTGCATTATAAGCTGTTTCGGTTATCTTCATCTATGATATCGGGAAATATTTGTAAATGGTGAATTGGTTTAATCTGTTCTGAAGAGAGAGGCGATAAGGATACCCACAACAATACCTCCCAGAAAAGCAAACCCGACACCCTGTTCCGGATGGGCCCTTACATATTTACGGGCATTCCGGTATTCTTTTTTGAGGTCATATTCGATGCGCTCTTTCTCCTCATTCAACTGATCGAGCAGGTCTTCATATGTTTCTCTGTCGAGTATTTTGGATGTTATACTGTCTTTGGAAGCCATGGTTAATTCCTCCTATTTTATACGGGATTAATATCTTTATAGTATACTCAAAAATAATGGACTTTGCAGAGTTTGAGCGCCGATTTATCCTTTTAGAACCCCTGATCCGAGAGACCGGCCACCAGGTAAGGGAAAAACGTAAAACAGAACAGATCGACATCATAATCAAATCTGACGGCAGCCCTGTGACCAACCTGGATCTGTATGCCAATAAACGGATATGTACCTTTATCGAGGAAAATTTTCCGGGAGAGGTGGTAATCGGTGAGGAATCGGACCAGAAAAAGTACAAACCCGGAACCGGCCTGGTTTGGTATGTTGATCCAATTGACGGTACCAAAGCCTTCATCGATGGCCGTGAGGGTTACTTTGTTCTTATCGGGTTGTGCCTGAACGGTGTACCTGTTTTCGGCATGATCTGTCAGCCGGAAATGGACCTTCTTATGTATGGATGGACAGGCATGCCAGCAATGGCTGCAAACGGAACCTCTGCGGCAAAAGTAATGAAGACCGAACAGCCGAGCTGGAGCCAAAGCAGCCCGATAGTGATGAAGGCAATCGGCAGTGAACACCGTGCATATTTTCAAAGCCGTTACAATATTGCCCGTGCACCATTTCAGAATGAGATGATCGACATGCTTGGATCGCTGTATGGTTTCTCCAACGGATACATCAGTTATCGGCCTACGGCGTACTGGGATCTCTGTGCCCCGGCCGCCCTGCTCCGTGCAAGCGGGTATATGCTGGCCGGCGAGGCCGGAAATGACTCCGTTCTGTTCAACGATGGTACAATATCAACGAACTTTTATTATTGTCTCCCACCCGATACACCCGACTCTTTTATTAAAGAACTACGGATAAGGCAGCATAATCCGTACTGATGATTTAGTATATTGACGGTGATTCAGACGGAATAAATTCTGCCAACCAACTACCAATACAGGTTTTATGTCACGATATTTTAAAGTTCCAAATACCCTGGTTCTGCTTTTTTCCATTATGGTAGTGGCCCTGATCCTGACCTGGATCATACCGGCAGGCGGATTTGAAACAGAGATTAATGAAGCAGGCCGCAGTGTAGTGGTACCCGGCACCTACTCTGTTAATGCAGACCGAACCTATCTGAGCCCGTTGGCCCTGTTCACCGTAATACCAAGAGCACTTGGTGATGCTTCCGGCATCATTTTTTTCGTGTTAATAATCGGCGGATCCCTTGCCGTTATTCGTGAAACCGGTGCCATTGATGCTATGCTGGGCAGAATTATTACAGCTATCGGGCATATGCCGTCGTTGTTGATTTTTTTCGGGATGTTTGCATTTGCCGCTGCTTCTGCCACCCTTGGCATGGCGGAAGAGTACATTCCATTCGCCATTATCCTTGTGGGAGTGTGCGCAGCGCTCAGAATGGATACCGTTTCAGCCATTGGAATTATGGTAGTAGGTTACGGTATCGGATATGGTGTAGCAATCATGAATCCATTCACCCTGTTCGTTGCACAGGGAGTGGCAGAACTTCAACCGGGATCTGGTATGGAGTACCGGGCCATCATCGCGCTGCCCTTTCTACTGATCGGTTTTCACCACGTCTGGAGCTATACCCGTAAAGTTCAGGAGCGGCCCGAATCAAGCCTTGTATTCGGCATAAACAGTGCACAGCCTCCTGCTGAGAATACCCTGACAGAGATGACCCGAACACATATTGCTGTATTGGTTGCAACAGGTGCCGCCCTTACCGGCCTTGTACTTGGAATTGCCCTCGCCGACTGGTATCTGGTTGAACTGGGGGCCATGTTTGTGGGGCTGGCTATTGTGGTCGGCCTGATTGCAAGGATGGGAACCGACACTATTGCAGTTGTTTTCACCAGGGGTGCGGCAGAACTTACCGGAACCGCCCTTCTTATTGGCTTTGCGCGGTCCATTGGCCTTTTACTGGAAGATGGTGAAGTACTGCACACTATCGTCAATGCCGCAGCAACACCCCTCTCATACGCTGGGGCTGAATTTGCCGCTGTCGGTATGCTCTTCATTCAGAGCATCCTCAATTTCTTTATTCCCAGTGGCAGCGGACAGGCTTTTGTAACCATGCCTCTGATGGCACCAATCGGCGATCTGGTGGGTGTTACCAGACAGGTTTCCGTGCTGGCCTTTCAGTTCGGGGATGGCTTCATGAATATGATTGTGCCCACCAATCCGGTCCTGATGGGTATTCTGGGCCTTGCTGGCATTCCCTACGACCGATGGTTCCGTTTCATTATACCGCTCATTCTCAAACTTTTTGTTGCCGGTTCCCTGGCACTCATTATTGCGGTATGGATCGGATATCAATAACGCACATCAATTCTAAAATCCTGGAAAACAGAGTAAACGGCAGTACGGGAGTGCAACGATAGTACATGAACAGACAGTTACCTGCAACAAATCAGTGTCAGTTTTCAGGAGTCTGTCTTTATCAAAAAAACTATCAGCCAGCCAGCCTTACCTGCTGACTGCCCTGTATCATAATCTTTAAGTTTTACCGGAAATTAATCACAATAAAACTATTGTCACATACATTAGCACGTGACACAATTGCAACCTGGTTTGTATCACATTATCAAGCCATTTTTATGGCAACAGGTATTACGGTGGGTTTAACCAGCTTTTCATAATCCCTGTAAGCCATAATCATTACTTCATCATGCGAACCGGCATCAAATACGATTTCATCTTCATCTGCAAGCGACTCAATACGATTTCATCTTCATCTGCAAGCGACTCTGATACAATCGTATCCATATCGTACAGATTTCCGAACGGCGGCATAGCGCCAAGTTCACAATCCGGGAATTTGCTTTCGAACTCAACTTCAGTTGCCAGGCGGGCGTAACCTGCACCAAGCGACTCACGGATGTGATCGAAATCGATCTTGTGCGTTGACGGTAGTACGACCATTTGCATCTCATCGTCGATGATCATGATTACCGTTTTGGCAACTTTTTTACCCGGAGTGTGAGTTGTTGCGGCTACTTCCATGGATGTGAATGCCGTTTTATGCTTCTGGATTCTGTATTTGACTTTTTTTTCGTCCAGATAGTAGGTAAGTCTTTTCAGCGGCATAGGTACCTCCCTTTTCGTAGTAGGTTGAACAGGTGGTACACATAAATTTACACGATTACAGGACAAGTGCCACTAATATCTGAAAATATTGAATTTTATTTTGAGTTTACCAGTAACCAACATGTTATTTGCACATCATCGGGCATTTATATCTTTTTAAAGCCATATACTGAAATGACAACACCATGTAATATCTGCATTCCACAATATTCTTTACTATATTAGGAAAATGTTAATTTTGAATTAAACAAAGAGAGGTAATCAATATGAAAACATCGAACATACTTTTAAGTGTTTTAGGAAGTGCATTTGTCGGAGCGTTGCTCGGAGTGCTATTTGCACCTGACAAGGGCACTAAAACCAGAAAAGAGCTGTCAAAAAAAAGCGACGAGTATGCAGGTATGGCAAAGAAAGAGTACGAAGACATCCTGAAAAAAATGAATAAACAGTATGATAACCTGAAGAGCCAATCTGATGATCTGCTCAGCAAAGGAAAAAGCAAAGCAGAAGAGTTGCGCGACGATTTAAAAAAAGTGGTCAGCTCATAACACATAACATTACATGCCAGAACTTTAGATCGGTCAGGATCCACCTGAATCCTTCAGGCTTGAATTTTTCAAAAGGATGCTATAACCGGTCAGATTTACCGATGCAAAATCTTTAACGGTAATTAATGAATCTGGCACACTGAATTTTTGGGATTTACCGGCACCGGCAATAATGTGAGTTTTCAATCTATTTGAAATTTCCATCATTGCCGGTTTTCTTTTATCGACCTGTCTCTTGATAAACGTGTATGATAATTCTTCTTTAACGTTCATGGTTGTTCCGACAACATCTTCGTGTTATAATCCGGCATATGCAAAATACTGAATTTACCAGGCCCGGGCTTCCTGCCCAGTTAAAACGTATTGTAATCAAGGCGGGCAGCAGGGTTCTTGTAGACGAACGGGGGTGCCCTGACCATGTCAGAATTCAACAACTTGCAGACGAGCTGGCAGAAATGCACAGGCAGAACTTTGAGATCATTCTGGTTACATCAGGTGCCATTGCTGCCGGTGTTCAGGCTATGGGGTGGTCAAAACGACCGGTTAGCCTGCCGGAACTTCAGATGGCTGCAGCTGTAGGTCAGAATGTATTGATGAATATCTATGCCGGTGGATTCAGACAGCATAACATAACACTTGGGCAAATACTGCTGACCCACGATGACCTCAACCACCGTGAACGCCATCTGAATGCCCGTAATACAATGCTGGCCATGTTGCGCAACCGTATAATCCCCGTGGTTAATGAAAATGATGTTGTTGCTGTCGATGAAATCCGTTTTGGCGACAATGATGTACTTGCCTCTATGGTATCAACCCTGGTTCACGGTGATCTTCTGATCTTACTCACGACATCCGATGGCTTTTACCGCACGGAGAACGGTCTTATGAAAGAACGTATTTCCACTCTGAAAAACGTCTCTGAAGAAACGCTGGCGATGGCCCAGGGTAAAGGAAGTGCATGGTCATCGGGCGGCATGGCCTCAAAACTGAAGGCTGCACAGCACGCCGCACACTCGGGTACGCCTGTAGTAATAGCAAATGGCCTTCAGAGTGGAATAATTTCACAAATACTGCAGGGCATTGATACCGGAACGCTTATCCTTTCTGATGGAAACAGAAACAGGCTCAGGGCACGCAAGAAATGGATCGCATTTTTTCACCGGCCCGGAGGGTCTGTGATTGTAGATGATGGCGCCATCGATGCCATAAAGCAGCGGGGAAACAGCCTGCTGCCTGTCGGAATCCGGGATACCGAAGGCAGTTTTGCAATCGGAACCCTCCTCAATATCAAAAGTACAGACGGAACTACGGTTGCCCGGGGACTTACGGCCTATTCGCGTGATGACATTCAGCGAATTAAGGGCCGGCGTTCTGCTGATCTTCCGGGCCTGATCGGTAATTATCGTTCTGAAGAAGTCATTCACCGTGATAATATGGTTCTGATGGAATAGTGCCATGAAAACCCATATTGTAATGAGCGTATCTGATGCAATTTGTAATGAAGACATGCATCAATAATTCCACTAAAATGTCAGAAATCAATATATCCGAATCTATAACTGAACAAATTACTGCTATCGGTCAGCGTGCGCGAACTGCATCGCGTGCGCTTGCGGGGATATCAACGGAGAAAAAAAATAATATCCTGCTCAGTATGGCCGACTCGCTCGAAAGAAACCGGAAAACAATCAGCGATGCCAATAAACAGGATGTTGCTGATGCCGATAAACAAGACCTCGCTCCTGCCCTGATAGACAGGCTTCTGCTAACCGACAGCAGAATAAACAGCATGGCTGCCGGTATCCGTGATGTTGCAGCGTTGCCCGATCCTGTAGGACGTATACTTGGCACACACACAAAAGCGAATGGTCTGGAAATTCAGAAACGGGCCGTACCCATAGGCGTTATCGGCATGATCTACGAATCCCGCCCCAATGTGACGGCAGATGCCGCAGCACTCTGCCTTAAATCGTCAAATGCGATCATCCTGCGCGGTGGATCCGAAGCCCTTCGCAGCAACAGGGCGATAGCGGATGCACTTGTTGAGGGTGGTCGTGGTGCCGGCCTGCCGGAACATTCGTTGCAACTTGTTCCCATGCGCGACCGATTGGCTGTTAAGGCACTCATCACAATGCAAAAATATGTGGACCTGATCATACCACGTGGTGGCGAAGGACTCATTCGCGCAGTTGCCGAAAATGCTACCGTTCCCGTACTCAAGCACTATAAGGGTGTATGCCATATTTACGTTGATGGCGGCGCCGACCTGAAGAAGGCACTTTCCATTTTGGAGAATGCCAAGTGCCAGCGGCCGGGTGTATGCAATGCCGCTGAGACCCTGCTGGTCGACCGGGCGATTGCTGACAGCTGGGTTCCCGTTATGGCGGCCTTACTCTCGGAAAGGAGTGTAGAATTGCGCGGGGATCAGCAGGCGCAATCACTGGCCCAGAATATCCTGCCTGCAACAGAAGAAGACTGGTATACCGAATATCTGGATCTGATTCTTGCCGTTCGCATAGTTGATGGCATCGAACAGGCCGTTGAACACATTAACCACTATGGATCGGGCCACTCCGATGCGATCGTTACGGAAAACCCGGAACATCAGAACTACTTTACCCGCATGGTCGATTCGGCAGCGGTCTATGTGAATGCATCCACCCGATTTACAGATGGTGCCGAGTTTGGTATGGGTGCCGAAATCGGTATCAGTACCGACAGGCTTCACGCACGCGGACCAGTGGGCCTTGAAGAGCTTACAACCTATAAATATGTAGTGTTCGGGAACGGACAGATCAGGGAGTAACCTTCATTGCGTTGCTCACGGAACGGGCCATATCTGGAAATAAGCACCGGAATGCCATACAGGGAACGGCTCTCAAAAATTATGGCATTACGGCTGCCTGATCTTTGTACTGAAGCTCGTAAAGGCGTCGGTATATTCCATCTTCGACGGTTATTAGATGCTGATGTGTTCCCGTTTCGCGTATCTGCCCTTTATGCATAACAAGAATTTTGTCGGCATGCTGTATGGTTGACAGCCTGTGGGCGATTACAATTGAGGAGCGGCCCTTCATTAATTTATCCATCGCTGCGGTAACCAGCGATTCAGTTTCCGAATCAACGTTTGACGTGGCCTCATCCAAAATGATAATAGTCGGATCATACACCATTGCCCGCACAAAGCAGAGCAGCTGCCTCTGCCCCATCGAGAGCGATGCACCCCGTTCGGCAAGTACAAAATCGTATTCTCCGGGCAGCTTTTTAATAAACCGGTCTGCCTGTACCATATGCGCCGCATTTTGCACAGTTTCAAGGCTGATGTCGTCCCGCCCAAGTGTAATATTCTCAAGTACCGTACCAGAGAAAAGCGCATTATCCTGTAACACAACACCGAAGTTTGACCGAAGGCTGTTCAGTGACAACTCCCGTATATCGATTCCGTCGATGGTAACAGCCCCCTTCTCTACATCATAGAACCGGCTCACAACATTGATCAGGGTGGTTTTACCGGCACCCGTGGCACCGACAACAGCCACATTTTCGCCTGGCCGTACCTCGAAGCTGACATCCTTCAGCACATAATCTTCTGTTCTGTTGTATTTAAACCAGACATTTTCAAATCGGATGTGGCCCTTAACCGATTCGGGAGTAATCGGATTCGCAGATTCCTTAACTACATTTTCGGTGTCCATGATGCTGAACAGACGCTCTGATGAAGCAAGGGCACTCTGGAGGGTGTTGAACTTTTCAGAAAGGTCTCGTATCGGCAGGAAAAACTGACGTACATACTGGATGAAGGCCAATAATATACCGAATGTAACCGTGCCGGTAAGTGCGCTTGCACCGCCATACCAAATAACAAGAGCCATGGCGAGGCTGGAAAGCACCTCAACTGCCGGCCAGAACAGGGCAAAGTAAAAGATCGTTTTGATGTGTGCACCGGTATGATCATAGTTGATCTTCTTGAACCGGTCAAGTTCCTTCTCTTCACGGTTAAAAAGCTGTACAATGCTCATTCCGTTGATGTGTTCCTGAACAAAAGAATTGAGCCTGGCTATCTGGTCACGTACATTCAGGAACGCAACCCGTACCTTTGACTTGAAAACAAAGGTTGCGTAGAAGAGAACCGGAAGGGTTGAAAGTGCAACCAGTGACAGTTCCCAGCTCATATAAAACATGAATCCCATGATGAATATGATGCGGAACAGATCGCCGATCATATTCACAACACCGGACGAGAGCAGATCGCTGAGCGCTTCGATGTCGTTGGTCGTACGTGTTATGAGCCTGCCGATGGGGTTCCGGTCGAAAAACTGCACATGCAGGCTCTGAATTTTGTTGAATACAGCATTGCGCAATTTAAACAGAGTGCTCTGACCTATCCAGCGGGTCAGATAGGTAACTGCGATCATCAGCAATGTTTCCAGTACCAGTACCAGTGCAAAAATTACTGTTATCCTGAACAGGCCGTTGTAATCGTCTGCAGCCATATAATCATCAACTGCTATCTGGATAAGATAGGGCCGCAACGGACCCAGGAAAGCACTTAACAGTGTCAATACCAGGGCCAGTAGTAACAGCCAACGGAACGGGTGCAAATAAATATAAAGCCGTCGTATCAGGTTAGAATCGACGGCTTTATTTTTTTGTTTGCTATCCGAACTAGAACCGGTCGAAGTCATCGAATGGGGTCCGGGGAGTTATCGGAAGGGATCCTTTATTACTGTCGGGCTGTTTTTCATCGTGATCCCTGCTATCGTCTTCACGGCGCCGATCCCGGTTGAAGTCGCGTGGTGCACCACGATCGTCTCTTGGCGGACGATCATCGCGGTAGTCGCGTCTTGGCGGGCGGTCATCACGATAGTCCCGCGGTGCTCTGTCACTGCGGTAGTCGCGCGGTGCCCCGCGGTCGTCTCTTGGCGAGCGGTCATCACGGTAATCGCGTCTTGGCGGGCGGTCATCCCGGTAGTCGCGCGAGCCTCTGTCATCACGGTAATCGCGGGATGATCCACGGTCGTCTCTTGGCGGACGATCGTCGCGGTAATCCCGACGCTGGTAACCGCCGTCGCCTCTGCCGCGGTAGCCACCGGAGGATCCACCACCTGGCCTGTAGTATTTGGATCGGTCGTCGTCCCTGCGCTGGAAGCGTGGCTTCGCACCAGGACGTCCCCCCGGGCGGCCACCTGGTCGGCCACGACCTCTTTGCTGAGACCTCGGATCGACCTCACGTTCATATTCAATCTTCGATTTGATGATGCCCCTTTCCTGCCGGGGGTCGGTCATAATCGGCCTTAGTTCTGTTGCAACCCAGGTATCACGGAAAATACGCCGTGCCTCTTTCAGAAGTACAAACTGGTTGGTGTACCTGGCTGAAAAATGGGAAATGACCAGGCGACCGGCATTTGACTGCGCTGCAATTTTCGCTGCATCCTCCGAAGTGGAGTGCATCGTATCATCCGCTTTGTCTTTGAGGGAACTGTCGAACGTTGCCTCATGGTAGAGCAATGTTACATTATCGGCAAGTTTAAGGGCATTCGCACAGTAAACCGTATCGGTAATATAGGCAAAGCTGTGGCCTACCCGCGGTTCGCCAACAATTTCAGAAGCCGTAACTACGGTACCATCTTTAAGGGTAACGTCTTCACCGGCTTTGAGCTTCTTGAAATCGCCGTCTTCGGTAATGCCGAGTTCCTCGGCGCGGGAAGCGTCAACTTTACCCGGTTTATCTTTTTCCTGGAACCGGTAACCCACGCAGTAAGTTGAGTGTTCAAGAGCCCTGGCTTCAACAAAGAAATCGGGATCGTCGATAACCACCTGATGGTCGGTACCAACGGGGATTTCAATGAATTCGAGCTCAAAACTGAGTTCAGTGCCTGCAACCTTGAATGCAACATTAATGAACTCTTCAATACCCGGGGGTGAAACGATTGTCAGTTTTTTATCTCTGCGTTGCAAATGCATGGTGCTTATGAGACCAAGCAATCCGTAAAAGTGATCTCCGTCAAGATGTGAGATGAACACATATTCAACCTTCGATCTTTTGATTCCCGCCTGCAATAGTCGCATTTGTGCATTCTCGCCGCAGTCGAACATAAAGACGCGGCCTTCCCGCCATAAAGCCACCGAAGGAAGATGTCGTTTGGCGGTTGGGGTCGCCGACGAAACGCCTAAGGGCACGATGATCATAGTTTTTCTCCTTGGTAAATGAGGTTTCGTCTGCTATCAGACAGACAAATCCGTAACATGTTTATTATGATTTATATTTCAGCCAATTCTTTTTCAATGAGCTGTTTCTTGTACATGGAGGCATAGTAGCCCCCATCCTTTAACAAGTCCTGGTGCGTCCCCTGTTCTATGATTTTACCCTCATCCAAAACATATATGTGGTCCGCATTATTTATACTGGAAATACGATGACTGACAATGAGCGTTGTTCTGCCCGTCTCTGCCCTAAGATAGTCATTAATTTTATCTTCTGTTTTTGTGTCGACGGCACTTAGCGAGTCATCCAGAATGAGTATGGATGGTTTTCGAATAAGCGCCCGGGCTATGGCTGTACGCTGCTTCTGTCCGCCAGAAAGTGTTATACCCCGCTCACCCAGTACAGTGTCGAATTTCTTGTCGAATTCCATAATATTATCAAGAACTTGCGCTTTCTCTGCAGCTGTCTCAATTTCATCGGTTCCTGCGCTTTCCTTACCAAACGCGATATTCTCACCAACCGTATCAGAAAATAAAAATGTTTCCTGTGGTACGTAACCAATATTTTTCCTCAATATCAAGAGGGGAATTTTTTTAATATCGTTGCCGTCGATTCTCACTTCTCCCTTATCGGGATCGAACAGACGCGGTATTAGCTGAACAAGTGTTGTTTTACCCGATCCGGTTCGTCCCACAATGCCAACCGTCTTTCCATTTGGTATTCGCATGTTGATGTTTTCCAAAACATACTCTGCAGTATCCGGATATTTAAAACTGACATTGTGAAATTCAATGTCGCCCCGTATGTGTGATATGGCATGGTCTGAGCCATCCCCATCCGAAATCTGTTCGGGTTCATTCATCAGCATCGCGATTCTCTTCTGGGAGGCCGCCGAACGCTGAAGCAGGTTCAGGGTATAGCCGAGAGAAGCGACAGGCCAGGTCAGGAAGGTCACATAGATGATGAATTCGGCCAGATTTCCGACTGTTGCCATACCCTCAATTACCATCATCCCCCCCTGCCAGATCACCAGTACAACTGAAAAACCGATAAACAGGGACAGCAGCGGATGAAACAGTGATTCGATAACATCAAGTTTCAGTTTAGATTGCCTGTACTGTTCACTTTCGGCTTCAAAACGTTTTGATTCATATGTCTCACGCACATAGGCTTTGATCAGGCGGATACTGCTGAAGGCCTCCTGAGCACGGCCGGCAAGGCGGGCATACTGTTCCTGAATCTCGTTCGACCGGTCATGGATAAAACCGCTCACCCAGTAGGCCATCACAGAGAGAAACGGAAGTGGCAGCAGTGCCCAGAATGTAAGCTCCGGGTTTACCAGTATCATGATGGTAATGATTATACCGGCACGGGTAATGGTATTGATGGTGTACATAAAACCCGGACCGAAATACTCCCGAACGCGCATTACATCTTCGGTAGCTCTCACATAGATATCGCCTGAGTTGGTACGGCTGAAGTAACTTTGAGGCAATTTCTGAAGGTGGGTGAATATATTGTTCCTGATATCGTATTCGATTTTCCGGGAGGTTACAATAAGTGTCTGCCTGGTAAGAAAGAGCAGCACGCCGTAAATAAGAACTGCTCCGATCAGATAGACCGAATATTCGGCCAATACAACGCCTGCCTCTGGCGAAAAAATGGCGTCGAAGACCGTATCGTAATGGTGTTCACCTGTGGCACGTAATTCTTCCACTGCATCCATAGACTGCCTGATCAGCACAGGAATCCAAACCAGGAACATGTTGGATACAGTCAGAAAAAGTGTGCCGAGAATGATCGACCACTTGTATCTGACAAAGTAATGATTGAGTTTAAATAGTTCGCGCACCTGCGAATACTACGTGTTATATAGTTACCGGTTCTTTTATAACCGGGTATTTATCCAGCCATTGTTCTGCAAGCTTAAGCCCCGACAGATAAGCCGACTCTACTCCATCAGCCTCACCGAAGTAATCTCCAATAAGTGCGGCTGGTGCGGCATGCTCTACCGGCTCAACAAAATAGCCCGGCATTACGTTTCTTGGATTCCGGTATTTCCAGAAGTGCAGCTGACTCCAGACCGGCTTACTTGCATCCAGACCAGTTATCTCCTTGACTGCCATTAGTAAAGACCTTGTTACTTCAGATACATTTGAATTAATGTAAGCCGATGCAAACGCGGCGCTCGATTGCACTACGATAACAGTATTGCCGTTGTTACGGCGTTTAGTGGCTTCATTGCCAATCCAGCGCAAGGATTTGTGGTTGCATTGGATGGCTTTCCATTCCGGGGCAGGCTGGTTGCCCAGGTTCACCATAAGTGTGTAGCAGGGTTGATAGCTGATCGTGTCGATATTACGTATAATCCATTTGAACGGGGTTTCGTCCTGTGCGTTCTCAATGAGACCGTAGGCCTGAGGAGCTGGCGTTGCAACGATCACAGCATCAACTTCCATAACGCTGAAATCGGAAAAATTTATCATCCAGTTGCGCTTTTTATGTGCCTTATCGCCCAAGTAGGTGAAGCCATTCACTTTTGCGTTAAATCTGACATCAACCCAGCGCGACAGATACTTACCAATTTTGTTCATACCGCCAGGAGCAAAATAATGAGGCTCAACCGGTATATCCGGGTGTTTTTCCAATATCATTTCACCCGTGAAATAGGGAAAATGATCTGCCCAGACATCTGCGATTCCATTTTTGAGCAGCTCATCCACAAACTGCCTGAACTCTTCACTTCTCGCTGTAAAGCATGGTGCGCCGTGGTCAGTTTTAATATCAAGCTGCTCACCGGCATAGCGTGTGGCCATTCGTCCGCCAAGGCCATTGCTTTTTTCGAAAATAGTAACTTCGTGGCCGGCCAGCGCCAGTTTCCGGGCGGCGGTCAGTCCCGCGATTCCCGCTCCAATAACACCAATAATCATTGCTTATTTCTGTTTAACTCGTTCGCGTTTGTGTTGAAAAAATCCGCACCCTGGGAGTACAGGCCTTTTTACTTATCAGTGCCGGCCAGTAGGCCACTACATCGCTTGCCCTGGGCCGGCCTCCGGCGAAACCGGTGACGGACGATGGCCCGGTTAATATAAGGGGAGCTATCTCCATTCCCAGCCTGTTCAGATCGTCTTTATTTTTCCCGCGGGCTGAAAACCGAAGCTGAATCTCATTATAATCTCTATTCAGATCAGCGGTGGCTATATCCTGTTCGCTGCAACCGTTGAAACCGACATATTCACAACGAAACTCGTCGATTTCCAGACCCAGCCTTTCAGCTCGCTTCTTTAATATCTCGCCGCCGAGTATAGCTTTTCTGAGAGCTTCGGGCCAGGAATAGACCAGTGATGACGACATTTTATACCCGTCGTTATAACTTGCAGAAACCTTAAAAAACGGCGTATCCGGTTTTCCCTTGATGTTCGTCACGCGAACGCGGTTATCACCATCTTCCTCCAACCGGATGGAGGTAAAGTCGGCTACGCAATCGGGTGTGATGTATTCAGCCGGGTCGCCAATTTCATACAACAGCTGCTCCTTAACAGTCATAAGGTTAACGACTCCGCCGGTACCCTCATGTTTGGTAACCACAAATGAGCCGTCGGCAGAAGCTTCAACAATGGGGAAACCAATGTCGGTAAAATCGTCCACAGTGTGCCAGTCGGTGAAGTTACCTCCGGAACTCTGGGCCCCGCATTCCAATATGTGACCCGCAACAGTGCCGCTGGCCATTTTGTCGAAATCATCGAATGACCAGTCGAATTCATGGATCATGGGTGCCAGACACAGACCTGTGTCGGTTACGCGGCCGGTGATAACCACGTCGGCCCCCCTCTGAAGGGCTTCGACCATGGGCCGGGCCCCGAAATATACATTCGCACTGAGCAGCCGGTCACGGATTTCGGTAACCGGGCGTCCATCGTCCATATTCTGGAGCAGATGTCCGGTATTGTTAAGACTTTCAATCTGACCAAGTATATCGTCGCCATCCACAACTGCGATTTGGAGGCCGCTAATTCCCAGATCGGCTGCTACTTCCAGCAGAGCATCCTTGCAGGCTTCGGGATTAACCCCGCCGGCGTTGGTGAGTACTTTAATTCCTTTTTCACGGATATCGGGCAGAATTTCACGAAAAACTTCCACAAAATCCCTGGCATATCCGTGAGCGTGGTTCCTCATTTTCTGCTTCTGCATGATCGACATGGTCACCTCGGCAAGGTAATCCATCATGAGGTAGTCTATGGCACCCTTTCGTACCTGATCGACGGGTGCCAGGGGCAGGTCGCCCCAGAAGCCCTGACCGGAAGCTATTCTGACAGTTGATTTCAAACGTATTCCCAATTTTTAAAATTACATCCGAATTTAACAAACATCCCCAAAGAAAACGCATTCGATTCACAGTCATATCTGTATATCCAAACTCGGATATTTTTGGTTATATTGTTCTCTTTGCACAACTTCCACTAGTATTCAGAAAAAAAACAGTCTTAATAATTTCAATGCCAGACGAAAATAAGTTGGAACTGGTTCTCCCCGACGGCTCAAAAAGAATAGTAGAAAAGGGAACAACAGGATATCAGGTTGCCGAATCCATATCGCCGCGGCTGGCCCGTGAAGCCCTTTCAGTTACCCTTAACGATGAAATTCTCGACCTGAACCGTGAATTACCCGATAGCGGCAGTTTCAAAATCAACACCTGGGATGATGAGGACGGCAAATATGCGTTCTGGCATTCTTCCGCTCACCTGCTTGCCGAGGCCGCACAGGAACTCTATCCCGAAGTAAAGTTTGGTATCGGTCCGCCCATAGCCAACGGTTACTATTATGACATGGATTTTGGCGACCGGCGAATAACTCCCGAAGATCTGCAGCGTATTGAGGAGAAAATGACGGAACTTGCCCGCGCCAAATCCGGGTTTCGGCGGGTCGAGATATCCAAAGACGATGCAATCTCCTATTTCAAAGAAAAGAACGATCCCTACAAACTCGATTTGCTGAAGGATCTGGAAGATGGCACCATTACCCTGTATAAACAGGGCACATTCACCGATCTTTGCCGCGGGCCTCACATTCCTAATACCGACCGCGTAAAAGCCATCAAGC
>JAIVHB010000154.1 GCA_020201275.1 Rhodothermaceae bacterium | reverse complement strand
ACAACGTGTCGCTGGAGGTTGATCTGATCAGCCCGATCGCCATGGAAGAAGGACTCCGGTTCGCTATCCGCGAGGGCGGACGTACCGTAGGCGCCGGTGTTGTATCGAAAATCCTCGACTAATAAACAGGAAACAGGAATACAGTGGCAACACAACAAAAAATCCGGATCAAACTGAAGTCTTACGACCACAATTTGATCGACAAGTCAGCAGAAAAAATCATTAAGACGGTTAAGTCAACCGGTGCGGTTGTATCCGGTCCGATTCCTCTGCCGACAGACAAAACCATTTTCACGGTTAACCGCTCTGTATTCGTCGACAAAAAGTCGCGCGAACAGTTCGAGTCCCGTTCACATAAAAGACTGATCGATATCCTCTCTACCGGATCACAGACAGTAGACGCGCTGATGAAGCTCGAGCTGCCTTCCGGTGTGGATGTTGAGATCAAAGTCTGATTAACGCAATAACCGACAATACGATGAGCGGATTATTAGGAAAAAAAATTGGCATGACCAGCGTCTTCGATGAAGCCGGTAACCACCTTCCGGTTACTGTGATCGAAGTGGAGCCCAACGTTATCACCCAGATAAAAACGGACGATTCCGATGGTTACACTGCTGTTCAGCTTGCCACCATTGAGAAGAAAGAAAAAAGTACCACCAAGGCACTTAAAGGTCATTTTGGCAAGGCCAATACGACTCCCAAGAGACTTGTGAGAGAATTCAGGGACTATCTTCCTGAAGGACTTTCGATCGGAGATCAGCTCAATATTGGTGATGTGTTCACCGAGGGCGACCTGGTAGCCGTAGTGGGAAAATCAAAAGGAAAAGGCTTTCAGGGTGTTGTCAAGCGTCATGGTTTCAGTGGTGTTGGCGGTCGTACACACGGTCAGCACAACCGTGAAAGAGCGCCTGGATCCATCGGCCAGTCTTCAAGTCCTTCGAGAGTTTTCAAGGGCATGAAAATGGGTGGACGTATGGGCAACAGCCGCGTTAAAGTTAAAAACCTCAGGGTTGTCAGAATTCTTGCAGACTCAAATCTTCTGCTCCTTGAAGGCGCTGTTCCCGGTCCGCGCGGAGCAGTTGTTGAAATTCACAACGCAAGACAATTTTAAAACTGCGTAATTCATGAAAGTCAGCGTTTATAAAATCGACGGTACCAAAAGCACCAAAAAGGTTGAGCTGGATGATTCCATCTTCAACATTGAGCCGAATGATACTGTTATCTACGAAGATGTTCGCTCCTACATGGCGAACAAACGTCAGGGTACTGCCAAAACCAAAGGACGTACGGAAGTACGTGGCGGCGGTCGTAAGGCATACCGTCAAAAAGGTACCGGTAATGCACGCCGG
This sequence comes from Rhodothermaceae bacterium, assembly GCA_020201275.1. Lineage (GTDB taxonomy): Bacteria > Bacteroidota > Rhodothermia > Balneolales > Cyclonatronaceae > RECM01. The sequence goes on along the minus strand of JAIVHB010000154.1, from coordinate 16,756 downwards.
GGATCCATCCGCTCACCCCTTCTTAAAGGTGGTGGTACGGTTTTCGGACCCAAACCGCGTGATTACTCCGTAAGAATCACAAAGAAAATGCGACAGCTTGCACGCAAGTCGGCGCTTACATACAAGGCAAGGGAAGAAGCAATACGTGTAATCGAGAACTTCGATTATGATGAGCCCAAAACCAGCAGAATGGTCGAAATGATGCAGGCTATGGAACTCACCGGTAAAAAAGTGCTCCTGCTTACAGCAGGGTTGAAACCCAATGTTTACAAATCTGGACGTAACGTTCAGAAATTGAATATTCTTGAGGCCAACAACCTGTTCACATATGCTGTTCTGAACGCAGATGTGCTGCTCATACAGGAAGACGCCATTAATCTGATCGCCGAGAACCTTAAAATCGCCAAGGTTGAGGAGGCTGCAGCATGAGTGCCATACTGATTAAACCATTGATCACAGAAAAGCTTACACGGCTACAGGAACAGCAGAATAAGTATGCTTTCCAGGTCTCTATGACTGCATCCAAGCCTGAAATCAAGGCTGAGATTGAACGGCTTTACCCTGAAGTAAAGGTAAAAACTGTGAGAACGCTCATTACAGCGACCAAACCAAAAGGCCGGTTTACCCGCGGCGGTTACATCGCAGGACGCAAGCCCAAAATCAAAAAAGCAATTGTAACCCTCAATGAGGGCCAGGAAATAGACTTCTTCAGCGAAATTTAAACTGAGTTCATAATGGCAACAAAGAAATTAAATCCGGTAACACCCGGTACGCGGCACCGGATAGCCCCGGTTTTCGACGACATTACCACGGATAAACCGGAACGCTCGCTGCTCGTAAGCCTGAAAAAATCGGGCGGCCGGAACAACCGTGGCCGGATGACCATGCGCCATATTGGCGGAGGTCATAAGCGTAAATACCGTATCATCGATTTCAAGCGAGATAAAGATGGCGTACCTGCAACTGTTAAAACGATCGAGTATGATCCGAACAGAACAGCCCGTATTGCCCTGCTTGCATATGCCGATGGTGAGAAGAGATACATACTTGCACCCGACGGACTTTCGGTTGGTGATGTAGTTGAAAGCGGTGAAGGTGTTCAGCCTGAGCGCGGCAATTCCATGCCTCTGCTTAAAATGCCACTCGGTACAACAGTTCACAATGTTGAATTGCTTCCCGGCAAGGGCGGACAGATTGTACGCAGTGCCGGTACCAGTGCACAGCTTGTTGCCAAAACCGACCGTTATGCAACACTCAAGCTGCCATCCGGTGAAGTGCGGATGATTCTCGGTACCTGCAAAGCAACCATTGGTACGGTAAGTAACATTGATCATATGAATGTGACACTCGGCAAGGCCGGACGCAGCCGTTGGAAAGGTATCCGCCCGTCTGTTCGTGGTGTCGCTATGAACCCGGTCGATCACCCGATGGGTGGTGGAGAAGGAAAAGCATCAGGTGGCCACCCGCGTTCGCCATGGGGACTTTACTCAAAAGGCCAGAAGACCCGCCACCGCAAAAAATTGTCATCGAAATTCATCGTTCGTAGAAGAAACGCGAAATAAATTACAGTATGCCCAGATCACTTAAAAAAGGACCCTTCGTCCATTATAAACTCCAGGCCAAGGTTGATAAAGCTCTGGAGACCAATCAGAAGAAAGTGATTAAAACATGGTCCAGAGCGTCCATGATCACTCCTGATTTTGTAGGCCAGACCTTCGCCGTTCATAACGGAAAGCAGTTTATTCCGGTTTATGTAACCGAAAATATGGTAGGGCATAAGCTCGGTGAGTTTTCCCCGACCAGAATATTCAGAGGTCACCCGCAGAAGAAAGGCGAGAAAGGTAAACGATAATGGAAACCACGCAAGTTAAAATGGAAGCACGTGCTGTACAGCGCTATCTGCGCCGTTCACCCAGAAAGGTTCGCCTTGTTGCCGATTACGTTCGCGGTATGAACGTACGGATGGCACTCGACAAACTTAAATTTACCAATCATGCTGCAGCACTTGATGTGTCGAAAGTGATCACATCGGCCGCTGCCAATCTGAAAGACCACTTTCAGGATGAACTGATTGAAGATGAAAATCTGAAAATTAAAACCATCACAGTTGATGAAGGTCCGACCCTTAAGCGGATTCAACCCGCTCCACAGGGACGTGCACATCCCATACGCAAGCGTTCATGCCACATTACCGTGGTTGTGACTGCCGCTTCTAAAGATAACGAGCAAAGCGAGGAGAAATAGTTTTGGGACAAAAGACAAATCCTATAGGACTCAGACTTGGAATCATCCGCGGATGGGACTCCAACTGGTATACTGAAACGAATAATGCAGAAAACCTTCTTGAAGACAACAAACTTCGGGAATATCTGAAAACACGTCTTCGCAATGCCGGGCTTTCAAGGGTCGTGATTGAACGCACCCCCAGGCGTGTGCTGCTTACATTGCTCACAAGCCGTCCCGGTGTGATTATCGGTCGTGGTGGCGAAGAGGTTGAGTCGCTTCGTGAGGAATTGAAAAAAATTACCAACAAGGAAGTTCAGATCAACATCAGCGAGATCAAGCGCCCCGAAGTTGATGCCAGCCTTGTTGCACAGAATATAGCTCAGCAGCTTCAGGCTCGTATTTCTTTCCGCCGTGCCATGAAAACAGCGATTGCATCAGCCATCAGAATGGGCGCCAAAGGCATCAAGGTAAAATGTGCCGGCCGTCTTGGCGGTGCTGAAATGGCACGTACCGAGCAGTATAAAGAGGGACGTGTTCCCCTGCATACCCTAAGGGCTGAAATTGATTACGCGAATACAAGGGCCCAGACCATTTATGGTACAATCGGTGTTTCTGTCTGGATTTTCAAAGGAGAAGTGATTGGTGAAGTCGATCTTACACCGGCTGCTATAACAGCCCGTAATGAGAAAGCTGAACCGCAGCAGAGAAAAGGCGGCCGTGACAGAAGACCCCGTGGCGACAGATCAGAGCGCGGCGGTGGACCAGGCGGTGCCGGTGGCGGTGATCGCAGACGTCGCAGATCTTAATAATCAACTCAGCTTATAAAGCAATAAGACAATGTTAGAACCAAAAAGAGTAGAAAGAAGACGGGTACACCGGGGTACTTTTCGCAAAGTATCCAACCGCGGTCATCAGCTTGCCTTCGGAGATTTCGGTCTGAAATCGCTGGAACCCAAGTTCATTACCGCCCGTCAGATTGAAGCCTGCCGTGTGGCGATTTCAAGAAAGATGTCGAGGGAAGGCCAGATCTGGATCCGGATTTTCCCCGATAAGCCAAGGACCAAAAAACCAGCCGAAACCCGGATGGGTAGCGGAAAAGGAGCCCTGGACCATTTCGCAGCTGTTGTGGAACCCGGCCGTATCATGTTTGAAGTAGCCGGAGTGCCTCTTGCACTGGCCAAAGAAGCCCTTCGCCTGGCGCAGTTCAAACTTCCTGTTAAAACAAAAATCGTTGTCCGCAGGGACTACGAAGGCGTATAGGAGACCACACCATGAAAGCACATGATTTGAGAGATTTGTCGCTTGCCGAACTGGAAGCACGACTCAAAGATGAAATCGAAGCGCTGCAGAAAATGCGCTTTAATCTGGCCGTAGCCGGCCAGGTCGAAAATCCGGCGCGCTTTAAAATGCACCGGCGGGAGGTTGCACGTTTGCACACCATTATAAGTGAAAAGAACATCACAGAAGAAAAACCCGCGTAATATGCAAGAAGCAAAAGATATGGCAGAAAACACTGCCCGTAGTGAAAGAAAACAGCGTATCGGACGTGTTGTCAGCGACCGTATGAACAAAAGCATCACCGTTGCGGTAGATCGGCAGATCAAACACCCGATCTATGGCAAGTTCATCACAAAGACAACAAAATATATGACGCATGATGAAAATAATGATGCGCATATTGGCGACACCGTTCGCATAATGGAAACACGACCACTCTCCAAGAATAAGCGCTGGAGACTGATCGAAATTATTGAACGTGCGAAATAGACTACCACGGTAGAGGGATACAGCAATGATTCAGAATCTGACAGTTTTAAATGTTGCCGATAACAGCGGTGCAAAAAAAGTAATGTGTATCCGGGTACTGGGCGACTCTCGTCGCCGTTATGCCCGGGTCGGTGATCTCATAACATGCTCGGTGAAAACGGCCATACCAGGCGGTACGGTCAAAAAAGGCGAAGTTGTTATTGCAGTAGTAGTACGCACGAAAAAAGAATTCCGCAGAAAAGACGGCAGCTACATTCGTTTTGATGAAAATGCCGCTGTAGTTATCAATAAGGAAAAAGAACCCATCGGTACCCGGATTTTCGGTCCTGTAGCTCGCGAACTTCGCGAGAAGAACTACATGAGGATCGTGTCGCTGGCGCCCGAGGTATTATAAACCGGTACAGATTATGCCACGCAAGTACAACAAACAGAAAAAACTCCATGTCAAAAAAGGCGACATCGTTCAGGTGATTGCCGGAAATGACAAAGGCCAGAAGGGCAAAATCCTGATGGTATTTCCCGACCAGGAACGTGTACTGGTTGAGGGAATCAATATGCATGTGAAGCATCAGAAACCCAGCCAGGAATATCCGCAGGGTGGCCGGATGCAGCGCGAAATGCCGGTACATGTTTCCAATGTGCTGCCTCTCGACCCCGTATCTAACGAAGCTACCCGCGTCGGCAGAAAACGGATCGAGGAAAGTGGCAAAGAACGCTGGGTACGGTATTCCAAGCTCAGTGGCGAAGTTCTTGACAAATAGTTTATATCAAAATGGCAGAAGCAAGACTATATACTCAGTTTAAAAACGAAATTGTTCCGGCCCTTCAGAAAGATCTGGGGATTGAGAACACAATGGCAGTTCCCAAACTGCTTAAGATCAGCATCAATGCAGGTGTGGGCGAGGCAATAACCGACCGCAAACGCCTTGATGATGTGGCGAACAATATCGGAAATATCACAGGCCAGAAACCCGTGATTACGAAAGCACGGAAATCCATTTCGAACTTCAAGCTTCGCGACGGCATGCCTATCGGTTGCAAAGTGACGCTTCGTTCAAAGATTATGTATGAATTTCTTGACCGGTTCATCAACCTGGCACTGCCGCGTACGCGTGACTTCCAGGGAATATCCGACAAGGGATTCGACGGACGTGGAAATTATACGGTAGGTATTAAGGAACATGCCATTTTCCCGGAGATCGATACCGACAAACTGGATCGTCTTCACGGAATGGACATCACCTTCGTAACCTCTGCAGAGAATGATGAACAGGCCTACAAGCTGCTCACCTCATTCGGCATGCCTTTCAAAAAAAGAAACAGATAACAACGACCTACTATGGCAAAAAAAAGCTGGATAGCCCGTAACGAAAAGCGCAAAAGAACGGTCGAGAAATACGCCGAAAAGCGTAAGGAATTGATTGCAAAAGGCGAATGGGAAGAGCTTCAGAAACTCCCCCGTAATGCCAGCCCCACAAGGGTACGCAACCGATGCTCACTGACCGGCCGCTCAAGAGGCTTCGTGAGTAAATACGGAATTTCCCGTATCAAATTTCGCGAATTGGCTCTCGACGGTAAAATCCCTGGTATTCGTAAAGCCAGTTGGTAACACACTTAATCTTCTTCAAATAATCATGACTGATCCAATAGCCGATTTTTTAACCCGAATCCGCAATGCCCAGACCGCTGGACATCGCAGAGTGGACGTACCGGCTTCAAAACTGAAGCGTGCCATTACCAAGATTCTCCTTGATAAAGGCTACATCCAAAACTTTCTGGATATCGATGATGACAAGCAGGGTCTGATCAGGATATTCCTGAAATATGATCACTATGGACAGCCGGTCATCAAAAAACTGAAGAGGGTCTCACGGCCCGGCCTTCGGAACTATGTACCCAAAGAGGAGATCCCACGGGTTCTCAACGGATACGGCATTGCCGTTCTTTCTACATCCAGGGGCATAATGACCGACAAAGAGGCCCGCAAATTACAAGTGGGTGGCGAAGTAATCTGCCACGTTTATTAAATACAGTTTCAACTATGTCCCGAATCGGAAAAATGCCCGTGCCTGTTACCGGCAATGTTGAGTTCAGCATTAATGCTGACAACCTCGTGAAGGTAAAAGGTAAAAACGGTGAGCTGACCCTCAGGGTCGATCCAAAAATCAAAGTCGAAAAGGTTGATGGCAATATTATTGTCTCCCCGATCGACGAAAATCGTGAAACCAAAGCGCTTCATGGCCTTTACAGGGCACTGATTAACAATCTTGTTATCGGGGCAACAGAAGGATTCAAGAAAGAGCTCGAAATTATTGGCGTCGGTTTCCGGGCCAGCATGAACGGCGATATTCTTGAACTTGCTTTGGGTTTCTCACACAATTTCTATTTTGCACCACCCAAAGGAATTGCTATTGAGGTGGATACGAAATCAAGTAAAAACCCCCGCGTGATTGTAACTGGTGCCGATAAAGTACTTGTTGGACAAGTAGCGGCCAAAATCAGGTCTCTTCGTCCGCCCGAGCCCTACAAGGGCAAAGGTATCCGATACCTGAATGAGCAGGTACGCAAGAAGGCAGGAAAATCAGCAGGCAGATAAAGGTATATAAATAATGGTACTTACAAAAAAACTCCGCAGGGCTAAAATCAAGCGTCGCATTCGCAGCAAGATCAGCGGATCTGCCGAACGACCCAGATTGACCGTATTTAAAAGTCAGAAGCACATCTATGTGCAGATTATTGACGACCGTAAGGGCGTAACTCTTATGGCCGCATCAACAAAAACTGCCGATCTGGTGAAGACCGTTGATGGCAAGCCCGGTGTAGAAAAAGCAGCAGCCGTCGGAAAGTTCATAGGCGACAAAGCAAGGGAAGCCGGCATCGAAAATGTAGTATTTGACCGCAGCGGCTACAAATACCACGGTAAAATCAAGGCTCTGGCTGATGCAGCCAGAGAAAGCGGATTAAAGTTTTAATTTATTCTGAGAACAAATGCCAAGAGTTAGAAGAAAGCAATACAATATTAAAGCCAGCGAACTGAACCTTGAAGACCGCCTGGTACATATCAACCGTGTAGCCAAGGTTGTTAAGGGTGGACGCAGGTTCAGCTTCAACTCCATCGTTGTTGTCGGCAACAAGGAAGGAATCGTAGGAAACGGACTTGGCAAGGCCAATGAAGTTTCTGATGCCATCCAGAAAGGTGTTGACGATGCACGTAAAAACCTGATCCGTGTTCCTGTAACCAAAGCAGGTTCCATCCCTTTCAAGGTTACCGGCAAATGCGGTGCAGGCGAGGTACTTCTGGTACCGGCATCTGAGGGTACGGGAGTAATTGCAGGCGGACCGGTAAAAGCTGTGCTTGAGAGTGCCGGCATTACCAACATACTGAGTAAATCAATCGGTTCGTCGAACCCGCATAATATGGTTAAAGCTACCATGGATGCACTCCGGCAGCTTGTTGATCCGATGGAGATCGCCCAACGCCGTGGCATACCGCTCAGAAAAGTCTTTGAAGGTTAATAATAACAGGGATTAACACCCAAACCGAGTTTTACAAGATGAAACTGCACAATCTAAAAGCCCCAGGGCCAAACAAAAAAACGCCAAAAAGAGTTGGACGCGGAGAAGGATCCGGCCTTGGCAAACAATCCGGCCGTGGTCACAAAGGCCAGAAAGCAGGCAGCGGGTACAGTCGCAAAGCCTCATTTGAGGGCGGTCAAATGCCCCTGCAACGCCGTGTGCCAAAGTTCGGTTTCAACAATTTCTTCCGTGTTGAATACATAGCCGTTAACCTGGATCTGATTCAGGAGCGTTTTGCCGACATTAAAGATGGCAAGATCGGTGTCGCCGATTTTGTAAACGCCGGACTTGTATCAAAAAAAGATCTTGTTAAGGTTTTAGGCCGGGGCGAGATCACATCCAAATTTGAAATTGAAGCCCACGCTTTCAGCGCCACAGCAATCGAGAAGATTGAAAAAGCAGGCGGCAAGACAAATAAAATCCAGTAACCGTTCACACGGGTCAACTTCGGCTAATGAGTTTAATAGAAAACTTTCGCAACATCTTCAAAATTGAAGAACTGAGGAACCGGATTCTCTACACAGTGGGGATTCTCATGGTTTTCAGGATTGGTACCTACATAACCATGCCCGGTGTGGATGCTTCCATGCTGGTGCAGTCTACTGGCAGGGCGACCGACCTTCTTGGTCTTTTCGACATGTTTGTGGGGGGCGCTTTTGCCCGTGCAGGGGTCTTTGCACTCGGCATCATGCCCTACATTACAGCGGCCATTATTATCCAGCTTATGGGTGCCGTTGTTCCGTACTTCCAGAAACTGCAGCGTGAAGGTGAAGAGGGCAGGCGAAAAATCAACCAGCTCACCCGGTACGGTACGGTACTCATTACACTTGTGCAGTCGATCGGATTCGCAATCAACCTGCTGGCAACACAGGGCGATGCCATTATTGTGAGCAATACGGCCTTTATCATCAACTGTATGATTGTGCTTACTGCCGGTACTGTGTTTGTGATGTGGCTCGGTGAAAGGATTACGGAAAGAGGTATCGGAAACGGTATATCACTGCTTATCATGATCGGTATTATTGCCGCGCTGCCGACCAACTTCATGAATGAATGGAATACAAAAGACAATGCGATAATCGTGATTGCCGAGATAGTGATCCTTGTTCTGGTAACGGCATCGGTGGTTCTGCTCACGCAGGGCCAGCGCAGGATTCCGGTTCAGTATGCACGGCGGGTGGTTGGCCGGAAGGTGTACGGCGGTACAACACAATACCTGCCGCTGCGCGTTAATGCGGCCGGTGTAATGCCGATCATCTTTGCCCAGTCGATCATGTTCATCCCCAGCACGTTCGGTCAGTTTTTCCCTGGTAATGAAACTGTTACGATGCTTACGGGATGGTCATCAGACTTTACCGGAGTAGCTTACAATATCATATTTGCAACAATATGTGTGTTCTTCACCTTCTTCTACACCGCGATTGTTATCAATCCGAAGGAGATGGCAGACACCATGAAAAGACAGGGCGGTTTTATTCCGGGTGTACGTCCCGGTAAACAGACCGTCGAGTTCATTGATAACATACTTACAAAAATCACGCTTCCCGGATCTATATTCCTGGCTTTCATTGCGATTATGCCGGCTTTTGCCGCCAACTTCGGGGTTACCCCGGGCTTCGCAATGTTCTACGGCGGTACCAGTCTGCTCATTATTGTGGGTGTGGGTCTGGATACGCTGCAACAGGTTGAAAGCCACCTCATGATGCGTCATTACGACGGATTTATGAAGAGCGGCAGGATCAAGGGACGCCGGCGAATGTAATGATCTACCTCAAGAGCGAACAGGAAATTAAGCTGATGAGGGACAGTGCACAATTGGTGTCACGTACCCACGCTGAGGTAGCACGATACGTTAAACCGGGTGTGAAGACATCCAAACTTGATCAGATTGCCGAAGATTATATCAGGGCAAATGATGCAAGGGCCGCTTTCAAGGGATACGGCCCAGACAGAAATCCCTTTCCGGCCACCTTGTGTGTGTCGGTGAATGAACAGGTAGTTCACGGGTTTCCCGGCGACTACGAGCTGCAGGAGGGCGATATCGTATCGATCGACTGCGGTGTTGAAAAGAATGGATATTTCGGAGATTCTGCCTACACGTACATAGTAGGTGAGTGCGATGAGCAGACGATGAAATTGCTCATTACCACAATGGAATCGCTCTATAATGGTATTGAAAAAGCAGTGCACGGCAACAGGGTTGGCGACATCTCCAGCGCCGTGCAAACCCATTGCGAATCCCGCGGATTCGGAGTGGTTCGTGATCTGGTCGGTCATGGGCTGGGACGGTCTCTCCATGAGAGTCCTTCGGTTCCCAACTTTGGCAAAAAAGGTCGCGGTGAGCGTTTGAGATCCGGTATGACACTGGCAATCGAACCGATGATAACGGCCGGAACCTGGAAAGTGAAAACTCTCAGTGACGGTTGGACAATAGTGACGGCGGATGGAAGCAAGGCTGCTCACTACGAGCACGACGTGGTTGTACGCGAAGGAAATGCTGAAATTTTAAGTACTTTTGAGTATATTGAGGAGATAACCAAAATTCAGTTAGACAAGTTGACATTTAATGGCTAAACAAGAATCAATAAAGCAGGAAGGTTCCATCATTGAAGCGTTGCCGAATGCGCGATTCCGTGTTAAGCTCGATAATGGCCATGAAATACTCGCCCATGTTTCGGGCAAAATGAGGATGTATTACATCAAGATATTACCGGGTGACAAAGTAACTGTTGAAATGTCGCCCTATGATCTGAGTAAAGGAAGAATAACTTACCGCTATAAATAAGACCAATGAAAACAAAAGCTTCCGTTCGTAAAAGAACAGCCGGCGACAAGATCGTACGTCGAAAAGGCCGGATATTCGTAATTAACAAGAAGAACCCGCGCAATAAACAGCGTCAGGGATAATAAGGAGTAGATACAGTTTATGGCTCGTCTTGCAGGTATAGACCTTCCAAAAGAAAAACGAGGAGAAGTAGGCCTCACCTACATCTTTGGCATTGGCCGCAGCCGGTCCCGGGAAATCCTGGAAAAGCTTGGCATGGATTTCAATACCAAAGTTGGTGATTGGACCGAAGAACAGGTAACCCAGTTGAGGAAACTGCTGGAAGCCGACTACAAGCTCGAGGGAGCACTGCGCTCTGAAGTGAATGCGAACATCAAGCATTTCATGGATATCGGCTGCTACCGTGGTCTGAAGTAATCCGTAACCGCTTATAATCGATGGCAAAAAAACAGACAAAAACCACTGCTGCTTCCAAGAAGAAAAGAAAGCAGATAGCTGATCCGACAGGGATGGCCTTTATCAAAGCCACCTTCAACAACGTAATTGTAACCCTTACCGACGGCGACGGGAATACCATTTCCTGGGGTTCAGCCGGTAAGAAGGGCTTTAAAGGATCACGCAAAAACACACCTTATGCTGCCCAGCTCAGTGCTGAGGATGCAGCAAAATCAGCCTACGAAGTCGGTTTACGTAAAGTTACCGTATTTGTAAAAGGGCCGGGTTCAGGCCGCGAAGCTGCTATTCGTGCTCTGGCAACCAATGGAATTGAAGTACTTTCTATTCGGGATATGACTCCGATTCCCCACAATGGCTGCCGCCCACCAAAACGCAGAAGAGTATAATTATATTTGTAAACGGATAAAGACACATGGCAAGATATACAGGTCCCAAGCAGAAAAGAGCACGTCGTTTTAAAGAGCCTATTTTTGGTCCTTCCAAAGCACTCGAGCGCAAACCCTATGGCCCGGGTCAGCACGGCCGTTCACGCTTTCAGAAAAAATCAGAATATGCGGTGCAGCTTGAGCAAAAGCAGAAAGCTAAATACACCTATGGTATGCTGGAACGCCAGTTCCGTAACCTTTTTGAAAAGGCCAGCAGCAAAACAGGTGTAACCGGCGAAAACCTGATGAAATATCTGGAGGCCAGACTCGACAATACCGTATTCCGTATGGGCTTTGCCCGGACCCGGCGTCAGGCACGTCAGATCGTGACTCACAAACACATCGTCGTAAACGGCATTGTGGTCAACATCCCCTCATATACACTCAAACCGGGTGATGTAGTTACGGTAAGGCCGAAGTCGCGTGATCTTGAGATCATCAATGAAACCATCAGCTACGCCCCGCGCAACCGCTATAACTGGCTGGAAGTGGACCGTAAACTGATGACAGGTAAATTCCTGAACTATCCGGAATTCGACGAAATACCGGAAAATATCAACGTACAGCTCATCGTGGAGCTTTACTCCAAGTAATCATTTCATTTTTAAAGGTACTTCACAGATTTATGAGTACAAATCAACTCCAAATGCCAGACAGCCTCGTGGTCGAGGAATGCACCGATTTCTTCGGTAAATTCGTTCTTCAGCCACTTGAGCGCGGATACGGGGTTACCATTGGTAACGCCTTCCGCAGGGTACTGCTATCATCCCTATCCGGAACAGCTATTACTGCTGTTAAAATGAATGGCGTTAAGCACGAGTATTCCAGTGTTAAAGGCATATCCGAAGACGTATACGATATCATTCTGAACCTGAAGGGTGTGCGCTTCAAGCAGATCGATCAGAGTACCGGCGTAATACGCCTTACAAAAAAAGGCCCTGCTGTGGTTACCGCTAACGATATTAACGAAGCAACTGCCGAATTTACCGTGCTCAATACGGATCATCATATTGCCACACTTTCTGAAGATGGCGAAATTGATATGGAACTCCGTCTTACCCGCGGCAAAGGCTATGTTACGTCCGAAGAAATTGGATCAGAGGATGAAACAGATGTTGATGTAATGTCTGTCGACGCTATCTTTACCCCGATCAAGGTCGTTAAATTCAACGTTGAAAACGTTCGTGTTGGTCAGCGCACCGATTACGAGAAACTGGTAATGGAAGTAACTACCGACGGATCCGTTAATCCGAAGGAAGCCCTTACCATTGCAGGTAAAATCCTGAAAGACCACATCGAGAAATTCATTACCGAAAAAATCGATGAGCCGTTCTCCCAGGAGGAGGATGAGGTTGATTCTGAGAAGCTCCGCATTGCCAACCTGCTGAAAACAAGTATTGAAGACTTAAACCTGAGTGTGCGTTCCTACAACTGCCTCAAGTCGGCCAACATAAACACCATTGGTGAACTGGTGGCTAAAGATGAAGCCGAATTGCTCAAGTTCAGAAACTTCGGCCGGAAATCACTCAACGAACTCATCGAAGTAATCGAAGAGAAGAACCTCTTCTTCGGTATGGATGTGCAGAAGTACCTCGAGAAACAAAAATAATTTTTAAGGAAACAGATCAATGCGCCATCAGGTAAGAGGCAGAAAACTGGGCAGAACCAGTTCACACCGTAAAGCGACGCTCGAGGCATTGTCAAATGCCCTGATCAAAAACGAGCGAATCACTACGACCCTGCCAAAAGCAAAAGAATTACGCAAATTCGTTGAACCGCTTATAACCCGTTCGAAGGTGGACAATCTCCTCAATCGCCGAATCGTCTTTTCAGCGCTTCGCGATAAGGAAATCGTTAAAAAGATATTCGAAGAGGTTGGCCCCCTTGTTGCCGACCGTCCGGGAGGCTACACCAGGATTATTAAAGTTGGTAACCGTTCAGGCGATGGCGCTCCTGTTGCCATTATTGAACTGGTCGACTATAACGATTCCAAACCGGAAACTGCCGGCAAGAAGAAAAAACGCACACGCCGCGGATCAGGTAAAGCCAGGGATGAATCAGTAACAAAGGCCAAGGCAAGCTGCTGAGAAAGCCGCCGTTAAAGAGGAAAAGGCAGAAGCCAAAGCGGAAGCCGCTGAAGAGAAAGCCGCCGCTAAAGAGGAAAAAGCAGAAGCCAAAGCAGAAGCCGCTGAGAAAGCCGCTGCTAAAGAAGAAAAGGCAGAAGCCAAAGCGGAAGCCGCTGAAGAGAAAGCCGCCGCTAAAGAGGAAAAGGCAGAAGCCAAAGCAGAAGCAGCTGCTGAGAAAGCCGCCGCTAAAGAGGAAAAAGCAGAAGCCAAAGCCGAAGCAGCTGAAGAGAAAGCCGCTGCTAAAGAGGAAAAAGCAGAAGCTAAAGCAGAAGCCGCTGAGAAAGCCGCTGCTAAAGAAGAAAAGGCAGAAGCCAAAGCCGACGCAACTGAAAAAGCCGCTGCGAAAGAGGAAAAGGCAGAAGCCAAAGCTTCTATAGATGACAAGAAAGAAGACGACGACAAGAAAAAGTCGGACTAATAGAGCAGCTTCTCTATTGCAATAATTTAAAGCCCCGTATCCGTACGGGGCTTTTTTTTTCTCCCGTTACTTCACCAATGTCATTTTCCGTGTGATGGCGTGGCTGCCGGCATCAATGTGGTACAGGTAGACGCCACTCGATAGGGCTGAGGCATCGAAACCGACCTGGTAGCGGCCCGGTTCGCGGACCTGGTCCACCAGAACGGCGATTTTTCGACCAATCAGATCGTACACACTAATTCGGATATGCGCTGTTTCAGGCACGCTGTATGCAATCAGAGTGGAAGGATTGAACGGATTGGGATAATTCTGGCCAAGCTCGAACGCCACGGGCAGCCCCTCTCCGTCAGGACCCATACCGTCATGCGACAAATTGGTAGTCTGCCCCAGCCACGGGTCGAAACGCACCGAGCCAACAATGGCATCCCCGCTTCCATCAGCTATCGTTTCCGTCTCCGGATCCTCTTCACCGCCCGACGGGCCGGACACGCTGCCCCACCAATTGTTGCGGGCATCGGCGTCGGGACTCAGATTATCCGCATCCAGTCCGACTGAATTGGCGAAAAACCCGTTGTTTTCAAACACCCCGGGTGCATGGTCACCCTGAAGTATCACACCGACGGCATTTCCCGAAAAAGTGTTATCCTCGATGGTGACCTGCTCCGTACCGGTTGCGTTCAGCCCGGTCTGTAATTCGCTGAAAGTTGTGTTGCGGATGATGAGTGTATCGGAAAAACCGACCTGCACGCCTGCCGCTACGTTTTCGAAATCGAATCCGTCAATCTCGACATAACCTCCGTTGAAGATGATGATCTGACCCGGATCGGCCGGGATTTCCGGAATGCTGTCCTGCCGGGAGTAGAACAGTGTCTTGCCGTTTACAGTGTTGCCACTCATAAAGTGATCGAAATTGTCGCTGGTTTCTCCTGCAATCAAAATACCGGTACCGAAAACGTTGTCATGTATATTCTGCTGCCGTCGAATCTCATCCATGTAGATATCCGTCTGATGACCGGTAATCGTATTCCCCTCAACGGTGGTGAAGTCGGTCAGCTGGTTTTCCATGTAGATGCCGAACAACCCGTTATCCGATATGGTGTTTGCCGAGATGGTGGCATTGTCGGTAAACCTGTCGATATAGATACCGTATTCACCGTTTTCACCAATGGTGTTGCCGGTAAGGGTCACGTCGCTGGAAGTTGAAAATGCCACTCCATGCCGTCCGTTTTGGCTTACCGTATTGTTTTCATAAGTAATGTTGGTGGTGACGAGGTGTCTTGTGCCAATCTGGAGTCCGTTGTAATTATTGTGGGTTGCGATATTACCTGCAATGGATCCCGTGCCATCCAGATTTCCGGTCGAAATGCCATGCAGTCCGTTACGCAGCGCCGTGTTGCCGGTAACTTGCGGACTCCGCACGTTTCCAACGCTCAATCCGGTACCCAGATTATCATTTGTAGTGTTGTTGTGAGCCACGCCCCGGCCGGACCGTGAAACAACAACTCCGTTTCCGTTTTCGGTGGCGGTATTGTTGCTGGCAATACCATCATGGGAGTTCCAGATGTAGATGCCATTATCGGCATTGCCTGTAGCTGTATTACCATTAAATGTGGAATTCTCTGACCAGAAGAACACCATGCCATTCTGCCCGTTCCCGGTTGCACTGCTGTTGGTGACGGAAGCGAAGTGTGATGATTCAAAATTCAGACCATCGGTTCCGTTGTTGTTGAATTCGCTGTCTGAGATGGATGCTCTTTCGGATACAACAAGGCGTACCCCGGCAAGGATATTGTTTTCGGCCATAATGTTGGTCACGGTCACATCGTCGCTGTAGGAGATCTGTAGCCCGATTGCCACGTCAGAAAACGTCATAGCGTCAAGGGTGATGCCATCGGAGTTATGAATGATGACCTGTTGGGCATTTTCCGGGATATCATTGTTCGGCATGGCTTTTCCATAAAACAGCGGTCCGCCGTTTACCGTGTTATTTACCATCGTGTGGTTGTAGTGCGTCTGTCCGGCCTCAAAATCGGAGCGGATATTGTCCGGGTCGATTACGATCCCCTTTTCCATCACGTTATCGTTGATGGTTGCGAAGGCCGATTCCACCATATAGATATCCACATCGTGGCCCGAGATCGTGTTGGCCAGCAGGGAGGTGTGGTGAGAAAACCCCTCCAGGAGTATGCCGTGCCGGATATTTGTGCTGCCGGAAATTGTGTTGTTCCCGATAACATTGCCGACCGACTCCTCAAGGTGTATACCATGATGTCTGCCTTCTGTAATCATGTTCTCACCGACCGTGCCGGAGTCCGATTCGAGCAGGTAAATTGCTGAACCAAGATTTGCTGAAATTTCATTGTTTTGAATGGATGCGTGGTGCGACGTAAGCAGCTGCAATCCGTCGGAGGGATTTCCACTTATCGTATTCTGCTCAATTTGAACCGAGTCTGATTCGGTTATTTCTACGCCTAATCCCTGACGGGAAGCCCGGCGCTGTTCAAAAATCTCGTTTTCAGTAACAAGCAGTCCGGGTGAACGAAAAGCGGAAACGGCTTTACCGTTGTTGGTCATATTGTTACCGCGGATTACCACGCCGGTGCTGTTTTCCACTCTGATGCCGTCATTATTGGCATCGGCGATCTGTAGTCCATGTATGGTGGTATTGTCGGCTTCGGTGATCACGATGCCGTTCGCACCGCCGTTGATGACCGGTACGGCGCCATCAGCCGCACGCAGGTAAAGCCCGGGCGTGCTGATCTGGATAGGTCCGGTAAAGCTTCCCGTACCGACGCAAATAACATCACCGGTTTCCGCAGCGTCAATCGCCTCCTGAATTGAGCCGCCGTTATCGATCGTCTGGGTGCAGGTGTCGAAAAAATTGGGGAAGCTTCCTGTGTTGGATGTGGGTCCGGCTGTAATCGGCTGGATGTTCAGGAACAGAAGAGAGATCAGTACCAGAGTGATGGTCACTTGC
>JAIVHB010000097.1:3883-8548 GCA_020201275.1 Rhodothermaceae bacterium | reverse complement strand
GGTACATGGGACCGGGCAGAGATCAATTGCCTGCTCAGGAAACTAGCCGTTCCGAGTCCGGCGATACCGACCGCCACAGAGCCTTTAGGGAACGTTTGCGACCCATAATGGGACATGGCGACAAAACCGTGCCCCTCCTTAGTGCCACCCTCGGCAGGAATGTAATGGTAGGTAAAGCCGATTTCTCTGGTGTTGATCAAAGCGATTGGATCGAGGAATTTGAATATTTCAGTTGTGAACATGGCAAACTGGTGGAAGAAAACTGCCTACCATTGGCACCAGGGGGAAATCAGGCTCTTGACCGAATCGTGAATATCCTGATTTCAGGTCATCAGGTACTGCCAGACGATGATATGCAGAAAAATCAGACGATTGATAATCTGGCCGATGCGATTTCAATGAATCGGGAAGTTTTCTATGTACATGGTGATGCTCCGATTCGTGTTATCATAACTGATAGCGAGGGTGTTAAGACCGGGCCGACCGACCCTGAGAATCCAGGTGCTATAGAACGCGGCATTCCGGATATATACTATAGAGCTTCGATCCTGGGAGCGGTAATATCCGTGCCTTCAGGCAAAGTGTATGCCATTGAGGCTGTGACTTTGGAAGCTGAATCACGTGTATTCATAACCCGGCAGCAGGCAGGAGAGGAAAACCTTGTGCAAATTATATATCCGGATCAGTACCTTATTGCCGGCAGCAGCTTAAGTTTTAATCTGGAACCAGGTGGGACATTACAGGACCAGCCCTGGCAGCTGGATACTGATGGTGACGGGTTACCGGATTTTGCCATTAACCCAGCTTTAGTGCTTCCGGCCAGCTCCTCAGTACCGGCACTTCCTGTTCCCCAGCCATCTAACGTGATCGCCGGTGTACCATCAGGTGGAACCATTGTTACACGTACCCTGCATATACCCGATAACGGAACTCAGGGATGGTCCTACAGCCTGTCGGGCGGAACCCCATGGCTGGAGATTATTTCCGGCAGTGGAAGTATCCCTGCAACGATCGAATTGGTGTTCGATGCAACTGGCCTTCCCATTGGTGACTTCACAACAACGCTCGATCTGACCCTCCAAAATGGTGATTATTCCACTGAACTCACCGTTCCGGTAACCTTTACCGTTGGAATTACAGTTGGTATTGAGAAATTGGAACCACAGGAGATTCCAGACCAGTTCAGGCTCTGGGCAGCATATCCCAATCCGTTTAATCCCTCAACTACTATTACCTATGACCTGACCGAACCAGTACATGTGAAGCTTACAGTTTATGATATCATGGGCAGAAAAATAACTACTCTGGTTGATCAGCAGCTCGCGGCTGGAAGGCATACGGCGGTGTTTGAAGCGGGCAGCCTCTCATCGGGAACCTATATCTACAGAATCGAAGCTGGAAACATAACTCAAATGATGAAGATGATGTTACTGAAATAGAACACAGAGCACCACCATATTCAACTTGTTCTGTGGGCAAAATATGAATATTTATGCTATCAAAAACTGCTGTAGTTACCGGAGCAAGCCGTGGAATCGGCTATCAGACAGCCCCTAAATTCGCATCTGAAGGTTGTGAGGTACTGGCCCTGGCACGCTCAATAGAAAAGCTGGATGTACTTTGCGAAGAGGGCGGCAAACAGATCACCGCTGCCGCCGTAGATCTATCGGATGCCGCACAAATCGCAGCGTACTGCAAAAAACTGTCCGATACCGGTACCCGAATCGATTATATCGTTCACAATGCCGGCCTGCTCATCAACAAACCATTTATGGAACTCTCCGACCGGGACTGGTATGATATGCTGGAGGCTAACCTGATGTCGGGTGTGAGACTGATCCGTGAACTAAGTGCATCCCTGAACAGCCCCGCACACATTGTGCTGATCGGCAGTATGGGCGGGTTTCAGGGGAGCTCCAAATTTCCAGGCCTAAGCGCTTACAGTTCATCCAAAGCGGCCCTTGCAGTACTCGCCGAATGCCTTGCAACCGAGCTCGCAGGCAACGATATCCGTGTAAACTGCCTCTGCCTCGGGGCGGTACAGACGGAAATGCTTGCGCAGGCCTTCCCGGGATTCAAAGCCCCCGTATCGGCCGGCGAGATGGGTGAATTTCTGTATGATTTCACCGTGAATGGATCCAGATTCTTCAACGGGAAAATACTGCCGGTATCGCTCAGCGACCCAAAGTCCTGAGTCGATGGTCTTTCGAAAATTTAACTGATCTGCCTATCTTGACAGCACATCAGTGTTTGAAGCACTTAACCACCGGCCTTAGTTGGTCTTACTTCATCTGAATGTAAAGACGCATATAAAACCAATCATTTTCATGAAACTGCGACTGATCCTCAGCTTATTGTCACTTGTATTCCTCTGCACCCTGATCCCGTTCCAGAAAGCCGCTGCACAGGGACTTCGGATTATTGCCACCAATACCGCCATGGGAGCTCTTAACGGAGCCATGCTCGGTGGTGCCAGCATGGCGATTGCCAACAGCAACGACTTGCGGCCCCTTCGGTTTGGTGTCGGTTTCGGAACCATTGCCGGGCTGGGTCTTGGCATTTACGACTTTTCCCAGTCGCAGGGTGGTGTATACACCATCGATGGCGTTTTCAACCGGGCCAACTATACCTCCCAGATCATTCTTATGGACACGTTTTACGGTGCCGTCATCGGAACCCTGGTAGGTACGGCCGCCACACTCATTATGGATGAAAAGCTGATCTACGGTCTCCAGTACGGTGTTGGTGCCGGTACCTGGGTCGGGTTCGCATTCGGGCTGGTCGATGCATTTGCTATCAGCCGCGGTCCCACCGAATTCCGCTACGAAGATTTTGATGATTACAGCTCCGCACCATCAAGGCAGAGTGGCATGATACAGATGCAGGTCAATTCCGGCAACTCAATAGGATTCGGTGATATTGCCTTCGGCCGGTTTCCCGATCTAAGCGTCAACGGCAACCACTCACAAATCTCTGCAATAGTCACCGTTGCCTCGTGGCAGATCCGTTTCTGACCATATCATCACGAAATTCCGGTGCTTTGATATAGGTGTTATGACATCCCGCACCGGATCGCATCCTCCGGTTACTCGTCCCGGTTCAGGGTTGCTCCCTTTTTCGGTTCCTTTTGCGATGTGAGCGCCTTCAGGAAATATTTAACGGTTTGAACATGTCCTGCAGGCGAGGGATGCATCCCATCGGGCAGATAATTCCACGCGTCGCCCGGCCTGCCCATACGCTCACCCACCGGATCGATGATATAGCCCGCCTTGCCCGAAATGACATCCCGGTAAGCGGACAGATCTTCTTCATCAACTATTCCATCAAAAAAGGGAACCTTTTCCATCAGTTCTGTGATAACCGGGGGCGGTGTAATCCAGATCACGGGGTTTTTGGTAACCGTCTTCACCGCATTCTCCATTGAATTCAGGTTCTCCCAGAAATCGGCCAGCGAGGTGTGGGTCCTGTCGGTGGCCACATGCAGGCGCTGGGCGTCAAATGTGCCGGCGGCAATGATCAGCCAGTCGGGTTTTTCAGCCAGTACATCACGGTTGAAACGTTTCAGCATGTTATGGGTGGTATCGTTCGATACAGCCAGATTCCTGAACTTCAGCTTGTAATCGGGCAGTGCTGTATGAAGCACATGCCTCAGAATCTCAAACCAGCCCTGTAGATCGTCGGTCAGCGAATCGCCGATCACCATGATCAGTTCACCTTTTTTGAATGGCAATTTCTCAAGACTGAGTGCAATTTCCTCATCTTTGAGCAGCTCCTCTGCAGCTGTTTTTGCCACTTTACTGAATGCCTCGCGTGCCTGGATAAGCTCCTCTTTTTCAAGGCCGATAAACGCCGCAACATTGGCCTCATCCCGTGTACCGGGCAAGAGCGGAAACTGTTTTTCCAGGTTCAGAAACTGGATGAAATAATTCCTGATCGCTTCTTTTTCAAGTTCGGTGCTTTTCTTTTTGTCTGCCATTTTAAGCTTTTTTGTTCATTAATCGTTTAACAAGTGCCGGTGTGCCTGTCGCGGCGGTTTCCGTTATGAATTCGACACCAGATAAACCGAAAATTTCAGGACGCGACGGATCAATCACATAAATTCGGGTTCCCGGCCTGGTCAGGTGCGCAAGACCGGCGGCCGGATACACTACCAGCGAAGTCCCTATGATAAGCAGAATATCGCACTCTTCAACATGGCGGGCCGCCACCTCCATCATTGGCACCATCTCCCCGAACCAGACCACATCAGGCCTGAGCTGACCGCCTTTGGGACAGACATCACCCAGTGTTATCTCCCCGTCCTCAATATCCACCACGTAGGATTCGTCCACACTACTTTTCACCTTACTGAGTTCCCCGTGGAGGTGCACTACCATCGACGAACCCGCTTTTTCGTGCAGATTATCGACGTTCTGTGTAATGATCACCACATCGAATGCCTCTTCCAGATCAACAAGGGCACGGTGCCCGGCATTGGGCAGGGCATGCCAGGCCTGTTTCCGCCTCAGGTTGTAGAAATCGAGCACTTTTTCCCTGTTCCGGTGCCAGCCCTCAATGGAGGCCACATCCATCACATCATACCCCTCCCACAGTCCGCCCGAGTCGCGGAACGTTTTCAATCCGCTTTCTGCACTTATTCCGGCCCCGGTGAGTACCGCTATTTTC
>JAIVHB010000097.1:0-3740 GCA_020201275.1 Rhodothermaceae bacterium | reverse complement strand
GACATATATGATTTGGATACACGTTTCCACTTCTGTGCCTGTATCTCAAGTTCCCTGGAAAATTGCTTCTCTGAAACGAGCGTCTGCTGAAGTCTGAAACGCCCCCTGAGTACAATGTATACCCCCGCCAAAGCAAACAGGGCAACCAGAGACTCGATCGAGATATGCCAGAGAGCTACGCCCTGATTAAAATCATGATAGATATCGACTGTCGACAACAAGGCAATCATGAACAAGACCAATGCAATTATCCACCGTTCAGCCTGGTTCATTCTTCGAATTCCTGCTATTAGTCATGATCATCATCTTCGTCGTCACGATCTTTTTCATACGTTGATCTGGATGTTTGCTCATCATCACCAAGATTAAGTTCATACCCGAAAAGGTCAACCGTTTGGGAATTTCTGTTAAATCTGGTGATTAGGATACCGATCCATAAAAAAGTAAGCAAAAAAAACAATATTCCGGCAAACGGTCTTGTGGAACGAATACCCTGGTTATCTCCGGTCTGTTCTTTTTTGCCATTAAACATAGTAAGCCAGATGGCATCTCTGTGCTTCATCTGATGCAGTGCCACACCACCCAGGTGTACAATTACTGCAATGATCAACATCGTAGACAGTAACTCGTGTGCATCTTCGATAAAATCACCACCGCGGCCGCCTGTCATTAGTATTCCGGTTACTATCAGGCCTGCCGCACACAAAAACATGATAACTGCCGCATAGCTTGAGGCCGGATTATGACCCAGGTATCTTTTTGCTTTCATGAAAACCGCATCTTTCAGATAAACCATCAACCCGGCCGGGCTAAGTCTGAGTGATGAAAAGCGTGAATATCTTGTTCCAGCGAAACCCCATATAATGCGCAATACCAATAAAAACCCGACCGTTAATCCGGCCATCATGTGATAGATAAAAATCTGGCTGTCGTCGTCTGTTGTTTTGGCAATGATAAATGCTGCCAGAATGAAGAATGCAAATAACCAATGGAATAATCGTACGGGTAGATCATATACTGCGACACGTTTCATGTGATGCCTCCATTAAATGAATTGGTAAGGAGGTAATATTCAAAATGAAACGTCCATTAACATCGGTCATTTGGTGTATACTGGCTTTTTTACTTCATAAAATTACCTGTTAATAGGCTGACCGAATTGAATATATTGAGTATGGCAATATGTGATCCCCTCATCTGAAAACATTATGGCAAAATCTGTTGTTGGTATTCTGGACGGCAATCACCGTTATAAAACGGAAATCAGAGCCGGAGAACATTATCTCATCTCCGATGAACCGGTGACCTCGGGCGGCACCAATCATGGTCCGGATCCGATCATGATGGCACTTGGGGGCTTGTCGGCCTGTATCACCATGACAATCAGGATGTACACGGAGAGAAAGGGCTGGCATTTCGACCGGCTGAACGTCGAGGTGGATACAGATGTGCGAAGGGTAGATTCTGAAGACGGCCTTACCGAGGAAGAACGTAATTACGTCGTAGAAGGCAGATTACGCACAGTGAGAAAAACCATTACCGTTTATGGAAATCTGGATGAGAATCAGATTCAAAAAATCGGGGAGATAGCCAGTAAATGCCCGGTTAACCGCATGATGAACCGCAATGTTCTGATGAAACAGACCATTAAAAAGGGATGAACCTCAACATATACTCGTATTCCCGGAAATGGCTATTCAGGTGCGTGATGCAGTGATCTGTTTCAGATAAATTTGGTCCAGTCGCTGTCTTCCTCGTAGGTATCTACGATGGCTGGCAATGCTTCATATTTGTACGCAGAAAGCATGGAATCGATTTCGGCACACAGGTTATCGATGGCGGCCTGAATGAGGTCACTCCGGTATCCCTTTTCTCCAAGCTTGATCACCATATTAAGTGAAACTGCCCTGCCCAGTACTTTTCCAAGCTCCACCAGTTTTCGCTGGGCCATTTTAACGTCCACCTCAAAATTCATGGAGTCTTTGAGATATCCTGCCGCCTGCTCCGTGAGTGAATTGCTGCGGAGGTAGCTATAGAGATTGTTTTCCTTAAGCTTGCGCATGGATTTGAGTACCGACTCGCTGATCTGCTGGTACAGAATATCATTTGAGCCCTCAAAGATCTGAAATGGACGGCTGTCGACAATAGCCTGACCCGCATAGTGGTCCATCCGGTACCCCATGGCCCCGACCAGCTGAAGAAGGGATTGACCGGCTTCCTGCATATAATCGGTGATCACTGTTTTAATGGCATTGGCAGGCAGATCGCTTCTCGAAAGATCGGCTTCGATCGGTGCATTCTCGGTCGTGTAGGCACACATGGCACTGCACACCGTGTAAGAAGACTGCATTTTAGATAACCGGCTTTTAACCTGGTCATAGCCGAACAGACTCGTACCTCCAACAAACCGATTCTTGCAGTGGTCGATGGCTTCATCCATAATACGCTTCAAATGGCCCATGCCCATACCCGGAAACTGCAGTCTGCTTCTGTGCAGCAGATCAAGCATCATCGTTACACCGGTTGTTTTGGGCTCCAGCCTGCAATCACTGTCAACCGTAACATTTATTTTGTTTTTGCCGTACGGGAGCATGTACAGCCCCAGATTTTTATACATCTCGAGCACTTCGATACCATTGTTGCTGCTGTCATGTACAAAGAAATCGATGTCCCGCACCAGATCACCGTTGCTATCTTTCCGGCGTGCTGTAAGCATCCAGAAATCGGCCCAGCTTGTGAGCCCTGCCCAATGCTTAAGTCCTTTAATCCGGTATTTCCCGTCACGCTCTTCGTAATAAGTCTGCATTTTGAGCGCATCAGATCCATGGGATGGTTCTGTTATCATGAGACCTCCCATTGAACCCTGGTTAACAAAGCGTTCAAAAACCCGTTGCTTCGCAGATTCCTGCCCGTATACGCTCAGCGGCTGAAGAAACAGTGCACCGTTAATACCGATCATCAGCGAAAGGGGCAGCGACTGGTAGGATGCAGTCGCCAGTACTGTCAGGCATTCTTTAACGTAACCACCCCTGCCATTGTATTCTTCCGGGATGAAAACAGAAAGCGGGCGGCAATCCAGAATATCCCTCATCATGAGCGGCGGTATTCCCCGCTCTATTCCGATATTGTTCAGACTTGCTGAACTGTTGAAAACTGATTCTATGGTAGATCTGAAATTTTCGAGGTAATCCTGAAAACTCATATTTTGTGAAATCGATTCCAAAGGCATTTTTTTCAAAGACAAAACAATACAGATATTGGTTGTAGGTAAGTTTAAAGATAATCAACCGGATCGGGAATTAACATTAAACGATATTAAAAATTAGATGGCGAGTTATTTTCCCGGCATAAATGTCAGGTAACAGGATCCAGGTTTTTGATAATCCGCGCAATATAAACGAACTATCAATAGCGATTGACGGGGTTGACCTGGTTACTCTATTACAATAAGCTGGCATAATGTCTGCAGATCAGAAAAAGACAACAGCATTTCGCATCCATTAGTTTCCGGGTATTGGATTTAATGGTTCTCTGATCAGATTACCACGGGATGTCATTAATATCGGGCATGGGTATTATTTACCCGAAAATGCTTATTGCAGTTAGGGTTGGGGAATGGCTAAACGCAAAAAAAAGGGCTGGTAACCAACTAAATGGAAACCAGCCCGGTGTAGAAAAAAGATGAGGCAGCGACCTACTCTCCCGCGTGTGCAGTACCATCGGCGCTGAGAAGCTTAACG
>JAIVHB010000229.1 GCA_020201275.1 Rhodothermaceae bacterium | reverse complement strand
GGTTCACCCTGCATATCTGGCCGGTTTCGCAGTGTTACTGATATCCATTGGCCGGGCTGCGATTATGTACACGAATACCTGGCAGGAATTTGCAAGTTCGCTACTGAGGTTGTTCATGTAGGTTCAGAACGTCAGGCCCCCGGAGACATGAACTGGCTTCAATGACATTTTGAATACCCATTTTCATCGCAGACCGTTAAATTACTGTCGAATGCCGGTGTGCAGCTGGTGTGATCAGGTAATTATTTGGCAATCGAGACATCCAAATAAAGGGGAATACATATGATTATGCGAATAAACATGATTTTAGCAGTCTTCGCCCTTATTGCGGCCGGTTTGGCAGCCTGCAGCAGCGGGAACGGGGATGCTGACAGGAATATGAACACGAACGGGGAAAGGGTAACCGTACCTCAAACCGATGGTCAGGGTGTGCACAATGCTGCGAACTCTCTCGACTGGCACGGTACTTACACCGGTGTGCTCCCCTGTGCCGACTGTGAGGGTATCTCGACCACCCTAACCCTGAATGCGGATGAAACGTACCATCTCATCAGCGTCTATTTGGGCCGGGAGGATGGCGAATTCCACAGCAGGGGCACGTTCAGCTGGAACGAGGCGGGAAATACCGTTCGGCTGATCGACATAGATTCGGGTACGGGCCTCTATTTAGTGACAGAAAACCGCCTTTTCTACCTCGATACGGATGGAAACCGCATCACCGGCGACCTGGCCGGCCGTTACATTCTGCAGAAAGAGCATGCTGATGCCGGCATACCGCTTAAAGGTACCCGTTGGGAGCTGGACGAAATCATGGGTCAGCCGGTAGTGCAGCGTGGTGAAGATGAACGTACGCCCTGGTTCATCCTGAGCTCGGAGGAGAACAGGA
Source organism: Rhodothermaceae bacterium (assembly GCA_020201275.1). GTDB lineage: Bacteria > Bacteroidota > Rhodothermia > Balneolales > Cyclonatronaceae > RECM01. Next base: position 6,538 of record JAIVHB010000229.1, on the reverse strand, counting down.
TTCACGGTTTTGGGGGCTGCAACAACTTTAGCGGAAGTTTCGCTTTGCGGGAGGGCGGGCGTATCACCTTCTCACAAATGGGGGCCACAAAAATGGCCTGCCCAGACCTGGAAGTGGATTACGAGTCGATGGTGTTCGGGGTGTTTGAGCAGACCGACAACTATATTCAGAGGGGAAATATGCTGCTGCTTAACCGTGCGGAGATGGCACCGCTGGCAGTCTGGCGGGCAGAAAGTTACCAGTAATTTACTATAGAACAGTATGAAAATATCCGGCTGAATGCCGTGGATTCTCTGCTTCCTCACCAGTGATGTAACAAAAGGCCGTGGATTTCGATATACCGTTTATCGTTCTGACATATTAACCTATCTTTTCACAGACAGTGATAGTGTTCCGCTCTAACCTGATTATCCAGCCTCTCATGATGGTTAATAGATGGCCAACTGATGACGTACATACGCAAAGTTAATATTCTGCTCGTAACGAGGCTTCAATGTGATTCCGGTAAACCTGCTGTTGTTAACCGGGCCACAGTATTTCAACTATAATTATTTCTGCTATGAAAAAAAGTGCGCTATTCCCTGCCCTCACCCTGCTGTTATCCCTGCTAACGCTAACCGGCACCGCCTATTCACAGATCAGCGCCAAGCTGATGCAGTATATGGATGTATCCGACACCCGCATTGCTTTTGTTTATGGGGGCGATATATGGACGGTACCGAAACAGGGCGGACAGGCCACGCAGCTCACCCGATCGCCGGGCGAGGAGAGCTGGCCGCGGTTTTCGCCCGACGGGCAGTCGATCGCCTTCACGGCACTGTACAACGGCAGCTACGACATCTACAAAATGCCGGTAACCGGCGGGGTTCCAGAGCGCATCACCTGGAACTCGTTTTTCGACCGCATGGTCGCCTGGCATCCCGACGGCGAACGCATCCTGTTCGCATCGGGCCGTGAGAGTGGGCGCCAGAGCTACCGCCAGTTCTACCTGGTAGATAAGAACGGCGGGCTGCCAGAAAAACTCCCTATCCCCTATGGCGAGCTTGCAGCTTTTTCACCCGACGGCAACCGGCTGGCCTACATCACTAAAATTACGGAAGATTACCCCTTCAAGCGCTACCGGGGTGGTCTCACCTCCGACATCACCCTGTTCGACCTTACCAGCAATACTGCCGAAAATATCACCAACAGGCATGCGAACGACGGCAAGCCGGCCTGGTCGGGCGATACGGTCTGGTTTCTGTCGGATGAGGGCGAAAATATGCGCATCAACATCTGGGCGTACGATACTAACACTAAAGCAGCCGTACAGGTGACCGACTTCGAAGATTTCGACATCTCCTACATGTCGGCCGGGCGCAAAGACCTGGTGTTTGAGGTGGGCGGTGACCTCTACCTGATGGACCTGAACACCCGCGAATACCGGGTAGTGGATGTGCATGTGGTGAGCGATCTGACGGTGGAGATGCCCCGCAGCCGGAATGTTGGCAGCACCATCGCGAACTTGACCCCCTCGCCCGACGGCAAGCGGGTGGTGTTCGAGTCCCGTGGCGAACTGTTCAATGTGCCCGTATCCGACGGCTATGTGATGAACCTGACACGGTCAAGCGGCGCTTTCGACCGGAACCCGTCCTGGTCGCCCGATGGGCAGCATATCGCCTTCTGGAGTGACAAATCAGGCGAATATGAACTGTGGCTGCAGGATGCAGCCGGCAAGCTGGAGCCGCGTAAGATCACCGACCGGGGTCGCGGCTTCGGCTATACGCCGTATTGGTCGCCCGACAGCAAAAAGATCGCCTTCATCGACGAGAAGAACGAAATCTCAGTGGCAGATGTGGCCAGCGGACGTGTACGTGTGGCGGGCCACACCAACTGGAACGTGAGCCACGGGGCCAAATTCGGCTTCCCGATAAACTGGTCGCCCGATTCGCGCTGGATCGCCTTCACCCGCGGGCTCGACAATGTGAACCAGGCCGTCATCCTCTATAATGTGGATGACGACCGGGCAACACAGGCTACAAGCGGATTTTACAGCGATACCCACGCGACTTTCAGCAACGACGGCAAGTACCTGTTCTACCAGACCAATCGGGAGATGGATGCCGCCTATTCTGCCCTCGACGACGCCACCTGGATCTATCCGAATGCCACGCGCATCGCCGCTGTAAGCCTGAAGGACGACACGCAATCCATTCTGCCCGTCAAAAACGACGAGGTGAAAGTGAACGGGGATGAGAGCGACGAAGAAGGCTCCGGATCGGGTGCAACGGCATCGGGCAGGAGAGGAACCGGGGGCACGTCGGGAAACGGCGACAAAAAAGATGACGACAACAAGGCGGCCGATATCCTCGTAGAGATCGACTTCGAAGGCCTGGAAGCCCGGGCCGACCTGCTTCCAGTGGATGCCGGCAATTACGGCAGAATGGCCGCTGTGGACGGCAAGCTGGTCTATCTGCGCTGGCCGAATACTGGTGCAGGCGGGGGCGATCCCACGCTGCGCTTTTACGACATTGAAGAACGCGAAGAACAGACCATCATGGAAAATGTGAACCGTTTTGAGGTCACCGCCGATGGCAAGTCGGTGCTGGTGGCCGCAAACGGTCGTTACGGGGTTATAAGCATTGCAAAGGGGCAGAGCCTTGATAAGCCGGTCGGTACGTCCGGCATGGTGATGCAGCTGATTCCCCGCGAGGAGTGGAACCAGATTTTCATGGACAAACCTGTTGTCGGAGTTAAGCGCGGGGCATACGTACACCTTCGGCGGTGATACGGAGCCGGTTTCTTTCAGCCCGTCAGGCTTTATGGGCATCGACTGGGAGCTCCACAACAACCGGTACCGCGTCAAAAGGATCATCCGACCGGCCGGGTGGGACCTCGATGTGCGATCCCCGTTCGACCGTCCCGGTGTGGATGTGCGTGAGGGTGACTATATCGTATCGGTAAACGGCATCACCCTTGATCCGTCGCGCGATCCCATGGCCGCATTCGCCGGAATGAGCGGTCAGACGGTTTCGCTGCAGGTCGCCCGTATGGAGGGCAGGCGCGAATCCGGTCACGATGTGGTGGTTACCCTGCTCACACAGGGCCAGGAGGTACGCCTGCGCTATCTGGAGTGGATCGAGAACAACCGCAGGATGGTGGATGAACTATCGGGCGGACGCCTCGGCTACGTTTATATGTCGAACACGGGGGGTGCAGGCCAGCGCGAACTGGTGGCCATGTATTACGGGCAGCTTCACAAGGAGGGATTCATTATCGACGAACGTTTCAACGGCGGCGGGCAGCTGGCCGACCGGTTCCTGGAGCTGCTGATGAGGCCGGTGGTCTATAATCTGCACTGGCGTCACGGTCGCGACCATACCCAGCCTATGAAAACCAACACCGGCCCGATGGGCATGCTCATCAACGGATGGGCGGGCTCGGGCGGCGACGGGCTGCCGTGGGCATTCAAAGAGCTCAAGGCCGGTCCGATTGTGGGAGAGCGCACACTGGGCATCCTCATAGGCCCGGCAACAGGCCACATGCTGGTGGATGGCGGGGGCATCACCGTACCCGACGCGCGCCTGTACGATAACGCCGGGCACTGGTTCTGGGAAGGTGAAGGCGTATCGCCTGATATCGAAGTGTTGGACGATCCCAACATCCTGATGCAGGGCCGCGATCCGCAGATCGAGCGGGTGGTGCGTGAGGTGATGCTGCTGCTCGAGGCGAATCCGCCGCGAATGACCCCGGCTCCGCCCATGGAGGACCGGACGGCACGGGGATTGAGGAATATTTACGAACAGAATTAACTGGAAAGGCTACAACCGATGCAATACCAGATGAAAAGACCCGTGTTCATACCATTTATCATACCATTTATAACCATGTCCTTTTTCCTGTGGATTGCCCTGCCCGGGATTGCCACGGGGCAAACCATTGCAGGTCAGGACAATGATCCGCATGAGCCGGCCCAATCCACGCCGGGGTCGGGCTTGCAGTACAAAACCCAAACGCTAACCCAAACCACCGACACGCTCCGCGTGCTCTGTTACAACATCCATTCGGGTCGCGGTGTCGATGATGTGTATGATTTCAGACGGATCGCCGATGTGATCATTGAAAGCAGGGCCGACCTGGTGGCGCTGCAGGAGGTGGATTCGGGCATTGAACGCTCGGGAAATGTCGATATGATGGAGATTCTGGCCGGTTATACGGGTCTGAAGCATCTTTTCTATAAGAATGCCGAAATCCAGGGTGGTGCCTACGGAAACGGGATACTGGTACGCCACCCGCTGGTGGAAGCGGCGAACATCCATCTGCCGCGGGTAGCTGACTCGGAGCAGCGCGGGCTCATGCACACCATTGTGGATGTGAACGGCATGCCCGTTGCCTTCATGAACACGCACCTCGACCACCGTCCGCCCGACGAGGAGCGGCTGAAGGGAATCGGGGTAATACTGGAGACGGCACAGAACTATGCCGGCATGCCGGTGATTGTCGCCGGCGACCTGAACGACCGCCCCGGCAGCGAGGTATATCAACGGATGTCCTCCCGGTTCACCGATATCTGGGTAGAGAAGGGCGAGGGCGACGGCTTCACGTACCACACCACCGATCCTGACCGCCGTATCGACTACATCTTCTTCAGCAACGAGGGCGCCGTAGATGCGGGTTACCGCCTGGAACCGATCTCGGTCGAAGTACTCTGGTCGGAAGGCTCCGATCACCTCCCCCTTCTCGCCATCTTCCTGATAAAAAAGTAACGAACCACCTTCAAGAGTCCGCAGGACCTTGAAGAGTGGTTCGCCGGGTACAAAGTGCCCGGACAGGATGTTTATCGAAGGATAATTTCATAGTTTAATCGCCATTCAACATTACCTTCAAACATCAGTCAGGCATATTAAATGAACGAATGGATTGTTGCCGCTTCACTGTTAATGGTGCTGGCGGGCACTTTTTTGCAGAGGAATATCAGGGCAGGAGTGGTGGCGGGGCTGGCGGTTGTGGCTGCGAGCCTGGTGTGGTCGGGCGAGGCGGCCTTGTTATACGGTACAGAGGTGGGCAGCGGACTCATCATCACCTTTGAGCTGGGGTTGCTGCTGTTGGGAGCGCTGGTATTTTACAACATCCTTACGGTTCACGGGCATTTTCAGTTCATCACCGAAATGATAGAACGGATACCGTCGCGGCTCACGGGGCGCTGGGCATCCCGCTCAAGATTGGATTCGAGATCTACCAGAGCGGTGAAACGGTTACACAGGTGCTCATGCTGAACCTGCTGCCCGTTCTGGTGCTGCCCTTTCTGCTGGCCTTGCTGTATGAACGTACGGAAGGGGTAAAAATCGACTGGCGTTCGGAACTCAGGATGTTGACGGGCGCCGGGGCCTGCTTCGCGCTCCCTTATTTCGTTACCGGCCTGTTTTCCATCGAGTTTCCGTCGGTAGCAGCCGGTTCGGTGGGGCTGGTGCTGTTCATGGTGATGTTCGCGAAGGTGCAGGGCCGTATCGGTCCGGCCTTTTGGTGGAAAGCCTTTTGGCCCTACCTGGTGTTTGTATTGATGCTGGCGGTGATCAAGCCGCTCGTGGCAGGCTATTCCATCCACTTCGGGGAGGGGCTGCGGCCTCTGCAGGCTTTCCAGCCGGGTATAATCTTCCTGTTTGCAGTCGGTGTCTACCTGGCGGCGGGCCGGTACCGCGACCGCAGCAGCAGCATCATGTCGCCCCTGCGCGATACGCTTGCCAGCATGAAGTTGCCCATGCTGACCATCCTGTTACTGGTCTGCTACACCCAGCTGGTGCGTGGCAGCCTTGCCGGAATGGTGAGCAGCGGGATGGGCATTATGCCGATATGGCTGCAAATGGTGATGCTTCCGGTAGCCGGGGTATCGGGGAGCTTCATCACAGGCAGCGCCACGATGAGCAACCTGCTTATGGCCGGGATCGTGCAGATGCCCGCGATCGGCGGCACGGCCGTGGCGATCGCGCTGCTGCACACCGGCAGTGCCCTCGGCAACGCGATCTCGCTGCAGAACATCGTGATGATCCGTTCGGTGGTACCGTCGAAGGAGTCGGATGGGTGGATAATTGCCACGAATATGTTGCCGGTGGGGGTTTATATCGTGATCGTGGCGGTGGGGTATCTGGTTTTGAGTTAGGGAAGCAGAGGAACAACAGAACAGAAGAACAATAGAACAATAGAACAATAGAATTGGGAAGTGGGCCCGGGAGCACGCCCTCACGTCATGGCGAGCGGGTAATTTTGCCCAAAAGGCGGGGCAACACTATTTGGGAGGTGACATACCTGAAACCTGTAGAATTGATATAAATCGCTACATCGGTACGTCGTTGAATCTTATGAATCGACAAATCAAAAACGTGCATATCTAACCGCGATTATTCCACCTGAAACAGGCCGTATAAAAAAGAGGTGGCCTGTAGCGCAGGCTTTTGCAAACAGAAAGCTGAAGTCGAACCACGCGAGCAGTGCCACGCACTGCTCAGGCGGGCTGTTCATTTCCGTTAAATATTTGTGATTGCTTTTTTTGGGTGGTCGATTA
>JAIVHB010000022.1 GCA_020201275.1 Rhodothermaceae bacterium | reverse complement strand
TCATCGATCTGAAACGCCTCGAAGTGCAGACCTATGTGGATGAGACCGACATCGGTAAAATCCGGGAAGGGCAGCAGGCTTCCTTCACTGTCGACACGTTTCCCGGAACCGATTTCCCCGGCAGCGTAACAGCCATCTATCCAAAGGCACTTATACAGGATAATGTGGTGAATTACATCGTTACGGTCGAAATACATGACTTCCACAACCTCGTTCTGCGTCCCGAAATGACGGCCAATGTCACAATCACCCTCGGTGAGCGGAAGGATGTGCTCGCCGTGCCCACATCCGCCATCAGCCGCGACCGCGGCGAACAGTTCGTGATGGTATCGGAAGACGGCATGCACATGCGCCGGTCGGTTAAAACGGGCTGGCGCGACGGGCCCTACACTGAAATTACGGACGGATTGGCGGATGGCGAACTCATAGTACTACCGGATGCCCCCTGAAAGGCAAATACCATGAAAAAAATTCTGATCGAAGCAAAAAACATCTCAAAAGTATACGGCATGGGCGCCGATACCCGCGTAGTTGCGCTCGATGACGTGTCCCTTGAAATCAGCGAGGGCGAGTTCATCGCGCTTATGGGCGCGTCAGGATCGGGCAAGTCCACCCTGATGAACATCCTGGGATGCCTCGACAAACCCGGCAGCGGCACCCTCCTGCTCGACGGCACCGATGTAAGCCTCATGACCGACGATGAGCTCGCGATGGTGCGTAATAAAAAGATCGGCTTCGTGTTTCAGTCGTTCCACCTGCTGGGCCGCACCAGCGCCCTTGAAAATGTGGAGCTGCCCCTGCTCTACTCCGACCGTACGCATATCACCGATCTGGCAAGAAAAGCACTTGAGGCAGTCGGCCTCTCTGATCGCGTACATCATCTGCCGGGCGAACTTTCCGGCGGGCAGCAGCAGCGCGTTGCCATCGCCCGTGCGCTGGTCAACGACCCGGAAATCATTTTCGCCGATGAACCCACGGGCAACCTCGACTCCCGCTCCGGCCTCGAGATTATGACGCTCATTCAGCAGCTGAGCGAACAGGGCCGTACCATCGTTATAGTGACCCACGAACCCGATATTGCCCGGTATGCCGGACGGATCATTCAGATCACCGACGGAAAAATCACCAGCGATGAGATAAATACCGACAGGATCATCGCCAGCGGAAACATCACGACCGGTGGCAGTATCAACACCGGCAGCAACTATATGGCCGGTGGAAACATCCCGGCTGGTGGCAGCATCAACACCGGAACTAACACCATTATCGGTGGCAGCATTACATCTGGCAGCAACATCACAACCGGCACCAGTGATACGGGTAAAACCGCGCCCGTTTCGCCAGCCTTGTCAGAAACAAGCTCCGCACTTTTCTGATGATGATCGGTGTGGTTATCGGCATCACTGCCCTTACGATGGTGGTGGCCGCGGCGCTCGGAGCCCAGGAGCGGATCATCGAGCGCGTAAAACAGTTCGGCTACGATACCCTCATGGTGCATGCCGGCGGCGAGGTGGAACGCGGAGGCGCTGCCACGGGTGAGGTCACCACTCTTAAAATTGACGATGCTGAAGCCATCATGTTGGAAGTCAATTCGGTTGTGGAGGTGGCCCCGTTCAACCGCCGGGGCCGGTCGGATGTGGTATACCGGGACAAATCTGCCAGTGCTTCCCTGTTCGGCATCACCCCGGGTTGGACGGCCGTGTGGAACTGGCACGTCAGCGCTGGTGATTTCATTACCGGGCGCGAAATGGAACAGATGGACCGTGTATGCGTGATCGGCACCACGGTACAGCGGGAACTGTTTGGTGATGCCGATCCCATCGGCGAGGTGATCCGTGTCGGTAACGTACCCTTTGAAATCATCGGTGTGATGGAATCGCGCGGGGTGAGTGCCGGCGGGGGCGACATGGATAACCGCGTGTTCATACCCCTGAGCACCTTCATGCGCCGGGTTGCCAATGTGGACCACATCTACGGCATCCGCGTACTGCTGGGCTCGGTACGCAATGTGGATGCGGCCGCTCTCGAAATCTCCGCGCTGCTGAGGGAGCGCCACAACCTTTCGCCCGGTGTGCCCGACGATTTTACCGTGCGCACCCCCGACGATGTTCAGGCCATGGTGGAGGGAATGCTGGGTACTTTCAATCTTCTCCTGATCCTGGTCGCAGGCATATCGCTGCTCACGGGCGGTATCGTGGTGGCAAACATCATGCTCATATCGGTAAATGAACGCCGCAGGGAGATCGGTTTGAGGAAAGCGGTCGGCGCCCGGAAAAAAGACATCACCACACAGTTTCTGATGGAGGCCGCCGCCGTAACTATTACCGGCGGGCTGATCGGCATCGTTCTGGGCGCTGCGGGTGCCCTGCTTCTTGAAACGGTGACCGAAACCCCTGCCACTATCTCCTGGATAAGCGTGGCTGTGGGCGTGGTCTTTTCGGCCCTGGTCGGCATTCTTGCAGGCCTGCAGCCGGCAAAACGTGCCGCCCTGCTGCAGCCAGTCGATTCGCTCAGATCATGAACATCCTCAGAACACTTTCAATCTCGCGGAAACAGCTTCTGGCCCATAAGGTACGCACCATGCTTGCCCTGCTGGGCATCGTGGTGGGAGTGTCGGCGGTGATCGTGATGGTGGCTATCGGAACCGGCGCGCAGAAAGAGGTGCTGGGCAAAATCGAACAGATGGGTACAAACCTCATTGTGGTAAATGCCGCTGAGGTGCAGCGGTCGCCCGGCCGGCAGCAGGTCCGCGGTACGGTAACCACCCTGAGTATCCGTGATGCCGATGCAATAACAGATGATGTGGCCGGAATCGCCGCCGCCGCACCCGCACAGAGTCGCCGCATGCAGGTACGTTATGGCGGTACCACGTCGGGTGTCACCATAACCGGTACTACGCAGGAGTATCCGGATGTAAGAAATTTCCGCATCAGTACCGGCCGGTTTTTCGATGAGCAGGACGACATTGCCCTGAGGCGCGTGGCCGTGCTGGGGGCCGGAGCACACCGGGTGTTGTTCGGGGAGCCGGGTACATCAAACGGTGACGGATCTGTAGAGTGGCGAAGCACAGCCGTGAGATACCCTGCCGGGCTGAATGCACTCGGCCAGACCATCCGCATCGGCAATGTGCCCTTTGATGTGATCGGGATCATGGAACCGAAAGGCGTCGATCTCGACGGCGTTGACCAGGACAATCAGATCTTCATACCGGTCCGGACCGCACTGCGGCGCGTATTCAATATCACCTACATCAACAGCATCTTCCTGATGGCACGGAACCGGGATGAGATGAATGAAACCGCCGTGCGTATCCGCGATATTCTGCGTGAACGCCACCGGCTTGATATCCGTGACCAGCCCGACGATTTCACCATTAATACCCAGCTTGAGCTGCTCGAAGCACAGCGTGAGACGACCGATACCTTTACAATGCTGATCGGCAGCATTGCCGGGGTATCCCTGTTCGTGGGGGGCATCGGTATTCTTGCCATCATGCTCATATCGGTGCGCGAGCGTGTAAACGAGATCGGTTTGAGGATGGCAGTCGGGGCACGGAAAAAAGATGTGCTTGTTCAGTTTCTGCTGGAGGCATCCATGCTCAGCATTGGCGGCGGATTTGCCGGCATCTTGTTCGGCATAGCCGGTTCGGTAGTATTGGGTATGGCAACCGACTGGCCCACCAGTGTATCCGTATATCCCCTGTTGCTCGCGTTTATCTTTTCGTTGGCAATCGGCCTGTTTTTCGGTGTCTATCCGGCCCGTAAAGCTTCACAACTCGATCCCATCCATGCACTCAGGAGCGAATAAACGATTTCATTCGTCACTCTTTGATAGCAACAGCCTGTATCACCCATGCACTGCCCTGATGGAATAATCCCTCGTCGAGCCGGATTTCAGCCTCCCTGAACATTGATATGCGGGTGTTTGTCAGCCAGGATTCAACCTGCTCAGTGGTATAGAGTAAATCCGGCGATTTCGGTCCGCCCGAGTCCAGCCCGAGCTGTTTTTTTGAAAAGAATTCCATCAGAATAACACCGCCTTTTTTCAGGCTTTGCAGAATATTTTTCACCACCGTTCCCATCGCGTCCGCGGGCAGATGTACGTAGATAAAGGCTGCTGCGTCATAACTCGTGGGTTGCAGCCTCATCTTCTCTATCGTATTAACTTCATATTTAATACTCACCCCGAATTCAGCAGCCAGCTGTTCGGCCTTCCTTTTCCCCTCTTCACTGTAGTCGATAGCCTTTACCTGCCATCCCCTTCGCGCTGCGTATACGGCATTGCGTCCCTCACCCTCACCGGGCAACAGCATATTGCCGGGTTTAAGCAGATCAGTCTGTTCCCTGAAAAAAGCGTTCGGTTCTTTGCCGTAGGCATAGTCCGCATCCGAATATCTGTTGTCCCAAAACTCTTTCATGCAGATAAAATAGGCAACTTTCCCTATATCCGCCCCTTACAAAACCTGATTTCACAACCATTATAACGGGAAGCTAACGTACACTTATCCTCTTCTGACCTCAATATTTCGGTCATAAAATATGGTAATCCTTTTTTTCGAAAGCAGCTAATTACGTACTATCTGTATTCACTCGTCAGAAATCAATTATTAAACATCCTTGCTGGTATAAGCTTATATTTACAGGCTAAAACCCATGGCTTACGGGCTAAATTATTTCTCTTAAAATCCATTTTTCATGAAACCCCGCAACGACCTGAAACTGGCCGTACTGATCGATGCCGACAACATCCCTCATAAAAGTATAAAGGGGATGCTGGATGAGATCGCGAAACTTGGCCAGGCCACCATCAAGCGCATCTACGGCGACTGGACTACCCAGACCGTGTCCGGATGGAAGTCGGCGCTTTTGGAACATGCCATCACACCAATCCAGCAGTACAGTTATACCCGCGGGAAGAACTCCACCGATTCGGCCATGATTATCGACGCCATGGACATCCTTCACAGCCAGAAGGTCGACGGATTCTGTATTGTTTCGAGCGACAGCGATTTTACGCGGCTGGCCACCCGACTGCGGGAGTCGGGCATGCTGGTGATCGGAATTGGCGAGAAAAAGACGCCAAAACCATTCATCGTGGCCTGCGACAAGTTCATCTACATCGAAATTATGGGGCAGAGGGAGCAGGATACCGATGATCAGGCTCCCGCCACATCCACTTCCAAATCTCCCGCGGCTGCCCGGAAGGCCAAAACGCAGCAACCCGCGGTCGACTCTATCGACAAGCGGACGATCAATCTGATCAAATCATCGATCGAAGACCAGGCCGACGACGCCGACTGGGCTTTCCTGGCCGATGTTGGCAATCTGCTCAACAAAAAAAAACCCGATTTCGACCCGCGGAATTACGGATTCCAGAAGCTTACGCCTCTCATTAAATCCCTGGGCAAGCATTTCGACATTGATGAACGGAAAACCCCGAACTCAAATGTGAGGCACATTTACGTACGCAATAAAAAATAGACGGTCATATACTTACGGTGTACCAGTGGGAATTACAGATGAAGCTTTAACCGGTCAGGCTTCAGGAATTCGGTATGCCGTTCAGGCTTCCTTAATAGATTATGAAATCTGCACGTTCCATGAAAATCATAAAATACCTTACCGGCATACTTCTGATCATTATTCTGTTAGTGGCGGGCTGGGCCTACCTCATACTAAACCCTTCTAACGAACGCGACTGGCGTACAGAGCATCGCGTACTCCCCACAGTCGAAATTGAAGACAGCCTGGTTCATATCCGGAATGTGAGAAATTTCCGCTATCCCGCTTACGGTGAGCCTGCGCCCGGTTATTATGATGCCACCTACGACCTCGGTAAAATTGAAAGTGTATGGTTTGTACTTTCGCCGTTTCTGGCCGAATGGCGCGGGCCGGCCCACAGTTTCCTGTCTTTTGAATTTGCCGACTCACAGTTCGTAAGCATTTCCGTGGAGACCCGCCGTGAAAAGGACTCGGATTACTCATTCGTGAAAGGAGCATTGAACCAGTTTGAGCTGATGTACGTGATTGGCGACGAACGCGACCTGATCGGACTCCGGGTCGTAACCTGGGAGGATCCTGTTTATCTCTATCCCATGCGGGCCACCCCGGCCCAGGTGAGGGAGCTCTTCGTAACCATGCTCACACGGGCACAACAGCTTGAGTATGAACCGGAATTTTACAACACCATCACCAACAACTGCACTACCAATATTGTGGATGCTGTCAATGTTATCGCAACCGAGCGCATTCCCTACAGCCTTGGGATCTTCCTTCCGGGTTATTCCGACAACCTGGCCCACCGCCTCGGCTTTATAAACAGCGACCTTCCCCTGGAAGAAGCCCGTGAGCAGTACAGGGTCGATGAAAATAGTGCCGCCAATCTGGATGCCGCCGATTTTTCACATCGCATCAGAAACCAGGCTGCTTTTGCACTGCTCCATCTTACCCCATGATGTAATAACCCGTTACACAGTTCGTTTCCCCTTGCATGGAACGAAAACCGTATCTTTTTCAAACTTTAATTTAAGGAACCAGTTACAAACTGTTCATCACGTATGCCTGGCAAATCTCCTAATTCACGCAAGTCAACGAAATCCGGCAGCCGGAGGAAAAACCTGTACGGTTTTGCCTCCGCTGTGATTCTTGCACCGTTCGTCCTGTTTTTCTCATTCGTACTGCTTGTAATGGCCGGCGTCTTTGGCCCTGTTCCAGATACCGAAGAGCTCAGCAGCATTCGCCACCATGAGGCATCGGCTGTTTACTCTGCCGACGGTGAACTGCTGGGTACATGGTTCTTGCAGAACCGCGCCAGTATTGACCTTGAAGAAATATCCCCGGTGTTCATCGATGCCCTGCTCTCAATCGAGGATATTCGTTTTCACCGCCACCATGGGCTAGATTACCGCGCCATGGTGCGGGTTCTGGTCAAAACCATCCTGATGGGCCGTGACAGCGGGGGCGGAAGTACGATCACGCAACAGCTGGCCAAAAACCTCTATCCACGCAATACCTCGTCCCGGGCTGGTCTTCTGGTCGACAAGGTACGCGAGAACATCGTTGCCCGGCGCCTTGAGGAGATATACACCAAGGATGAGATTCTGGAGCTCTACCTCAATACCGTTTCGATGGGAGAGGAGACGTTCGGCCTGGAGATGGCAGCACGCCGTTTTTTTGACACCACACCCGATCTGCTTGCCCTGCACGAGGCTGCCACCCTGGCGGGGGTACTGCGAAGCCCGACGCTCTACAATCCCCGCCGTTTCCCTGAACGGTCGCTGCAACGGCGTAATGTTGTGATCAGGCAGATGCAGAACTATGGAATGATCACACAGGCCATGGCCGACAGTGTTGTGGCACTTCCGCTGGATGTGCGTTACAACCGCATCACCGAAAGCGATGGTCCGGCGCCCTATTTCCGGGAACACCTGCGTATGGAAGTGCAGCGGATACTGAGTACCGGCCCCGGCCTCGATGGGAACACTTATAACCTGTACACCGACGGGCTCCGGATCGAAACAACTATCGACTCCCGCGTACAGGCAGCTGCCGAGCAGGCGATGGCCACACAGATGGCCCGGCTCCAGGCATCCTTCGACCGGCAGGTTGCGGCACAGCCGGTATTCGGGAAAAACGATCCGCAGATTATCAGGCACTGGCAGCAGACCAGCCACTACAAAAGCCTTTTGGCCGAAGGCCGGTCGGAGCAGGAGATCAGCGAGGTATTCCACCAGCCCCTGCCCATGAACGTTTTCACCTGGGAGGGCGATCTCGACCGTGAACTGTCGCCCCACGATTCCATAGCCCATTACCTTAATTTTCTCAATGCCGGTTTTCTGGCCATGAGCCCTCAGAACGGCAGCATCCTCGCCTGGGTTGGAGGCATCAACCACCGCTACTTTCAGTATGACCATGTAAAATCGCGCCGGCAGTCGGGTTCGGCGTTTAAACCGGTTATATTTGCCGCGGCCATGGAACAGGGCATGCGGCCCTGCGACTACCAGCGCAGCCAGCTCACCACCTACGCCGCCTACAACGACTGGACCCCCCGCAACAACAACGATGAATACGGCGGCTACTATTCCATGCAGGCGGCCCTGGCCCATTCGGTGAACACAATAGCCGTGGATGTTCTTTTTGAAACCGGCATCCCGAATGTGCAGCATACCGCTGCCCGGATGGGCATCACCTCCCCTGTTCCGGCCGAACCATCAATAGCGCTTGGCACTGCCGAGGTTTCCCTGCTGGAACTCACATCTTCTTACACCACCTTTGCCAACCGGGGCATCCCGGCCTCACCGTACTATCTGAAGGCTGTTTACAATAAGGATGGGGACCTGATTTATGATTTTGCCAATCCGAACGTGACCGGTACCCGCGAATATGCCATACCGCCTGAATCCGCCGCCGCCATGGTAGACATGCTGGCCAAAGCAGTGGATGAGGGCACGGGGCAGGCCCTGCGCAGCCGGTTCGGCATCCGTCATGCCCTGGCCGGAAAAACAGGAACCACACAGAATTACACCGATGGCTGGTTCGTGGGCATGACACCCGATATGGTTTTCGGTACCTGGGTAGGCGGATGGAGTCCGCGCATGCGCTTTACCGGCGGGGCGGGATACGCTTCGCAGACCGCATTGCCCATTGCCGGCTATTTTCTCAACAATCTCGCCGGCCAACCCGGCCTGCCACCCCAGCGTTCCGCTTTCCATCCCTATCAACAGACGCTCTACACAACCTCCTGCGAGGACCAGCGCGACGATCGTTTTGCCGACCGTGTTCGCAGCTTTTTTACAGGCCGCGATGCCGAAGATGCGCGGGTGGTGAAGCCCAAAAAAGAGAAACGATCACTGGGCAGCAGAATCAGGGGTATTTTTCGCAAGGATTGACCTGCAGGCGTAATTGCCCACCCTATCCCGTCTGTTTCCGGGATCCACCACTCCCTGTGTAACCGCTTTTTTGGCGAATATACACCAACAAGGCTATTGATTATTAGCACATAATATTTAATATTCGAATTATATTATTATTAAGTCGGCAATTTTCAAATCCAGGAGACTCAATTATGCATGCAAAGAAACAATACGTATACCTGTTTGGCGGTGGCAAAGCTGATGGTGATCAGACGATGAAAGAACTTCTCGGCGGCAAAGGTGCAAACCTGGCCGAAATGAGCAAGATCGGATTGCCTGTGCCCGCCGGTTTCACCATCACCACAGAAAGCTGCGAATACTACAACGACAACGATCATCAGTGGCCCGATCAGCTTCACGATCAGATGCTCGATGGTATCGTGCATCTCGAAAAAAACATGGGCGCCCGGTTTGGCGACGCTAAAAATCCCCTGCTCGTATCGGTTCGCTCAGGTGCACGGTCGTCGATGCCCGGCATGATGGATACCGTACTCAACCTGGGAATGAACGATAAGGTAGTGGAAGGCCTGGCCAAAAAGACCAATAACGAACGCTTTGCATTCGACAGCTACCGCCGGTTCATCGACATGTTTGGTGATGTGGTGATGGGTGTCGATCATGAACACTTTGAAGAATGCATAGTAAACCTGAAATCTGAAGTTGATGTGAAGATCGATTCAGACCTTGACGGTGAGCAGCTTCGCGACCTTGTAGACCGCTATAAAGCCGTTTACCGCCGTCATACCGGATTCATGTTCCCTGAAGATCCCTATGAGCAGCTGCGCTACGCCATCAATGCTGTGTTCAACTCCTGGAACAGCAGCCGTGCTATTAAATACCGGCAAATCAACAGGATTCGCGGCCTCATCGGTACAGCAGTGAATGTTCAGGCAATGGTATACGGTAATATGGGTGACGACTGTGCCACCGGGGTTCTGTTCACCCGGAATCCGTCAACCGGTGAAAACAAGCTTTATGGTGAATACCTGGTCAATGCCCAGGGTGAAGATGTAGTAGCCGGAATCCGGACACCTGAACCGATTTCCACATTAAAAAAGGTGATGCCTGACTCTTATAAGGAGATACTGACAATCGCCTCAAATCTGGAAAAGCACTATAAAAACATGCAGGATATTGAGTTCACCATTCAGTCGGGAAAACTTTTTATTCTGCAGACCCGCAACGGGAAACGAACCGGGCAGGCCGCCATCCGGATCGCAACAGATCTTGTAGCTGAGAAAATTGTAACCACAGAAATGGCAGTTAGAGACCTGGTCGAACCGCAGCATCTCGACCAGCTTCTTCATCCCCAGTTTGCCGACGACGAACCCATAGAAAAAGACAAGCTTGGTGTTGGTTTGCCAGCATCACCGGGTGCAGCAGTCGGCAAGGTTATTTTTGATGCCGATAATGCCGAAAAAGCGGCCGCCCGCGATGAAAGTGTAATTCTCGTCCGGGTTGAAACCAGCCCCGAAGACGTGGGCGGCATGGCGGCAGCCAAGGGAATTCTCACCTCCCGCGGCGGAATGACCAGCCATGCGGCCGTCGTGGCAAGAGGCTGGGGTAAGCCCTGTGTGGCCGGTTGCGGCGACATAATCATCAACTACAAAAAGAAATCGTTCACAAACGGAAGGGTGACTGTTAAGGAAGGCGAGTGGATTTCAATCGACGGTACTACCGGGATTGTAGTCAAGGGCAAGAAAAAGCTGACCGACCCCAAATTCGATGAACACTACCACAAGTTCATGACCTGGGTTGATCATTTCAGGAACACCAGTGTAAGGGCAAATGCCGACACGCCCGACGATGCCGCCAAAGCGCTTGAATTCGGTGCTGAAGGTATAGGCCTTGCCCGTACCGAGCACATGTTTTTCGGCGACAAACGCATAAATGCCGTTCGCCAAATGATCATATCGGAAACCTCCGAGGAGCGTCGGAAAGCCCTCAACACCCTCCTGCCCTTCCAGCGCGACGATTTCCTTTCTATTTTCAGGTTAATGGGTGATCGACCCGTTACGGTAAGGCTGCTCGATCCTCCTCTTCATGAGTTTCTGCCCCACGAAGACGATGAAATCATCCATGTGGCCCACGAACTGAACATTCCCGCCAAGGTACTGAAGCACAAAATCCAGAACCTGAAGGAGTTCAATCCCATGCTGGGCCACCGGGGATGCCGCCTTGGTATTGTCTATCCCGAAATAACCGAGATGCAAACCCGCGCCATACTGGAGGCTGCCGTTACCCTGAAAAAAGAGGGGATCAGCATCGTACCTGAAATTATGATACCCCTTATTGGTACAGTCGAAGAGTTCATCGATCAGAGGGCTGTAATCGACCGGGTTGCCGCGCGAATTTTTAATGAAATGGGCGACAAAGTTGACTATCTGGTCGGCACCATGATCGAGGTGCCACGTGCCGCCCTTACGGCCGGGAAAATTGCTGCCGAAGCCGAATTTTTCTCCTTCGGTACAAATGACCTCACCCAGACCACTTTTGCCTACAGCAGGGATGATGCCGGTAAATTTCTTACCCACTATGTGAGTGCAAAAATTCTTGCCGACGATCCGTTCCAGGTACTTGATACCGAAGGTGTCGGCCGCCTGGTAGAGATTGCCACCAGGGAAGGTCGTGCCGTAAAGCCGCACCTGAAGGTAGGTATCTGCGGCGAACATGGTGGTGAGCCCCACAGCATCGAGTTCTTCTATAAAACCGGACTCGATTATGTGTCATGTTCACCTTTCAGACTGCCGCTTGCACGCCTGGCACTCGCCCAGGTGCACCTGAAGACCCAGCGGCAACTGGTAGAAGCATAATTAATTATCTGATAAAAGGCTGTACCTGCCCGCCCGGGCCCGGTACAGCCTTTTCATTTGTTTGCAAAAGTGAACAGCCGGAAATCACCAGACCAGGAAATGCCCGGTTTATCCCGTTTTTCTGATTGACATTGCCATTTGATGAAATATGGGAACCCCAGATGCATGACATCGGGTTGGATTAATAGTATATTAACGGCTGTTCTGCCCGCCACCTGGGCAATTGGTGAAAAGACGTATTAAAAAAAGAATTGCATTCACAAGGCTTGTGTTAAACTGTTCTGCAGTGCATTTGCCGGCTGTAAAATGGATAAGGAGTACTGAATAATGATATTGGATGAGAAAGCACAGGGAATAAATCTACCTGAAGTACAGCTCAATCTCTACAAGCCAACGGATCCCGTTCTGGTGCCTATCGTTGAAAACCGGATAGCAACACGTGCGGCGAGTCCCCACTACATACGGCATATCGTATTTGACGTGACAGGAACAAAGCTTGAGGGTGTTGTGAGGCCCGGGCAGAGTATTGGCATTCTGGCCGAGGGTGTCGATGAAAACGGCAAGCCACACAAGGTTCGTCTCTATTCCGTAGCCAGCCCATCTGAAGGTGAAGATGGCCGGGGACGCCATATATCAACCACGGTTAAACGGGTGGTCGAGGAACATTGGGAAGATAATTCCCTGCTTCTGGGCGCCTGCTCCAACTACCTGTGCAACCGGAAACCGGGTGACATGGTACGAATGACCGGGCCCAGCGGTAAACGTTTTCTGCTGCCAGAAAATCCTGCCGGTTATAATTACGTATTTTTCGCAACTGGTACCGGTATTGCACCATTCCGGGCCATGATCATGGATTTAATGCATTCCGGGGTAACATCCGACATCATTCTTGTATTCGGGTGTGCCTACCGTACCGACTACCTCTACGACACACAGTTTGAAGAGTACGCCCATACCCACCCCAATTTCAAATACATCAAGGCCGTATCCCGCGAAAATCTGCGCCCTGATGGCAGTAAACCCTATGTACAGACAGCACTGCTCGACAAGGCCGATGTGCTGATGCCCGTCTTGAAGCAGAAAAACACGCTCATCTACATCTGCGGTATGAAAGGAATGGAAGCCGGCATCTATCAGAATATGGCACTGCAGGGCCTGGCGGAATACTTCAAACCGGACGAAGAACTGATGGCTACAGATCCGGCAAAATGGCCGTGGGAAGTGTTTAAAAAGGGACTTAAAACCGGCGAACGGTTGTTTGTAGAGGTCTATTAGAATGCGCAAGGCTGACAAGTCTTCATGCCCGATTGCATACTGATCCGGAAACACCTCCCGGAACTCTTTCTGGTTCCGGGAGATTGTTCGAATCCGGATAATCTGTGTTAATACCCATTCATTCCGGTATTCATTTTTTCCATGCTCACCTGAATTGGAACAGGCTCCGAAATGGTGTTGAAAACCGGGGAGCGCATCCGGGCAAGATTACAGAGCTCCTCGAGCTTTTCCATCGGGGCATCGGAAGTCACGTGGAAGGTGACCCGGATATTCTGATAACCGGGCCTCACCTCGTTCGAAATACCGAGGAATCCACGGAGGTCGATTTCCCCTTCAAGGGTGTAGTTCACCGCGTCGATCTTTACACCATTAGCGGCGGCATAATAGACGAAGGTGGTGCTAAGGCAACCCGCTAGCCCGTGTAATATGAATTCTACAGGATTCGGCCCGAAGTCTTCACCGAGCAGCACATCGGGCTCGTCGCCGTGCAGTTCAAAGGCTTCGGTTCGCGACATATCTTCCTGGCCGGCACCGTAAAACCCCTGAATTCTCGATTTGTAGTGCCCGCCGTTTATCCATTCACTTTGGGCCCTGAACTGAAACCGGGCCAGCGAGGGATCGGCCGTTACGGCTTCGATCGTTCCGACCAGCCGGTCTACATTTACACCATTGATTATTGAAGTTGTTGTTGTTTCCATTTTTAATTCTCCATTTGATTATGATTTTTGTTTGACAATGCATTGTGCATTTGCAAAAACCATTATCATATTTCGTGCCAAACGAATATTTATTTTTTAACTAATTGAACTACAATGAGTTAATAAAATACTTTCTTTAAAG
>JAIVHB010000021.1 GCA_020201275.1 Rhodothermaceae bacterium | reverse complement strand
CTGGCGGTACGGGTGATATCGGTAATATCAGAAGGGTTGTTCTTCAGTCAGAAGCCGGAGTATATCAAAAACATTCTGCCAGATAACATACCCAGATTCGGGCTGTCTGCCGGCCTGCCCGTAACACTGCAGACACTGGTTGGAGATCAGGGCCGTGTGATTGGCCTCGAGAGCTTTGGTTATTCAGCACCGGCCGAAGTACTCGATCAGAAACTCGGGTACACGGCCGATACTGTTTTTGAGCAGGTTGTTGAATTCCTGAAGGAAATCCGATCTTAACGGATCATCCGGTTAATCAGGTTTTCGAGGAGTTCCTGCCTGCCGCTTGTTGTTTTGGGTTCGCCATTTTGTACGGCCAGCTCGCGCAGTTTCTCAAGATCAATTGCACCCTGCTCGAACTTTTTGCCATTACCTGATTCGAACGAAGCATAACGCCCGTCTCTGATCTCTGTGTAAAGCGGGTTTTTTACGATGTTTTCGGCAATGAGTAACCCGCGCGCGAAGGTGTCCATCCCTCCGATATGTGCGTAAAACAGGTCGTTCAAGTCGGTAGAATTTCTTCGGATTTTGGCATCAAAATTCAGGCCGCCCGGTTTGATGCCACCATATTCAAGGAGTATGATCATGGTCTCGATGGCATCGTAGAGATCCATGGGGAAGTAGTCGGTATCCCAACCGTTCTGGTTGTCGCCGCGGTTGGCATCAATGCTGCCCAGAAGACCCGACTCTGCTGCAACCGTTAAATCATGGGCAAACGAATGGCTGGCCAGGGTCGCATGGTTGGCTTCAATATTCAGTTTGAAATCATCAAGAAGATCCTGTTCCCTGAGAAACCCGATTACCGTTGCGGAATCAAAGTCGTACTGATGTTTTGTCGGTTCCATGGGCTTTGGTTCAATGAGGTAGGTGCCCTTGAAACCAATCTTGCGCCCGTAATCTCTCGCGGCACGCAGAAATGTTCCCAAATGGTCCGTTTCACGCTTCATCCTGGTGTTGAACAGGTGCATGTAACCTTCCCGGCCACAGCCGGAATTTGGCATTTTCAACAGGATCAGAGGTTTTATCCCAGGTAAAAACTCGGGTGGCAGCACCAAACGGATCACTGCTGCCCCCACAAAATGAATGCCAGTATGCAACGGCGAACCGGAAATGCTCCTTCATGGTTTTTCCGGCTACCGTCTTGTTTTCATCGTAGTAGGTATACGCCAGAGGATTGTCAGACCCCGGTCCTTCGTATTCTATTTTATTTACATTTGGAAAGTATGATGTTGGTGCCATGTTATTTGCTCTGTTTTATGGTGTAATGTAAGTGTAGAAGCCAGCGCTCGTAAGCCTGCTGATAGTGGGCCTGCTTTCCGGTTTCCGGTTCAATAACGTCGATTTTTTTCAGTCCGGTGAATGCTTCGTCCATAGTTTTGTAATACCCTGAACCGAATCCGGCACCTCTGGCAGCTCCCTGCGACCCGTCGGTGTTGTACAACTCAAGCCGGGTGCCGGTAGTATTCACAAAAGCCTCCCTGAAAATGGGGCTTAGAAACATATTCGTATGACCTGCTTTTACGGTGTCTATGTGCAGACCCATCTCCTTCATGATCTGCATCCCGTACATCATGGAAAAGACAATACCCTCCTGGGCGGCACGCAGCAGGTGGCTCACCGTGTGCTGATTGAAGTTCAGCCCGTTCACGCTTGCCCCGGGATTTCCATTCTCAAGAATCCGTTCAGATCCGTTACCAAATGGCAGGATCGTGATACCACCGGAACCAACCGGGCTCCGGCTTGCCATTTCGTTGATCTGCATGTAACTCAATTCAGAACCCAATCCTGACGAATAACCGAGGTTTTGTTTGAGCCATCGGTTTAAAATACCCGTGCCGTTTATGCACAGAAGAACCCCGTAGCTGGGCGCTTCCGCCCGGTGGTTTACGTGAACAAAAGTGTTCACTCTCGATTTTACATCATGGCGGGCCTGGTCAATAACCCCGTAAATAACGCCTGATGTGCCGGCGGTAGTTGCCGCTTCACCCGGCTTAAGCACATTGAGTGAAAAGGCGTTGTTGGGCTGATCTCCAGCCCGGTAGGCTACGGGAATGCCTTTTCTGAGACCGAGTTCTCCGGCAGCTGCTGATGTCAGTTCACCCTGTATACTGAAATTGTCGCATACTTCAGGCAGCAGATCAGCCGGGATACCATAGTGCTTCAGCAGGATGTCTGCCACGGCCTGTTTCTGATAGTCCCACAGGATACCCTCAGAAAGCCCCGATACCGTCGTATATATCTGATCGGTCATCTTCATGGCAATATAATCTCCGGGCAGCATCACCTTGTAAATCTGTTCGTACACCGACGGTTCATTCTCTTGTACCCATTTTAGCTTGGATGCGGTAAAATTGCCCGGTGAGTTTAAAAAATGGCTGAGACAACGCCCGGGGCCTATGGCCTGAAAAGCGTTGTTACCAATCTCCACAGCACGGCTGTCGCACCAGATGATCGACGGCCGGATAACCTCCCGCTTTTTGTTCACAACAACCAGCCCGTGCATTTGGTAGGATATGCCGATGGAAATTATTTGCTCACCACTCAGGTCCAATTTTGTGATGAGCTCCTTTGCAGCCGTCTTCAAATGAAACCACCACAATTCAGGATCCTGCTCGGCCCAGTCAGACCGCGATGAAATGATATCCATTTCCTGCTTTGGAGAGCTGGCCGATCCGGCCACAATTCCATTATCTGAATCCAGTACGGACACTTTAACCGATGAACTTCCGATATCACATCCCAGCAGGTACTTTTTTTTGTCCATATTCGGGTATGGTTGATCAGGTGAATAACAGGCGACTCAACGAAACATACAGTTGAGCAAAATGTGCAAATAATTGGCGTTACTGAGCAAAAATATAATCAATCCCCTGATGTTTTCCATACCCCTTAACTAAATATTCGGCTATTGTTTTGTAGCTGATGTGAACCGTATATCAGATTAGAACCCGGGCTTTTAAGGATGCGCTGCGCCAGGGGTGACCTGGCCGTTATTACCCCATCCTCCTGGTATTAATTGTTTCGACTGCTTCACCAGTTGTAAATTGTAAATTTATGAGGGGGGCAATCTTCACGACGTATCCTGGTAAGGACCAGCCTGGTTATAATCGTGCCTTTTTTTCTGCAGGGGTGCCGCGAAGCATCGATTCAGCCTGATCAGGATCTGGCACCGTCGGCTTGTCGCGGTAGCGGTCTACCACGCACAAAAAACCGAGCGGCTCGCCGCGGTCGGCGTGGAACTGGTGCAGGGTTTCAGGTGAAACATAGACCACATCGTGCATGTTCAGCTCATGTACCTCATCGCCCAGCACCATCGAACCACTGCCGCGGATGATCACCACCGTATGCGGGTGGCGGTGGTACTCAAGCGATGAATACCCCCCGGGCTGCACCTCGAAATAGCGGGTCTGGCAGTTCAGTTCCAGTTCACCCTCACCCTCGCCAAGCAGGGAAAAGCGTTCGATATCCCGGAATGCAGTTCCGTCGGTTTTGTACTGCTTCCGCCCGACACCCTCCCAGGTGTAGTTGTGCGCCCGGATTATTTTCGAATTGTTCTTCATGGCGTTGGATTTCTTGCGGTGTAAATATTGCCGGGTGATTCGCTGGCACCGTTCGTGTTACCGGGTGATTTGGATGTCCGGTGCTTGTCTGGCACAATTTAAGTTGCCGGGTGATTGATTATGGTCAGAGCGGGCTGTTCGGTTGTTGTCGCATAATTATTGGGATGATGTCAGCACATCATTGATCTCCCTTGCCGCCGCCTCGATACCATCAGGATGCTGGTAAAGGCTTCCTCCCAGCAGATAAACGGTGTCGGGCTTGTAAGATTTCACCCATTCCGGCAGGTTATGGCGCTGAATGCCGCCGCCGGGCATGGGGAAGCTGGAACGGAATCCGGAAAGCGGCCGCCGGGCCGCATGGTTAAGCTGCAGGCACTCTTCACGGCTGAATGAAAACCGTCCGCCGGCGTTCGGATAGATCACAATGTCGGCACCCAATGCCCTCCAAAGCTCGCCGTACAGGAATGCTTTGCTGAATCCACTGCTGCCATGCAGGGTGTAGGGGCCCGAAAATGCCGGATGGGCCGCAATGGGGAGGCCGTCATCCTGCAGGGCGATTTCACGCAGTGCTGCAAGTCCGGTTATATGGGGCGCTATCATCACGCCGTCGGCACCCAGTTCACGCGCTGTTTCAAACCGGCTCATCATGTCTGGCCAGCTGCCTGTAATATTGGAGATGTACACCGACCGCCGACCGGTTGCATCGGCAGCCCTCCTGATGGCATCCGTACACGCCAGCACCCGCTCCCTGAATGGCGCGTACGTCTGATCGGCCAGCCCGTGGTCATCCTTGATGACGTCGATGCCGCCAAGCGCAAACCGGTAGCAGAGGTCACCGATTTCCGCTGCCGTCGATCCCATCGGTTTTAGCGACGTTGCACTCAAAGGCCGTTCCGGGATGTTCAGCAGGCTGCGGATGCCGCCGATACCGAATGATGGCCCGCTGAATAGAGGGTGCCCGGCTGCGTCGTTGGCCGCACCTTTCGCAAAGGCATCCCAGTCAAGTCCGGTCACTCTAATGCCGGACTGCAGTGAGATGTTGCCGTACAGCACATTCAGGAACTGGGTGAGTTCATTACCGGTATTGGCCAGGGGCCACTCAATGGATGCCCGGTATATTTGAGAACCCGTTTCTTCACACTCTGTGACCCGGCCGACAATGCGTCTGCGGATCTCATCGCTGATGGTATCGGGTGGCATCTCCACACTCTGCTCGTAGCAAATCCCTTCGAGCTTTCCGGAGATCTCCTCACCCTCAAGCAGGGAGATTTGGTAGGTAACGGTGAATGTCTTCATGGGATGGCCTGCCTGTATAAAATAATCGCGCTCAGAGCTCACCTTTCACAATGGTCTCTGTGCGTTCGGCACCCGTTGAAACGATTTTTACCGGCACTTGCAGATAATCTTCGATGAATTCGAGAAACCGGCGCGCGTTTTCCGGTAACGCATCATACGTTTTGCAGTCGGAGATCGGCGTTTTCCATCCCGGTTTGCTCACAAATACAGGTTTGATACGCTCCAGTTTTTTAATGCCTGAAGGGAACAGGTCGGTTTCAGTACCGTCGATCGAATAGGCGGTACAGGCTTTGACCGTTTCGAAACTGTCGAGCACATCCATCTTGGTAATGGCCAGTTCGTTAATGCCGTTTATGCGCACAGCGTATTTAAGTGCCACCAGATCGATCCAGCCGCAACGCCTTGGTCTGCCGGTGGTGGATCCGAACTCGTGGCCCAGCTCGCGAAGCCGGTTCCCGTCTTCGCCGTGAAGCTCGGTGGGGAACGGTCCGTTGCCCACACGCGTGCAATAGGCTTTGGTGATGCCCATAACATGGGTAATGGAGGTGGGAGGCAGGCCGCTTCCGGTACAGGCACCGCCCGCTGTGGGCGAAGATGAGGTAACAAAGGGATAGGTGCCATGGTCGATATCGAGCAGTGCCCCCTGAGCCCCCTCAAGAAGGATGGGGGTATTCTCTTTATCAGCGTTGTGCAGCATGAGTCCGGTATCGCAGATATAGGTCTCGAGCTGTTTCCCGCAGCGCAGCATCTCGTCTGCAATGGGGGCCGCTTCAAGCGCCGGCATTCCGAACTGATGTACCAGGGTCACGTTTACATCTTCAAGAACCTGGGCCACCTTTTCTGCGAGCATTTCTGCATCGAGAAGATCGAGCATACGGATGCCGTTACGGGCTATTTTGTGGTAGTAGGCCGGGCCGATCCCACGGCCTGTAGTGCCTATTTTATGGTCGCCCCGCGTCTCCTCCCGCGCCTGGTCTATCATCTTGTGATAGGGGAGGATCACATGGGCATTTTCGCTCACAAAAAGTTGTTTTGATGGATCAGCACCGTGCTTTTTTACGGCTTCGATCTCCTCAAGCAGCTTAAATGGATCGATGACAACGCCGTTGCCGATTATGCAGCTTGTTCCGGGATGGAATATACCGGATGGTACAAGATGCAGGATTACAGTTTTTCCGTCAAATTTGAGGGTATGTCCGGCGTTGGCCCCACCCTGATAGCGGGCAACAAAGGGGGTTTTGTCGCTGAGCAGGTCAACGACCTTGCCTTTGCCCTCGTCGCCCCACTGGGCTCCGATGATTACTCGTACTGGCATGATTAGTTTGCAAAAAAAAGAGGTGCAGAGCACCTCTTTTTTGATGTTAATTGACAGGTATGAGGTTATTCCTTGAAGGATTCTACAGCTTCCTCAACAGACTTGAAATGCTGGAAAACCGTGATCAGCTTGGTGATGATGAGCAGGCTTTCAATCTTGTCTGTTGCGTTGGCGATTCTGAGGTCTCCCCCGGCGTTACGCATGGTTGTGAGTGCTCCAATAAGCATTCCCAACCCGGATGAGTTCATGAATTTAACCTTGCCCAGATCAACCACAATGTTCTTTTTATTCTGGTCGATCAGTTCGTGAAGTTGTTCATTCAGGGATACCGCATCGGGTCCGCCCATGACGTTACCCTTAAATTCCAGTACGACGGAATTATATCGCTCGGAGACTTTAAAGCTCATAACAGAAACCTATGATTAGTTTAACTTTTTACTTTTTTAAGTTGAAAATCGACCAATAGACCACTGGCCACAAAGATCGAACTGTAAGTACCAAGAACTACACCCAACATAAGGGCAAATGACAGACCCTTCAAAACCTCACCCCCAAACACGAACAGGATGGTCACAACAATAAATGTGGTGAGGGAGGTGACCACCGTACGGCTCAGGGTGTTGTTGATGCTTCTGTTCACCATTGAATCGTACGCTTCCGTTTTAAAAATCAACGAATTTTCACGGATGCGGTCAAATACCACCACGGTGTCGTTCAGCGAGTATCCCACAATAGTTAAAAATGCTGCAATCAAGGCCTGATCGATGTCGAGGTTGAATGGCAGAATATCATAAAAGATTGTGAAAATACCTAATGTGATGATCACATCGTGTGCCAGTGCTGCAACTGCCCCTGTCGAGTAGGTCCAGTTCTTGAACCGCACCAGAATGTACACGAAAATCACGATCAGGGCGAATATCACCGACATCAGGGCAGCCTGCTTAAGGTCTTCGGCAAACCGCGGACCAACCAGGTCGAGTTTGATGATATCTGATGGGTTATCTGCAAAGGTTGATGACAGGGCACCCAGTATAGCCGATCTGAGCTGATTGGGCTCGAGCTGGGCGTCGGTCCGGATAAGTATATCGGCACCAAACAGCTTAACTTCGGGCATGCTTCCCAGCGGTTCGGTAAGGGCCGTCCGTATTTCGCCAACGTCAGGTGATGTTCCCTGGAAGGCTACAACTACCTCGTTACCGCCCCTGAAGTCGATACCGAAGTTGAGTCCCTGAAAAATGATGGCAAACAGTGAAATGGCCACCATCGCACCGGATATGATATACCCGATTTTCCGGTTGTGTATAAAATTGAATTTTGGATCTTCAAATAGTCTCATTGTTTTATCCTGTGTTTAAAAATTAACCGAAACTGACATTTAGGCCTTTACCGCGGGTCAACGAATCGACGATCACACGGGTAATGACAATGGCACTGAAGAGGGATGCGATAATACCTGCCATCAGCGTTACGGCGAAGCCCTTGATCGGGCCCATTCCGAAGCTGAACAGGATAACCGCAGTTAAAAACGTGGTGATGTTCGCATCAAGGATGGCACTCATTGCGTTTTTGTACCCGCTGTCGATGGCGGCTACGAGGCTTTTACCCACGCGCATCTCCTCCCGAATCCGGTCGAATATGAGTACGTTTGCATCCACCGCCATACCAATGGTAAGTACGATACCGGCAATACCGGGCAGCGTTAGCGTGGCTTTGAAGGCCGCCAGTATACCAAGGATGAAGATGATGTTAAGAATAAGCGCCAGATCGGCAATGGCCCCCCCGGTGCGGTAGTAGAAGATCATGAACAAGGCCACAAGGGTGAGACCCCAGATCGCGGAATTGAATCCCGACCGGATGGAAGCTTCACCCAGGGTAGCTCCAACGGTACGCTCTTCCACAATGTCGAGGGGTGCGGGAAGAGCACCGGAAAGCAGGATGTTCACAAGGTCTTCCGCTTCGCTCAGGCCGCCGATACCGCTGATGGACGACCGTCCCTCCGTGATCTGGCTTCGAACCGTCGGATAGCTATACACGTAGCCGTCGAGGATGATGGCAACCGGGCGCCCGATGTTGGCACCGGTGAGAATGCTCCAGCGGCGTGCACCTTCCCGGTTCATGCTCATCGATACCTCAGGCTGGTTGGTCTGCGGATCGAAAGAAGGCCTTGCATCGGTGATGACTTCTCCGGTGAGTTCAATCTGCCTTCTCACACCCAGCAGGGTATAATAGTCTCTGTTCGAGCCCTGCAGGCGCTCACTTTGTGCAGCCCACATCAGCTCGGTGTCACGGGGCATCATACGCTGCACTTCTTCTGCGCGGAGTTTGGCCATTACCGCCGCTGTATCTTCCGCGGCCGCATATCCGAATATCACGCTTTCACCCACGGGGATGAATATATCGGTAAGGGTGTTAACGCGTTCGGGCTGTGCCAGGGTATCGCCTTCGGCAGGCGGCATGCTGGTTTCGTAGTAATCGATAATCCTGCGCAGTGAGCCCTGAAGTTCACTCGGGTTGGCCATCGTACGAAACTCCAGCCGGGCTGTACCGCGCAGCAGGTTACGTACCCGTTCCTCATCGTCAACACCGGGCAGCTCAACAACAATGCGGTTGCTTCCCTGCTTCACGATCGATGGCTCAGTAACGCCAAACCGGTCAATGCGGTTTCTGATAATCTCAACAGCACGGTCAACGGCCGCATTGCGCTGCAGCTGCAGGAAGCTTTTAATTTCATCGTTGGTCGACTGACGTGTAATGTTTTCGGAATCGGATCTGAAATAGCGGCTCAGACGTGCCTGGGCGTCGCGGTTTTCAAATTCATCCACAAATTCGTCGATCACATCGGTGTTATTGTCCAGGGCTCTCCGTGATGCGATACTCAGAACATTGTCGAATTCGTCATCCCTGAATTCCCGGGCGAGTTCTCCAAGCAGCTGACCGGTGGCCAGCT
This sequence comes from Rhodothermaceae bacterium, assembly GCA_020201275.1. Lineage (GTDB taxonomy): Bacteria > Bacteroidota > Rhodothermia > Balneolales > Cyclonatronaceae > RECM01. The sequence goes on along the minus strand of JAIVHB010000021.1, from coordinate 4,379 downwards.
CAAGGGTTACATACATGCCGCCCTGCAGATCGAGACCGAAATTCAGCGTCTTTTCCCTGAGATTGTTCAGTCGCTCGAAATTGGTTTCTACATATTCCACACGGGCTTGCTCATCGAGGCTGTTGATATGCCTTTGCTCCAGCCAGTGGCGAACACTGAACTGAAGATAGTATCCTGTTACCAGGATGAAGCCGATGATAAAAATTATCTTGGTTCCGTTACTTTCCTTCATGATTTTTGTTGATTTGATTTGTTGATAAAAAACCGGAACATGACGGCGCAAACCGGCGTCGGTATTCCGTTTATCGAATGGGTGCATCGCACGTTGTGCCCCGGCATAAGCCGGAACAGCAGGTGAGGGAAAGGAATAACCCTAAGGTGCGCCTATGCTTATTCCGCTCACAAGCGGGGAAAGAAGAAATGCGGCCGTTGCCGGCAGGCTGCGGTTGTAATACTGTTCAAAAAGAGTATAAACAGATTTGCCGGACGGTATAATCAGATTTACCCACGACAGGTGAATCGATTTGGTTGTGAGATAATGCTTTACGTTGAAAACAGTAAATACACTGTTCTCATTCATGCCGGAATCCGGTGTCTGCGTGAAAGCAGCCATCAGACGGGTAGCCAGAACGTCGGGGTCGTCGGAGCTGTCGAAAGGCAAATCGAACAGGTCGGTATTCCGGCTTATCACATCCGCCGCGTTGCTCACAACACTTTTGAAATCGGAGCGGTACAACCGGATCTCACGGATTTTCTGGTCCGCCACAAGATCGTTGGTAACCGATACATGCAGATTCAGCCACTGAGTAAATGCCTCGAAATTTTTCAGGTCATACTTCGTGGGCAACAGCATGGCCAGCCATCCGCACAGAAGGGCGATGGTGATGAAACGGTTGCTGTATTGATTCCGGAAGAACTGCATCCGCCAAAGATAGGAAGTAAGCCCGCCTGCAGCAACAGGTAATCTGTTATTCAGAACCCGATCGCGGCGTCAGTTTTCCGGACGGGGAAATCCGGGTACTTATGTTTAAAAAGCGTGCAATAATGTTAGGTCACCGCGTACTGATGTTAGATTTCGCGATCTGATGTCAGGTCACCACTCTTGCAGCCGGGCTGACCTCTCCGTTCCAATGGCGCTCCAGCTCATCTTTGAGATAGTGCCCGGTATGCGAATCGTCCGTGCCGGCGATATCCTCCGGGGTTCCGGTGGCAGTTATGTAACCGCCCGCGTTACCACCTTCCGGTCCCATGTCGATAATCCAGTCGGCCGCCTTGATCAGGTCAAGGTTGTGCTCGATCACGATTACCGTATTCCCTTTGTTTACCAGTTTCTGGATCACATCCACCAGCATTCTGATGTCCTGAAAATGGAGGCCCGTGGTGGGTTCATCCATCACATAGACGGTATCACCGGTTCCGATCTTGGAGAGCTCACGAGCCAGTTTCACCCTCTGGGCCTCACCGCCGCTGATCGTTGTACTCGACTGGCCAATTTTCAGATACCCCAGGCCCACACTGTCGAGCGTTTCAATGATGCGCTTGATTCTCGGGTGGGCATCGAAGAAGGTGAGGGCTTCGCTGATGGTCATGTTCAGCACATCGGAGATGTTTTTGCCCTTGTAGTAGATTTCGAGCGTTTCCCTGTTGTAGCGCCGGCCGTTGCAGCTCTCACAGGTTACATATACGTCGGGCAGGAAATTCATTTCGATCTTTTTCACACCGTCGCCGCCACACTCCTCGCAGCGGCCGCCTTTCACGTTAAAGGAGAACCGGCCCTGGCCGTAACCGCGGATTTTCGCCTCCGGCATCTCCGCAAAAAGCTGCCTTACCGCGTCGAAAACTTTGGTGTACGTTCCGGGATTGGATCTGGGTGTGCGCCCGATCGGGCTCTGATCGATGGAAATGATCTTGTTGATGTGATCGAGCCCCTCAATGTCATCGTAGGGCAGGGCCACATCCTTCGATTTATAGAAATAGTTGCTCAGAATCGGAACCAGGGTCTGGTTGATGAGCGAACTTTTTCCGCTTCCGCTCACCCCGGTAACGCAGATGAAGGTGCCCAGGGGAACATCCATATCCACATTTTTGAGGTTGTGCCCGCGTGCACCCTTTACACTGAGCACCTTTCCGTTGCCGGGCCGCCTTTGTTCGGGAATGCTGATCTTCTCGGCATAGTTCATGAACCGGCTGGTGAGCGAAGACGGATCGAGCTGCTCCATCTTTCCCTGCGATACGATTTGCCCGCCGTGGATGCCCGCTCCGGGACCAAGATCAATTACATAGTCGGCATCGGCAATGGTTTCCCGGTCGTGTTCCACCACAATCACGCTATTGCCCAGGTCACGCAGCAGTTTCAGGGAATTGATCAGCTTGATGTTGTCGCGCTGATGCAGCCCGATGCTTGGCTCATCCAGTATATAGAGAACACCCACCAATTGGGTGCCGATCTGGGTGGCCAGACGTATACGCTGGGCCTCGCCGCCGCTCAGGGTCTGCGCTTCACGGTCGAGGCTGAGATAGCTCAGGCCCACATTCAGCAGGAAGTCGACCCGGTCGCGAATCTCCTTGAGCACCTGGCTGCCGATCGTTCGCTGCCGGTCGGTAAGTTCCAGCCGGCCAAGTGTGTTTCTCAGTTCGGCCACATCCATCCTTACAAGGTCATGTATGGCATATCCGCCTATTTTATAGGAGAGGGCTTCACGGTTAAGGCGGCCGCCATTACATTCCGGACAGGTAACGCGGCTCATGAACGCCCTGGCCTTGTCGCGCTGTTTGCCGGAATTGCTCTCCTCGTACTGGCGACGTATGTTATTCCGGAGCCCTTCGAAGGCGTGTTTGTAGGTTACACTTTTATCGCTGAAATCGTAGCTGACATCAAATTTACGGCCTTCGCTGCCGTCAAGAAGCACATGCAGCCCTTCTTTACTCAGTTCATTAAGGGGTGTGCTGAAATCGGCCCCGTACATTTCGAGGACCGAAAAAATCTGCTTGAAGAAGAAACTTCCGCGCGGCTTGCCCAGAAAACGGATGGCACCTTCGTTGATACTCATCCTGCGATTAGGAATAACCAGCTCCGGATCGATATCGTAGCTGTAACCCAGACCGCCGCAGGTTTTGCAGGCACCGTAGGGAGAGTTGAAGGAAAACAGGTTGGGTGCCGGATCCTCGTAGGCCAGACCCGATTCGGGATCGAACAGCTTCATGGAGTAGAGCTGGTCTTTGCCCGTATCCTGAACATGCAGAATCACGTTGCCGTCGGCCATCTCCAGGGCTGTGTATACACTTTGGGTGATGCGTGTACGGCTGTTTTCGCTCACCACGAACCGGTCGATCACCACATCTATATTATGTGTTTTATAGCGGTCCAGCTTCATGCCGCTCTCCAGTTCCTTGAATTCTCCGTCGACCCGAACACGGATGTATCCCTGTTTCAGGGTCTGGTCGAACAGCTCGCGGTAGTGGCCCTTGCGCCCGCGAACCACCGGGGCCATGCAGTACGCTTTGGTACCCTGTGGCAGATTCATGATGCTTTCCACCACCTGATCGGGTGTCTGCCGGGTCATCTTGTTGCCCGACTTCCATGAATAGGGCTCACCTACCCTTGCATACAGCAGGCGCAGGTAATCATAGATTTCGGTAACCGTACCGACAGTCGACCGCGGGTTGCGGTTGGTAGTCTTCTGGTCGATGGAGATCACCGGCGACAGGCCGTCGATAAAGTCGACCTCGGGCCTTTCCATCATCCCCAGGAACTGCCGTGCGTAGGCCGATAGGGATTCCATAAACCGGCGCTGCCCTTCGGCATAGATGGTATCGAAGGCCAGTGACGATTTACCTGAACCCGACAAACCGGTGATTACCACAAGCTGATCACGGGGAATATCGATGTCGATATTCTTCAGATTATGCTCCCGGGCGCCGCGTATGATAATGGATGATTGCAAAATGTCGTGTATTTACTTCATGAAAATCGGGATTCCGGCGGCATCGTTCCGGCGGATGTTCCCGTAAAAAAACCAATCTGCAAGATAAGCAATTGTTGGGCCACGGGAAATCGAAATCAAAAACCCCGTCATCGCGAGCCGCTAACTTCGGGGCTACACAATTTGTGCTGTTAGCATGCTTCGAATTAGGGAACAAGTGAACAATAGAACATTTGAACGGCGAAGTGATTTGGAAGTATGTTGCCAGCAGGCCCTGATTTTGCCCAATGCGGGCAACACTATTCTGGAGGTGACATAGCTGCACCCTGTAGAAATGATATAAATCGGTAATTCGGTACGTCGTTGAATCTTATAAATCGATAAATCAAAAACGTGCATATCAATCCGCGATTACGGCTACACTGCGTTGCGCCCTTCGGCTACACTGCGTTGCGC